>NZ_JBJDQT010000017.1:0-168379 GCF_044903565.1 Streptomyces sp. NPDC004065 | reverse complement strand
AGCCCCGCGTGGGGTCCGGGGCGAAGCCCCGTGGCGGCAACTCCTCTGCCCACCGAGTCGGGCGGGTCGGATGGGGCAGAGGGGGGTGCGGGGGGCGCAGCCCCCGCCCGGGGTGCAGGGGCGGAGCCCCGCGTGGGGTCCGGGGCGGAGCCCCGTGGCGGCAACTCCTCTGCCCACCGAGTCGGGCGGGTCGGATGGGGCAGAGGGGGGTGCGGGGGGCGCAGCCCCCTGCCGGGGTCTGGGGCGGAGCCCCAGGGACGGTGCCGCCTCACCCCACCGAGTCGGGCGGGCGGGTGGGCAAAGCAAACGGGGGCGCGGGGCCACACACCGGGGGTGGCCCGCCCCAGGGGCGAACCCGGATAGCGTTCACCCTCATGCGCACCCTCCTGATCACGGGCCCCGGCGGCAGCGGCCGTACCACCGTTTCCGCCGCCACCGCCCTGGCCGCCGCCCGTGCCGGCACGAACACCCTCGTCATCAGTGCCGACCCCACGGACACCCTCGGTGCGGCGCTCGGTGTGCCCACCGGCGCGAAGCCGGTGCCGGTCGAGGCGCGCCTCAGTGCCTGGCGGCCCGATGCCGCCGCCGCGTTCCGGCAGGACCTCGTCGACTTCCAGGACCGCGCCGCGAACGTCCTCGACCTGCTCGGGGCGACCCCGCTCGACGCCGAGGAGGTCACCCCGCTGCCCGGCGCCGGGGAACTGGCCCTGCTGCGGGCCCTGCGGGACGCTGCCCTGTCGGAGCGGTTCGAGCTGCTGGTCGTGGACCTGCCGCCGGCCCCCCAGGCCCTCGCCCTGCTCGCGCTCCCCGAGGAGCTGCGCCGCTACCTGCGCCGTCTCCTCCCGCCCGAGCGGCAGGCGGCCCGCGCGCTGCGCCCCGTCCTGGGCCGGCTCGCCGGCGTGCCGATGCCGGCGGAGTGGCTGTACGAGACGGCGGCCCGCTGGGACGTGGAACTGGCCGCCGTGGAGGCCGTCGTCGAGGACGCCGGCACGACCGTGCGGCTGGTCGCCGAACCGGGCCCGGCCGGCGCCGACGCCGTGCGGGCCGCCGCACTCGGCCTCGCGGTGCGCGGCCTGCCCCTCGAAGCGCTGGTCGCCAACCGGGTGCTGCCCGAGGCGCCCGCGGACTCCTGGCTGGCCGGCCCGGTCGCCCAGCAGCGCAAGGCACTGGACGAGTGGCGGGAGACGTACGCCGTGCACCCTGCCGCCCATCTGGGCCGGGACCCGCGCGGCACGGACGACCTGGCCGCCCTCGCGCCGCCCGGCGCCGGCGCGGCGCCGGAGCGGGCCGGGTGGCCGGTCGCCGACCGGCTCGCCGAGGACGGGGTGCTCGTGTGGCACATCCCGCTGCCCGGCGCCATACGGGACGAACTGGACCTCATCCGGCGCGGCGACGAACTGCTGCTCGCCGCCGGGCCGTTCCGCCGCGTCGTACCGCTGCCCTCGGCGCTGCGCCGCTGCACCGTCGACGGGGCCGCGCTGCGCGAGGGCGAGCTGCGCATCCGGTTCGTGCCCGACCCCGCGCTGTGGCCGGGCGCGTCCCGGTGATCCGCCGGGACCGGCGGGAGATGAACCGCGTACCCCCGTTCGGGTAACGTCGTAAGGACGAACCGTAGTCAGGAGTCCGTCATGAGCGAAGAGCGCCCACCGTCCGACGACGCTCGCGACGACGCCGCCCGGGAGCCGGTCGCGGACGAGGCGCCGCGGGGTACGGACGGGGACACCGCCGAGCACGGTACCGGCGGGCGGGGCACCGCCGCGGACGCCGCCGACGCCGACGCGTGGGCCACCGCCTGCGGCGAGGACCTCGAGGCGGAGAAGGCCCGGCGTCGCGCCGCGTACGGCCCGCCCCCGGGCTCGGCCGCCGAGGAGCTGCGCCGGCTCGTCGACACGGTCGCCGACAAGCTGTCCTCCCTCCGGTCGCCGCTGCTCGGCCCGGTCGCCGGACCGGCGGCCCAGCAGGTGGTCCGGCAGATGGTGCAGCAGGCCAGGGCGGCCGTGGAACCGGTCGTGGAGCGCAACCCGGACGTCTTCGACCACCTCGCCGCGGCCGGCGGGGAACTCCTCGCCGCCTACCGCTCCGCCGTGCAGGCCCAGGAGCGGCGCTGGACGTCCCGCCAGGGCGCCGCGGAGGACGACCCGAGGAAGCCCGGCAGCCACCGGGAGGGCCCGGACCGCCGGGACCGCGGTGAGGGCACCGCCGGCGGGGAACGCATCGACCTGGACTGACCGGCCGACCCGACCGGACTGACGGGCCGACCCGACCGTCCGACCGTCCGCCGCCCCGCCCGCCGGGGCCGTCCGGCGGGGCCGTCCGGCAGGGCCGTCCGGCGGGCGGACGACGCGAATCCCACCGCAGTGCCTCGGGTACGGTTGGCCGTAGCGGGGCTCGACCGAAACTGAGGGATTCATGGGACTCACCATCGGCGTCGACATCGGCGGCACGAAGATCGCGGCCGGCGTGGTCGACGAGGAAGGCAACATCCTCTCGACCTTCAAGGTGCCGACCCCCACCACGCCCGAGGCCATCGTGGACGCCATCGCCTCGGCGGTGGAGGGCGCACGCGCGGGGCACGACATCGTCGGTGTGGGCATCGGCGCCGCCGGTTACGTCAACCGGCAGCGCTCCACGGTCTACTTCGCACCCAACATCGACTGGCGCCAGGAGCCGCTGAAGCAGAAGGTCGAGGCCCGCGTGGGCCTCCCGGTCGTCGTCGAGAACGACGCCAACGCCGCGGCCTGGGGCGAGTACAAGTTCGGCGCCGGCAAGGGCCACCGCAACGTCATCTGCATCACCCTGGGCACCGGCCTCGGCGGCGGCATCATCATCGGCAACAAGCTGCGCCGCGGCCACTTCGGCGTGGCCGCCGAGTTCGGCCACATCCGCATGGTGCCGGACGGCCTGCTGTGCGGCTGCGGCTCGCAGGGCTGCTGGGAGCAGTACGCCTCGGGCCGCGCGCTCGTGCGGTACGCCAAGCAGCGCGCCAACGCCACCCCCGAGAACGCCGAGCTGCTGCTGTCCCTGGGCGACGGCACCCCGGACGGCATCGAGGGCAAGCACATCTCCATGGCCGCTCGCCAGGGCGACCCGGTGGCCGTCGACTCCTACCGCGAGCTGGCCCGCTGGGCCGGCGCGGGCCTGGCCGACCTGGCCTCCCTCTTCGACCCGTCGGCGTTCATCGTCGGCGGCGGCCTGTCCGACGAGGGCGAGCTGGTGCTGGACCCGATCCGCAAGTCGTACAAGCGGTGGCTGGTGGGCGGCAACTGGCGCCCGGTCGCCGACGTGATCGCCGCCCAGCTGGGCAACAAGGCCGGCCTGGTCGGCGCGGCGGACCTGGCCCGGGAGCCCGACCCGATCATGTGAGTGGGCCGGGGCGCGCCTTCGGGTGCGCCCCCGCGGTCTTCCCATGGCAGGACTCCGGCCGTCAACCGCCGGCCACCGGCCGCGCGCGCCCGGGCGGGCCCCGGACGTCAACCGCCGGCCACCGGCCGAGCACGGCCCGGGCGGTCCCCGGCCGTCGCGGAGGCCCGGCGGCGTATGTTGATCGTCATGCTCTTGCCCAACTCGCGTACGGAAGCCGACGGTTCCGCCGTCGTGCGCGTACTGAGCTACAACATCCGCTCGATGCGGGACGACACCGCCGCCCTCGCCCGGGTGATCGGCGCCTGCGCGCCCGACCTGGTGCTGCTCCAGGAGGCGCCGCGTTTCTTCCGCTGGCGCAAGAAACTCGCCCGGCTGGCGGCCGCCTCCGGACTGGTGATCCTCACCGGGGGCGCCACGGCCGCGGGGCCGGCCGTCCTGTGCTCGCTGCGGGCCACTGTCGAGCGGACCGAGGACGTGCTGCTCCCGCTCACCCCCGGGCGGCACCGCAGGGGCTTCGCCACGGCCGTCGTCCGGTTCGGGGGCGCCCGGGTGGGCGTGCTCAGCTGTCACCTCTCACTGGACGCCGAGGAGCGCCGGGAACAGGGCGGGATGCTCCTGGACCGGGTGGCCGGGCTGGGCGCGGAGCATGTGATCGCCGGCGGCGACCTGAACGAGCGGCCGGACGGGCCGACGTTCGGCCGGCTCGCCGCCGCGCTCCAGGACTGCTGGGCGACCGCCCCGTGGGGCGGCGAGCACACCTGGACGCCGGGCGACCCGTACCAGCGCATCGACGCGGTCTTCGCCACCCGGGGCGTCGAGGTGCTCGGCTGCGGGGTGCCGCACGGGCACCCCGGCGTCAGCGAGGCCGACCTCCGGGTGGCCACGGACCACCTGCCGGTACTGGCCGCACTGCGGATCCCGGCGGGGACATAAGGCCCGGGAGAGGGGGGCGTAACGCCAGGGGGGGAGCGGTCGTGACGCCCGGGGAGGGGCCGTAACGCGCGGGGGAGGGGGTGCCCGCCCCGAGGTCAGACCACCGCCCCCCGGCCGGGGTCGTCGTCGTCCTCGTCGCCGGGGTTCATGCGCACCACCAGCGTGGCGAAGCCGCCGAGGAAGCCGCCCACGCAGACGGTGGTGAGCCACCACGTCATCTCCCAGCCCAGCAGCACGGCCAGCAGGAGCAGGACGGGACCCCCGATCACCGCGAGCCAGGCGAACTTCGCGGTCACGTCCGCGTCCGGCAGCGGCGGCGGCTCGGGCGGTACGAAGTGGCCCTCGTCATCCGCGTAGTCGTCCCCGGACCGCTCGGGCGGCGAGTAGTCCCGGGGGCCGACGCCGGGGGCGAAGGACACCGAGCCGCCGAGGGGCCGTGCCGGGGCCGGGCGGTCACCGCCGGGCCCGGGCCGGTCCGGCCGCTCGCCGTCGTGCCGTTGGCCGTCCGGCCGCTCGCCGTCGTGCCGTTGGCCGTCGGGGCGCTCGCTGTCCGTCCGGTCCGTCCCCTGCCGCGGCTCGCCCGGCGGGTCCCCGGGCAGGTCGGTGTCCGGCAGCGGCAGGTCCCGCACGGGGCGGTACGGCCGCGCGCCCGGCGGGTCCGGGGGCTCCTCGCCGTAACCGGCGACGATGGCGGCCCAGGCCGCCTCCTCGTCGAAGGGGACCCCGGCGCCCTCGCCGGCCGGCCCGTCGCCGGCAGCGACGGCACCGGCCGGGTCCGCGCCGCCGGCCCGGTCGGCGGGCGCGCCCGCACCCGGGGGATCGGTCCGCCCCACCGCGCCGGCGGATTCCGCCTGCTCCGCCTGCTCCACCTGTTCCGCCCGCTCCACCGGCTCCACGGGTCCGACAGGCTCCGCCGGCTCGCGGCTCTCCCGGTTCTCGCGGTCGGAGTCGTGCTCAGCCACCTGCGGCCGTCCCTTCCTTGCCGACACTGGGTGCGAGCCGGCCGATGAAGGCGTGGCTCTCCTCGAAGATCCGGTCCGCGTCATGGTCCAACGTCGCCACGTGGTAGCTGTGTTCCAGCAGGACCTCGGTGACGTCCAGCGAGGAGACGCGGCCGAGGACGTGGGCCGGGTCGGCCGGGGGCACCACATGGTCCCGGGTGCTGCGCAGAAGCAGCAGCGGCTGCGTGACCTGCGGAAGCTCGCCGTCGAGCAGCCGGAAGAAGACCCTCAGCGAGTGCGCGGCGTGCAGCGGCACCCGGTCGTAGCCCAGCTCGGCGGCGCCCTCCTTGGCGATGTCGCTCGCGATGCCCCTCGTCGTGCGCACCAGGTGGCGGGCCACCGGAAGCGCGTACGCCGACAGGCCGTGCACCTTGCAGGCCGGGTTCACGACCATCACGCCGGCGACCGCGTCCCCGTGCCGGGCGGCCAGCCGCAGCGCCAGGGCGCCGCCCATGGACAGACCGCCCACGAACACCCGCGCGCACCGCTCGCGCAGCGCGCGCAGCTCCCGGTCCACCTCCGCGTACCAGTCCTGCCAGCCGGTGACCTGCAGGTCCTCCCAGCGCGTGCCGTGCCCGGGCAGCAGCGGCACGGACACGGTCAGACCGCGCCCGGCGAGGTGCTCCGCCCAGGGGCGCAGCGACTGCGGGGAGCCGGTGAAACCGTGGCAGAGGAGCACGCCGATCTCCCCGCCCTCGTGGCGGAACGGCTCGGCTCCTGGGAGGACCGGCACGTCGGTGCTCCTGTTCGTGGCAGGGGAGGCGGGCACGCCGGGCGCGGGCGCGCCGGCGATCGCGGGTACTTCACCGTACGCGACGGCACTGACACCGACCAGGGCCGTCGGCTCCTTCACGCGCGCTTGGGGTTATGGTCTGATCGGCACACACAGGAAGGCAATCGGTTGTTCTACGGCACGATGAAGGTCGCCATCGGCGGGCCGCTGCGGCTCGCCTTCCGGCCCTGGGTGGAGGGCCAGGAGAACATCCCGGCCGAGGGCCCCGCCATTCTGGCGAGCAACCACCTGTCGTTCTCCGACTCGTTCTTCCTGCCCGCGGTGCTGGACCGCAAGGTCACCTTCATCGCGAAGGCCGAGTACTTCACCACGCCCGGTGTGAAGGGGCGGCTGACCGCCGCGTTCTTCAAGGGCGTCGGCCAGCTCCCGGTGGACCGCTCCGGCGCGCGCGGCGCGGGCGAGGCGGCGGTCAGGAGCGGCATCGAGGTCCTGGAGCGGGGCGAGCTGTTCGGCATCTACCCGGAGGGCACGCGCTCGCCCGACGGGCGGCTGTACCGCGGCAAGCCCGGCGGACTGGCGCGCGTGGCGCTGGCCACCGGGGCGCCCGTCATTCCGGTCGCCATGATCGACACGGAGAAGATCCAGCCGCCCGGGAAGGTGGTGCCCAAGCTGATGCGCCCGGGCATCCGCATCGGCCGGCCGCTGGACTTCCGCCGCTACCAGGGCATGGAGCACGACCGGTTCGTGCTGCGCGCGGTGACCGACGAGGTCATGTACGAGATCATGAAGCTCTCCGGCCAGGAGTACGTCGACATCTACGCGACCGCCGCGAAGCGGCAGATCGCGGAGGCGGCCAAGGCCGAGAAGGAGGCCGAGAAGGCCGGGCGGGAGGCCGAGAAGGCGGCCCGCGCCGCGCTGGAGAAGGCCGAGAGGGAACAGGCGGAGAAGGAGAAGGACGCCCGGTAGCACGGGACGGACGGGGCGGGTCGGCGCGGCGGGAGGGCCGCGGCCGCCCGGACGACGAGGGGGGACATGCCCAGGCGCGAGCGCGTCATGAGGATGTCGGTCGAGCAGCCGCTGTGGCGCGCGCTCGCCGGCTACCGGGTGCTGACGATGTTCTACGCGGTCGGCCTGTTCGCCACCGCCTACGACCGGTTCCCGCGCCCGGGCATCGCCATCGCGTACTACTGCGTGCTGTGCGTGTGGACCCTGGCCACGCTGCCCAGGGTGGCGAGCGCCGCCCGCTGCACCAAGCCCTTCCTGGCCGCCGACCTCGCCCTGGCGCTGACCGGCATCCTGCTGACGCCCCTGGCCGACGCCCACGAGCGGATCGCGGACGGCGGCCCGACGCTGCCCTCCATCTGGACCGCCGGCTCCGTCCTCGCCTTCGCGATCCGGGGCGGCTGGCGCTGGGCCGCCCTCGCCTCCACCGCGGTCGCCGCCGCCAACCTGGTCGAGCGCGGCTCCCCGGCCCGCGACACCGTGCACAACGTCATCCTGGTCTGGGTCGCCTCCATCGCCATCGGCTACGTGGTCGAGGTCGCCCGTGCCTCCGAGCGCACCCTCGCCCGCGCCCTGGAGATCGAGGCCGCCACCCGTGAACGCGAGCGGCTGGCCCGGGACATCCACGACGGCGTGCTCCAGGTGCTCGCCATGGTGCAGCGGCGCGGCGCGGTCATCGGCGGCGAGGCGGCCGAGCTGGGCCGGCTCGCCGGTGAGCAGGAGGTGGCGCTGCGCACCCTGGTCTCCGGCGGGCTCGTCCCCGTCTCCCGGGTGTCCGAGGACGCCGCCGAGGGCGCGGTGGTCCGGCTGGTGGAGGACGAGGAGCCCGGCGACGGCGGCCCCGTCGACCTGCGGACCCTGCTCGCGCCGTACGCCGGCTCGCGGATCGCGCTGGCCGAGCCGGGCGCCCCGGTGCCCCTGCCGGCCGCGGTGGCCCGGGAGGTGGCCGCCGCCGTCGGGGCAGCGCTGGACAACGTGCGCCGGCACGCCGGTGAGCGGGCCCGGGCCTGGATCCTCGTCGAGGACGAGCCGGGGTCGGTGACCGTGACGGTGCGCGACGACGGGCCCGGCATCCCGCCGGGCCGCCTCGCCCAGGCCGAGCGGGAGGGCCGGCTCGGCGTGGCCCAGTCGATCCGGGGCCGGCTGCGCGACGTCGGCGGCACGGCCGAGCTGATCTCGGTGCCCGGCCAGGGCACGGAGGTGGAGCTGCGGGTGCCGGCGGGACGGGCCCGGGGCGGCCCGGAGGGCGCGCGGGCCGAGCGGGGCACGCGGGACGACCGCGGTGCGCGGGACGAACGGCGTTCGCGGGGCGGGCGCGGCGGGGAACGCACGGCGCCGCGCGCGCGGGACGAGCGGGACACGGTGAGCGACCGGGACACGGTCAGCGACGGCGGCACGGTGAGCGACCGGGGCACGGTGAGCGAGCAGGGCCCGGTGAGCGAGCCGGGCGTAAGGGGCGCGCGGGGCGCCGGGGACACGGACGTCGCGCGAGCCGCGCGGGACGGGAACGGCGCCGCCGGGGCGCGGGGGAGGGCACAGGGCCGATGAGCGGTGAGCAGGGTCCGATCAAGGTCATGGTGGTGGACGACCACCCGATGTGGCGCGACGCGGTCGCCCGCGACCTGGCCGAGTCCCGCTTCGAGGTGGTGGCCACCGCGGGCGACGGTGAGCAGGCGGTGCGCCGCGCCCGGGCGGCCGCGCCCGACGTGCTGGTCCTCGACCTGAACCTGCCGGCCAAGCCGGGGGTGCAGGTCTGCAAGGAACTGGTCGGCGCCGATCCGGCGCTGCGCGTGCTGGTGCTGTCCGCGAGCGGGGAGCACGCCGACGTCCTGGAGGCGGTGAAGTCGGGCGCCACCGGCTATCTGCTGAAGTCGGCCTCCACCCAGGAGCTGCTGGACGCGGTGCGGCGCACGGCCGCCGGCGACCCCGTGTTCACCCCGGGCCTGGCCGGGCTGGT
Source organism: Streptomyces sp. NPDC004065 (assembly GCF_044903565.1). Taxonomy (NCBI): domain Bacteria; kingdom Bacillati; phylum Actinomycetota; class Actinomycetes; order Kitasatosporales; family Streptomycetaceae; genus Streptomyces; species Streptomyces sp. NPDC004065. The sequence continues at coordinate 159,390 of NZ_JBJDQT010000017.1, read as the reverse complement.
CCTCGGCGAGTACCGCCGCCTGGCCGCCGAGCCCGCGCCCGCCGCGGACACCGGCGAGCCGAAGGCGCCCCGGCTCACCGACCGGGAGACCGAGGTGCTGCGCCTGGTCGCCAAGGGCCTGAGCTACAAGCAGATCGCCGAGCGGCTGGTCATCTCGCACCGCACGGTGCAGAACCACGTCCAGAACACCCTCGGCAAGCTCCAGCTGCACAACCGGGTGGAGCTGGTGCGGTACGCCATCGAGCGCGGACTCGACGGCGAGTGAACCGGCGGCCGGGACGGCCCTCACTCTTTCGAGTGGATTCGCCCGATTCAACTACCGGACATTCGGCGGTAATTGGGCTTTTCGCCCAGCCGTGAGTGGCCTCCGTCACCTTAGCGTGACCCTCACCAGGCAACCGCGGTGAGAGGACAATTCCATGCGGGTGGGAGTACTGACCGGAGGCGGCGACTGCCCCGGGCTCAACGCCGTCATCCGGGCCGTCGTCCGCAAGGGCGTGCAGGAGTACGGCTACGAGTTCGTCGGCTTCCGGGACGGCTGGCGGGGACCGCTGGAGAACGACACCGTCCGCCTCGACATCCCCGCGGTGCGCGGCATCCTGCCCCGCGGCGGGACCATCCTCGGCTCCTCCCGCACCAACCCCCTCAAGGAGCAGGACGGCATCCGGCGGATCAAGGACAACCTCGCCAAGCAGGAGATCGGCGCGCTGGTCGCGATCGGCGGCGAGGACACCCTGGGCGTGGCCGCGCGGCTCAGCGACGACTACGGCGTGCCCTGCGTGGGCGTCCCCAAGACCATCGACAACGACCTGTCGGCCACCGACTACACCTTCGGCTTCGACACCGCGGTCGGCATCGCCACCGAGGCCATCGACCGGCTGCACACCACCGCCGAGTCCCACATGCGGGTCCTGGTCTGCGAGGTGATGGGCCGGCACGCCGGCTGGATCGCCCTGCACTCCGGCCTCGCGGGCGGCGCCAATGTCATCCTCATCCCCGAGCGGCGCTTCGACCTGGACCAGGTGTGCGCCTGGATCGCCTCCCGCTTCAAGGCGTCCCACGCCCCGATCGTGGTCGTCGCCGAGGGCGCCATGCCCAAGGACGGCGACATGGTCGTCAAGGACTCCTCGCTCGACTCCTTCGGGCACGTGCGGCTGTCCGGGATCGGCGAGTGGCTGGCCAAGGAGATCGAGCGGCGCACCGGCAAGGAGGCCCGTACCACCGTCCTCGGGCACGTCCAGCGCGGCGGCACCCCGAGCGCCTTCGACCGCTGGCTCGCCACCCGCTTCGGGCTGCACGCGATCGACTGCGTCCACGACGGCGACTTCGGCCGGATGGTCGCCCTGCGCGGCACCGACATCGTCCGCGTCCCGATCGCGGAGGCCACCGCCCGGCTGAAGACGGTCGCCCCCGAGCTGTACGAGGAGGCCGGGGTCTTCTTCGGCTGACCCGCGGCCGGGCCGCCGCGGCGACCGTGATCCGGTCCCGTACGGGTATGGGCCGTATCCTCGGCCCATACCACTACCGCGGGAGTGTCGATGGAGATCCTGGCCTTCGGAGTGCAGGCCGACGAGAGGCCACTGATCGAGCACGCCTTCCGGGACCACCACGAGGTCCGCTGCCTGGACGTCCCCCTCAACGAGGACACCGCCCCGATCGCGGCCGGCTACGAGATCGTCTCCTCCAGCGTCAACGCCGACCTCGGGGCCCGCGTCCTGGAGACGCTCGCCGCCGGCGGCACCCGGATGATCGCCCAGCGCTCCACCGGCTTCAACAACATCGACCTCCAGGTCGCCGAACGGCTCGGCATGACGGTCGCCCGGGTGTCGTACTACTCCCCGTACGCCGTCGCCGAGTTCGCCTGGGCGCTGGCGCTCGCGGTCAACCGGCGCGTGGTGCGGGCCTCCGCCCGCACCCGCGACTTCGACTTCCGGCTGGACGGCCTGATGGGCCGTGACCTGCACGGCCGCACCGCCGGTGTGCTGGGCACCGGCAAGATCGGCGAGGCGTTCGCCCGGATCGCGCACGGCTTCGGCATGCGGCTGCTCGGCTGGGACGTCGCCGAGAACCCCGCCTGCATGGAACTCGGCATGAAGTACGTCTCCCGCGACCAGCTGCTCGCCGAGTCCGACCTGGTCTCCCTGCACGTCCCGCTGATGCCCGAGACGCAGAACCTGATCGACGCGGCCGCCCTGAAGGCCATGAAGGACGACGCGATCCTGGTCAACTCCAGCCGCGGCGGCCTGATCGACACCGCGGCCCTCGTCGCCGAGCTGCGCGAGGGCCGCTTCACCGGCGTCGGCCTGGACGTGTACGAGGCGGAGGCGGGCCTGTTCTTCGTCGACCGGTCCCTGGAGGCGATCGAGGACGACATCCTGGCCCGCCTGGTCACCTTCCCGAACGTGCTGGTCACCTCGCACCAGGCGTACTACACCGAGGACGCCGTCCGGCAGATCGTCGACGCCACGGTGCGCAACGTCATCGACTACAGGACGGGCCGCCGTTCGGAGAACGTGCTGGTGCCGCGCACCTGAACCACCCGCGCCACCAGCTCCCCCACGATCGCCGCGCCGTTCAGCGTCAGCACCGACTCGGGGTGGAACTGCACCCCGGCGAAGCCCGGCCCGCGCAGGGCGTGCACCTCGCCGGAGGCGCTCCGGCTCACCTCGACGCCGAGCGCGGCCAGCTCGCGGTGCGCCTCGTCGTCGCAGCGGGCCACGAAGCTGTTGTAGAAGCCGACGGTCTCCGGGCGCCCGAACAGGTCCACCGTCGTCTGCGCGCCCTGGTACGGCACCTCCTTGCGCGCGATGTCGAGGCCGAGCTCCGCCGCGATCAGCTCGTGCCCCAGGCAGACGCCGAGCACACCGTGCCGGTGACCGGCGATCACCTCGGAGGTCAGCGCCCGCAGCAGGCGCATCTTCGGGTCGGACAGGTCCGAGGGGTCCCCGGGGCCGGGCCCGAGGACGACGGGCCCCCGGTGCGCGAGCACCGCCTGCCGCAGCCCGGGCTCGTCGTAGCGGCGGACGGTGACGGCGAGCCCCGAGGAGCGCAGCACGTGCGCGAGCATCGCCGTGAAGGTGTCCTCGCCGTCCACGACTAGGGCGTGCCCGGCCACCTGTGCGGTCCGCTCGCGCATCCGCAGCCAGAACGGCGCCAGCGAGGCCCGCCGCCCGTCGAGGGCCGCCCGTACCCGCGGGTCGTCCGCCAGCCGGGGCAGCGCCCGTTCCGCCCGCGGCCGGGCGGGCCGTACGCCGAGCGCCGCCAGCACGCCCGCGGCCTTGGCGTGCGTCTCGGCGACCTCGCCCGCCGGGTCCGAGCCGCGCACCAGGGTGGCGCCGACCGGGACGCGCAGCCGCCCCGCGGCGTCGATGTCGGCGGTGCGGATCAGGATGGGCGAGTCCAGCGTCTGGGCGCCGCCGCGGTCGCGGCCCAGCAGGGCGAGGGCGCCGGCGTAGTAGCCCCGGCCCCCGGCCTCGTGCCGCTCGATGACCCGGCAGGCGTTCTGCACCGGCGACCCGGTGACGGTCGCGGCGAACATGGTCTCCCGCAGCACCTCCCGCACGTCCAGCGACGACCGGCCGCGCAGCTCGTACTCGGTGTGCGCCAGATGCGCCATCTCCCGCAGCCGCGGTCCGACGACGACTCCGCCCATGTCGCCGACCGTGCACATCATCTTGAGCTCCTCGTCGACGACCATCGACAGCTCCTCGATCTCCTTGCCGTCGGCGAGGAAGCCGAGCAGGTGCTCCGGGGTCGGCCCCCCGGCCGGGTAGCGGTACGTCCCGCTGATCGGGTTCATCACGACGGTGCCGCCCGACATCCGCACATGCACCTCGGGGCTCGCGCCGACCAGCGTGCGCCCGCCCGTCCCCGGTCCGTCCCCGGTGTGCACGACGAACGTCCAGTACGCGCCCCGCTCGCCCTCCAGCAGCCGCCGGAACAGCGCGAGGGCGTCGGCCCGCCCGAACCCCGGGATCCGGCCCTGGTAGGTCCGGCGGATCACGAAGTTCGCGCCCGCGCCCGCGCCGATCTCCTCCTCGAGCACACGCCCGACGATCCGCGCGTACTCCTCGTCGTCGACGTCGAAGCCGCCGTCCTCCACCCGGACCTCGTGGCCGGGCAGCTGCGCCAGCGCGTCGGCCAGCGGGAGGGTGTACGTCTCCTCGGGGCTGAGCACCAGCAGCGGCGTGCCGTCGTCGCGGACGTCGAACCCGCGCTCGCGGATCTGGCGGAACGGGACCAGCGCCAGCCCCTCGTCCGGCAGGTCGGCCAGGCGGTCATGGGCGCGGACCGGGCCGAGGAACACCTCGACCACGTCCTGGTCGTGCCCCGGGGTGCGGCGGCGGAGCAGCGCGAAGGGCCGGGGGTCGTGCGTCAGCCGTGCCAGGTCCATGGATCCTGTCCCTCTTCCGTCGGTGCGTCGATGTCGTGGTGTCGTCGTCGATGCCGGTGAGGAACGGCCGCCCGGGCGCCCGAAACGCCGAAGGCCGCCCCTCGGGCGGCCTTCGCGAAGTGTGGATACGCGCAGTCAGCGGGCCGCCGGAGAAGCGGTCCACCACCAGTTCTTCTGGCAGGTCTGGGCGGAAAGCGCGAACATGCCCCGCACCCTACCCCATCCCCGGCGGGCGCCGGGGCCGCGGGTACGCGCCGGGGAACCCCCCCGGGCGCGGGGAAGCACAGCCCGGCATGCGGCGAGAAGCAGCCCCGGCACGCGCCGGGCAAGCATCCTCGGCCTGCGGCGAGAAGCAGCCCCGGCACGCCGGGCAAGCACCCCCGGCGCGGGAGGGCAAGCACCCCCGGCGCGGGAGGGGAAGCATCCCCGGCTTGCGGCGAGAAGCAGCCCCGGCACGGGAGGGGATGCAGCCCCGCTGCGAGACGGAAGTACCCCCGCCGCGAGACGGAAGCACCCCCGGTGCGCCGGTCCCGGCCCGGGTCCGTGCCTTGTGGCGGTCCGCCGGGCGGGGGAGCCGCCGGGGCCGCTCCCGCACCAGTGGGGCGGTGGTCCGGGACGTCCGGGGGTGCAGGTGAGGCGGCCGGGCACGGCCGCCGCCCGGCCGCTGCGGCGCCCCCGCGCGGTCGCCCGGACGCACCACAGCGCGGTTTCCCGCGGGCGGGCGCGGTGGAAGAGGGCGTCCGTCGCGCCGGAGCAGATTGTCGTACCGGCGCGTCCGCGGTCCTCGCCCCACGGCACCGCCTGCCCCGACCGAGGAGGTCAGTCATGTCCGCACCACGATTGCCAGGGCCGGCCGGAAGAGCGGCGCGGGCCCTGGCCGCCGCGGCCGCGCTCGCCGCCTGCGCGGCCCTCGGCGCCGGCGCGCCGGCCGCCGCCCGCACGCCGGCCCCGGACGACGGCACCAAGACCGTCACCTACCTGGGCCGCACGTTCACCGTGCCCGCCGGCTGGCCGGTCCACGACCTCGCCCGGGAGCCGGCCACCTGCGTCCGCTTCGACCGGCACGCCGTCTACCTCGGCGCGCCCGGCGACCACCAGGACTGCCCGGCCCACGCCGTCGGACGCACCGAGTCGCTCTGGGTCCAGCCCTCCGCCACCCCCGCCAAGAGCGCCGTGACCGAGAACCGCACGGACCGGATGTACCGCGCGACCGCCGACGGCATCGCGGTGACCGCCGCGTACGGCGGCGACCGCGAGGGCATCCGCCGGGTCCTGGACAGCGCCGGCTTCCCGGTCGGCGCGGCCCGCACCGACAAGCCCGCCAAGGTGCCCGCCGCGCTCACCGTGCCCGCCCTGGCCACCACGCACCAGGGCAGGGGCTTCGACGCCTGCACGGCCCCGGCCCAGTCGTCCATGAACACCTGGAAGAGCGCCTCGCCCTACGCCGCCATCGGCGTCTACATCGGCGGCGTCAACCGCGCGTGCGCCCAGGCCAGGCTGAACGCCCAGTGGGTGCAGGCCCAGTACGCCAACGGCTGGCGCTTCTTCCCGCTCTACGTCGGCCCGCAGTCCAGGACCAGCAGCTGCGGCAGCGCCTGCGCCCCCATCACCGACCCGGCGCCCCAGGGCAGACAGGCCGCCGAGGACGCGGTCGCGCAGGCCGGCGCGCTCGGCATGGACAAGGGCACCGTGATCTACAACGACCTGGAGGCCTACAGCCGCGGCGGCAGCTCCACCACCGAGGTGCTCGGCTATCTGGAGGCGTGGACCAAGCGGCTGCACGAGCTCGGCTACCGCTCCGGCGCCTACGGCAGCGTCTCCTCCCTGGTCGCCGACCTGGTGGCGAACGCCCGGACGACCACCCTGCCGGACGTGATCCACTTCGCCCGCTGGAACGACCAGGCGACCACCGCCGACCCCGCGCTCCCGGCCACCCTGTGGGCGAACCACGCCCGCGTCCACCAGTACGCGGGCAACAAGAAGGAGACGTACGGTGGAGTGACGATCAACATCGACCGCAACCAGCTGGACGTGGGCGCCGCCACTCCGTGACGGTCGGATCTGTCTCAATTGATGAGCAGATGAATGGACCTCCTGGGCGACCCCGTAAGGTTTGGGAGGTGACCGTGAACGCTAAGACCAGCGCGAGCGCTGGCAACACCTGGCGAAACCTGCCCGCGGCGCAGCAGCCCGATTACCCCGACGTCGAGGCTCTGCGCGCAGTGATCGCGGACCTCGAGTCGTATCCGCCGCTCGTCTTCGCGGGCGAGTGCGACCAGCTGCGCGCCCGGATGGCGGCCGTCGCCAGGGGAGAGGCGTTCCTCCTCCAGGGCGGCGACTGCGCCGAGGCGTTCGACGCGGTGTCCGCGGACCAGATCCGCAACAAGCTCAAGACCCTGCTCCAGATGGGCGCCGTGCTGACGTACGCCGCCTCGGTGCCGGTGGTGAAGGTCGGCCGGATCGCCGGCCAGTACTCCAAGCCGCGCTCCAAGCCGACCGAGACCCGCGACGGGGTGACGCTGCCGACCTACCGGGGCGACTCCGTCAACGGGTTCGACTTCACCGAGGCCGCGCGCGTGCCGGACCCGGAGCGGCTCAAGCGCATGTACCACGCCTCGGCCTCCACGCTGAACCTGGTGCGCGCCTTCACCACCGGCGGCTACGCCGACCTGCGCCAGGTGCACGCCTGGAACCAGGACTTCGTGAAGTCCTCCCCCTCCGGGCAGCGCTACGAGCAGCTCGCCCGCGAGATCGACAACGCGCTGAACTTCATGCGGGCCTGCGGCACCGACCCGGAGGAGTTCAAGACCGTCGAGTTCTACTCCTCGCACGAGGCGCTGCTGCTCGACTACGAGTCGGCCCTCACCCGGGTCGACTCGCGCACCGGCCGGCTGTACGACGTCTCGGCGCACATGGTGTGGATCGGCGAGCGCACCCGGCAGCTGGACCACGCGCACATCGAGTTCGCCTCGAAGATCCGCAACCCGATCGGCATCAAGCTCGGCCCGTCCACGACGGCCGAGGAGGCGCTGCAGTACATCGACCGCCTCGACCCGGAGCGCGAGCCCGGCCGGCTGACGTTCATCGTCCGCATGGGCGCCGACAAGATCCGCGACAAGCTCCCCGAGCTGGTGGAGAAGGTCACGGCGTCCGGGGCGACGGTGGCGTGGGTGACCGACCCGATGCACGGCAACACCTTCGAGGCCGCCTCCGGCCACAAGACCCGCCGCTTCGACGACGTGCTCGACGAGGTCAAGGGCTTCTTCGAGGTGCACAAGGGCCTCGGCACCCACCCGGGCGGCATCCACGTCGAGCTCACCGGCGACGACGTCACCGAGTGCGTGGGCGGCGGCGACGAGATCTTCGTCGACGACCTGCACCAGCGCTACGAGACGGCGTGCGACCCGCGGCTGAACCGCAGCCAGTCCCTGGACCTGGCGTTCCTCGTCGCGGAGATGTACCGGGACCAGTGACCGGCCGCCGGTGACCGGGCCGCCGGCCGCCGGCGCGAGGCCCGTGGGGCGCGGATCACATGCGGTCCGCGCCCCCTCCTCTTCTTCCTCCACCGCACGCCGGGTAAGGTTAGGTTTGCCTCACCGAGAATTCGGGGCGGCATCACGGAACCGAACCCGGCGGGAGGTGGACCGCGTGTACGTGTGCAGTTGCTTCGGCATCACCGAGCAGCAGGTCGAGCAGCACGCGGCGAACGGCGCCTGTACCCCCCGCCAGATCGCCTCGGCCTGCAAGGCCGGCACCGACTGCGGCTCCTGCGTCCGCCGTATCCAGGCCCTGCTGGGCCGGGGTGCGTGCCCGCGCCGCGAGCTCGCCGACCAGGGCCGGCCCGTCCTCACCGCCCTCGACCCGGCCACGGGCCTGCCCCCGGCTCCCGGATCCGGCGCCGAGGCCGCCTAGCTCCGCCCGGCCCGGCTCCGCCTCGCCGGGCCCCGCCTCGCCCGGTTCCCGCCTCAGCTCTCCGGCTGCTCGATCACCTGCGCCAGGTACAGCGCCTCCCCGAGCTTGTCCAGCAGCTCCAGCTGGGTGTCCAGGTAGTCGATGTGGTGCTCCTCGTCCGCGAGGATGTCCTCGAAGATGTTCGCCGAGGTGATGTCGCCCTTGCCGCGCATCAGGTCGATCCCGCGCCGCAGCCGGTCGATGGCCTCCACCTCGATCTGCCGGTCCGCCTCGAACATCTCCTTGACGGTCTGCCCCACGCGCACATGGAAGAGCCGCTGGTAGTTGGGCAGGCCCTCGAGGAACAGGATCCGGTCCGTGAGCACCTCGGCGTGCTTCATCTCGTCGAACGACTCGCGCCGGGTGTACTTCGCGAGCTTGTACCAGCCGTTGTTCTCCTGCATCTTCGCGTGCAGGAAGTACTGGTTGATCGCGGTCAGCTCGGCGGTGAGCTGCTCGTTGAGGAACTCGATGACCTCGGGGTCGCCCTGCATCGCTAAGGGCTCCTTCCGCGCGGGAGAACTGGCAGGCTGCGCCGCATGATTTCACCGGGGTACGGCCCCGTCCAGTAAGTGCACGCTTAGTAGGGTTTGTCCTGAATCGGCCCGGGGCTGGTCATGTGCACCCCGTCCGGTCTGTCAGGATGGAGGCATGGGTCAGCCGGTGGAGCGCGCGTCCGGGGAGGCGTCGGAGGCAGTGTCGGGGGGAGCGGCACGGCCTCAGCTGCCGCCGGGGCAGCGGCTGCAGCGCGGCTGGCCGGTCACCCACTACGGGCCGGTGCCGAAGTTCCGGCCCGAACGCTGGGAGTTCCGGGTCTTCGGCGCCACCGCCGACGGCGAGAAGCACTGCTGGACGCACGAGGAGCTCACGGCCCTGCCGTACACCACCGTGGTGGCCGATCTGCACTGCGTCACCAAGTTCAGCATGGTCGGCGCCGAGTGGGGCGGCATCCCCGCCCGCACCGTCCTGGACCTCGCGCCGCCCGCGCCGGACGTCACCCATGTGATGGTCTGGGCGGAGTACGGCTTCAGCTCCAACCTGCGGCTGGCGGACTTCGCCGGGGAGCGCACCCTGTTCGCCACCCACAAGGACGGCGAGCTGCTCACCGCCGAGCACGGCTTCCCGCTGCGCCTGATCGTCCCCCACCTGTACGCCTGGAAGGGGCCCAAGTGGGTGCGCGGCGTGGAGTACATGACCGCCGACCGCCGCGGCTTCTGGGAGGAGCGCGGCTACCACAACATCGGCGACCCCTGGAAGGAGCAGCGCTACTCCTACCAGGAGGAGCCCGGGGACGGCCCCGAACTGTGAAGGGGGACGGCCCCGAACCGTGAAGGGGACGGCCCCGAACCGTGAAGGGGACGGCCCCGCCCTGTGAGACCGGGAGCGCCCGGCCGTGAGACCGGGAGTACCCGGGCCGTGAGGCCGGGAGCGGCCCCGCCCGCTCAGCCGTCCCGGAGCTTCTTCAGCCGCTCCACGTCGGCCGCGTGCCCCTCCTTGCCGCCGGGGGTCTCGATGATCAGCGGCACGCCCTCGGTGGCCGGGTGGGTCATCAGGGCGCGGAACGGGTCCTCGCCGATGTGGCCGGCGCCGATGTTCGCGTGCCGGTCCTTGTGGGCGCCGGCCACGTCCTTGGAGTCGTTGGCGTGGATCAGCTTCAGCCGGCCCGCGCCGACCGTCTCCACCAGCAGGTCCAGCGTCCGGTGCATGCCGTGGGGGCCGGTCAGGTCGTGTCCGGCGGCGAAGACATGGCAGGTGTCCAGACACACGCCGAGCTTCGGATGGGCGTCCAGGGCCTCGAAGTACGGCCCGAAGTCCCAGGTGCGCGAGCACAGCGAGGAGCCCTGTCCGGCGGTCGACTCCAGCAGCAGGAAGGGGTCGTCGTCGTGGGTGAGCTCGTCGAGCAGCGGCAGCAGGCGCTCCCGCACCTGGGCCAGCGCCACCGCGCGCTCCCGGCCGCCGGTCGCGCTCCCGGTGTGCACCACCACCCCCAGCGCGCCGATCTCCCGGCCGCGCCGCAGCGAGTGCCGCAGCGACTCCACGGAGCGTTCCACGGTCGCCTCGGTGTGCGAGCCGAAGTTGATCAGGTACGGCGCGTGGACGTACGCCGGGATCGACCGCTCCGCGCAGGCCGCGCGGAACGCCTCGTCCTGCCGCGGATCGCCGGCCGGGGTGGCCCAGCCGCGCGGGTTGGCGACGAAGACCTGCACGGTCTCGGCGCCCAGCTCACGGGCGTAGGACAGCCCCACCGAGTGCAGCCCTCCGGCGACGGGGATGTGCCCGCCGACGGGGTTGCGCAGGGGGCCGGGGAAGGGCGAGGGCGTGCGGGACGGCTGGCTGCTCACCCGTTCAGGGTGTCATGCCCGCGGCCGTCCCCGGTCACCGGATCCCCTGCGGTCACCCGACGGTGACCGGAACCCTCCACGTCACCTGATGGTGATCGTTATGGTCGAGCCCTTCGGGGCCTTCTCCCCGCCCTTCACCGACTGCTTCTTGACCTTGTCGCCGAAGAGGCCGAGCAGCCCGCGGTCCTCGTCGACCTTGAAGCCGGCGCCCTCCAGGGCCCTCTTCGCGTCGTCGACGCTGTCGCCGGTCACGTCCGGGACCTCGACCATCTCCGGGCCCTTGGACACGGTCAGCGTGACCGTGTCGCCCTCGGCGGCCTGCGCGTCGCCGGCCGGACTCTGCCGGGCCACCCGGCCCTGGTCGAACTCGGAGTTCACCTGCTCGGGGGCGACCGTCACCTTCAGCCCCAGGTCCTCCAGGTCGGACTTCGCCCGGTCCAGGTCCTCGCCCGTGACGTCGGGCACGTCCACCGGGCTGCCCTTGCTGACCGTGAGCGCGATCGCGGAACCGGCGTGCCGCCGGGTGCCCGCCCCGGGGTTCGTGCCGATCACGGAGTCCTTGGCGACCTCCTCGCTGAACTCCCGGTTCACCATGCCCGGCTCCAGGCCGCTCTTCTTCAGCTCCTTCCGGGCCTCGCCCAGCGGGCGGCCCGCCAGGTCGGGCACCTTCACGGTCTCCGGGCCGTCGGAGATGGTCAGCGTCACGCCGTCGTTGCCGCGGATCCGGGCGCCCGCCTCGGGGTCGGTGCCGATGACCGTGCCCCGCTCGACCGTGTCGCTGTACTCGTGCCTGACCCGCTCGACCTCCAGGCCGGCCGCCGCGAGCCGGTCCCGGGCCTGCGCCTCGGTCTTCGCCAGCAGCGGCGGCACCTTGGTGAACTGGCCGGAGTTGATGTACCAGACACCCCCGCCGAGCCCCAGCACGAGCAGCACCGCCGCCACGATCGTCAGCACGGCGCGCCGCGGCCGGCCCGGGCGCCGCGGTCCGCTCACCGGGGGAGCCTCCAGGCGGCTGGTGCGGTGCAGCGCGGCCTCGTCCCCGGCCGGCGGCTGCCCGGGCTCGCCGACCGGCAGCGGGCGCGGCACGGTCAGCGCGCGCGGGATGACGCTCGTGCGGTCCTCGGCGTTGTCGTGCTGCCCGGCCACCGCGTGCGGCGGCACGGCGTCCAGCTGGTCCTCGGTCAGCGCCGCGCGGGCCGTGCGGGCCGACGCCAGCAGCGCGACCGCGTCCTGCGGGCGGACGTCCGCGACGCGCGCGGTGGCCGCCGCGACCAGCGCGTCCAGCTCGGCGGGCAGCCCCGGCACGACGGCCGACGGCGCGGGCACGTCCTCGTTGAGGTGCTGGTAGAGCACCTGGGCGGGGGTCTCGCCCTGGTGCGGCTTGCCGCCGGTGAGCATCTCGTAGAGGACGACGCCGCACGCGTACACGTCGACCCGCGGATCGGCGGTGCCGTGCTCGATCTGCTCCGGCGCGAGGTAGGAGACGGTGCCGAGCACCGCCCCGGTGGTGCTGGTCACCGTGTCCACGGCCCGGACCAGCCCGAAGTCGGCGACCTTGACCCGGCCGTCGTCCCCTATCAGGACGTTCTCCGGCTTCATGTCGCGGTGCACGAACCCGGCGCGGTGCGCGGCGCCGAGCGCGGCGAGCACCGGCTCCAGGATGTCCAGCGCGGCGCGCGGCTGCAGCGCCCCGCGCTCGCGCAGCACGTCGCGCAGCGTGCAGCCGGCGACGTACTCCATGGCCAGGTAGACGTACGACCCGTCGGCGCCCTGGTCGAAGACCTGCACCACGTTCGGGTGGTCCAGGCGGGCCACCGACTTGGCCTCCCGGATGAACCGGTCGACGAAGGAGCCGTCGGCCGCCAGCGTCGGGTGCATCACCTTGAGCGCGAGGACCCGGTCGAGGCGGGTGTCCAGGGCCCGGTAGACCGTGGCCATCCCGCCGACCGCGATCCGCGCGTCGACGCGGTAGCGGCCGTCGAGCACCTGCCCGACAAGAGGGTCCTGAAGGGTCGTATCCACGCAGGTGAGTGTACGAGCCGTCACCGACACGCACGGCTTTCGGCCGGGATCGCGGCGGGACTGCAGCCGACCTGTGACGGTTACCGGGCCCCGGGCGCCGCCCGGGCCGCCCGGGCCGCGGCGGCTCCGGTGGCCCGGCTGGCTCCGGTGGCCCGGGCGGCCCCGGCTGGCCCGGGTGGCTCGGGCGGTCCGGGTGGCCCCGGCGGCTAGAATGCCGGCCGCTCCGGATCCAGCCGGGCCAGGCCCTCGGCCGGGGAGGAGGCCTCGGCGAAGTGCCGCCGGGGGATCCGCCCGGCCCGGTGGGCCAGCCGTCCCGCCTCCACCGCGTGCCGCATCGCGTCCGCCATCAGCACCGGCTCCTGCGCGCGGGTCACCGCGGAGGCGAGCATCACGCCCGCGCACCCCAGCTCCATCGCCAGCGCCACGTCCGAGGCGGTGCCCGCCCCCGCGTCCAGGATCACCGGCACCCGCGCGTGCTCGACGATCAGCCGGAAGTTGTGCGGGTTGCGGATGCCGAGCCCGGAGCCGATGGGCGACCCCAGCGGCATCACCGCGGCGCACCCCACATCCTCCAGCCTGCGGGCGAGCACCGGGTCGTCGTTGGTGTACGGCAGCACCGTGAAGCCGTCGTCGACCAGGGTCTCGGCCGCGTCCAGCAGCTCGACCGGGTCCGGCAGCAGCGTGCGCTCGTCGGCGACGACCTCCAGCTTGACCAGGTCGGTGCCCAGCGCCTCGCGCGCCAGCCGCGCGGTCAGCACCGCCTCGCCGGCGGTGAAGCAGCCGGCCGTGTTGGGCAGCACCCGGATCCCGAGCCGGTCCAGCACCGACAGCACCGAGCCCCGCACCGTGGGGTCCACCCGCCGCATCGCCACCGTGGTCAGCTCGGTGCCCGAGGCCACCAGCGCGCGCTCCAGCACGTCCAGGCTGGGCGCCCCGCCGGTCCCCATGATCAGCCGGGACGTCAGGGACATGCCCCCGAGAACGAAGGGATCGTCGGCCATCGGTCAGCCTCCTTGGACGGCGGTGAGCACTTCGACGCGGTCGCCCTCGGCCAGCGCCGTGGACGGCCACTGCGCGCGCGGGACGACGGTCTCGTTGAGGGCGGCGGCCACCCCGGAGGGCGCGGTGGTCAGGGTGCGCACCACGGCGTCGAGAGCCGTGCCCGGCCCGACGCTCAGCGGCCGGCCGTTGACGGAGACGGTGATCCGGCCGCTCATGCGGGCTGCTCCGTGAGCGCGGCGGCGGAGAACCGCCGCGGGCTGAACGGGCGTGCCACTTCGGGCAGTTCGCCGGTGGCCAGGACGTGCGCCAGGGCGTCGCCGGTGACCGGCACGAGCAGGACGCCGTTGCGGTGGTGCCCGGTGGCCGTCAGCAGCCCGTCCAGCTCGGTGGGGCCCAGCAGCGGCGCGTTGTCGGGCGAGGTCGGGCGCAGCCCCGCGCGGGTCTCGGTCAGCGGCAGCTCGGTGATCCCCGGGACCAGTTCGTGCGCGTCCCGCAGCAGCTGGTACACCCCGCCCGCCGTCACCGTGGTGTCCCAGCCCAGCTCCTCGCTGGTGGCCCCGACGACCAGCTCGCCGCTGAGCCGCGGCACCAGGTAGACGTGGCTGCCGCGGACCACGGCCCGCACGGTGCGGCTCAGGAACGGGGCGTGGCGCCGGGGCACGGTCAGCCGCACCACCTGCCCCTTCACCGGCCGCACCGGCGGCAGCACGTCGTCGGGCACGCCCGCGAGCCGCCCGCTGCGGCTGCCCGCCGCGAGCACCACCTGCCCGGCCCGCAGCGCGGTGCCGTCGCCCAGTACGCAGCCCGTGGCCCGGTCGCCGTCCACGGTGAGGCGCTCGGCCCAGGCGCGGTGCAGGACCACCCCGGTCCGCTCGCACGCGGCCACGAGCGCGGACGCCAGCCGCCGCGGGTCGATCTGGTGGTCGCCGTCCACCCGCAGCCCCCCGCGCACGCCCGGCGCGAGCATCGGCTCCAGGCGCCGGCACTCCCGTCCGGACAGCCACTGCGAGTCCAGGCCGGAACGGCTCTGCAGCGCGTGCAGCTCCCGCAGATGGGCCCGGTCGTCGGCGTCCAGCGCCACCGCGAGCGTGCCGCACCGGCGGTAGCCGAGGTCCTGGCCGGTCAGCTCGGTCAGCTCGGCCGCGAAGTCCGGGTAGCGGCGGGCCGAGGCCAGATTGAGCCCGAGCAGCGTCTGCTCGCCGTAGTGCAGTTCGGTGACGGCGGCGAGCATCCCGGCCGCCACCTGCGCGGCCCCGCCGCCCGGTTCGGGGTCCACCACGGCCGCGGACAGCCCGCGCTGCGCCGCGCGCCAGGCCGTCACCAGCCCGATGATCCCGCCCCCGATGACGAGGACGTCCGACGTACGTGAAGACGGCATGGGCGTCCAGCCCCTCCCTTCGCCGGCATGACCCGGATCAGGTTCGTACGGTCGGAGGCCGCCAGCCTCCCTCTCAGCCCGGTGCGTCCGGGCTCCCGCGAGTGCTTGTACGGTGGCCACCCTAGCCCGCGCGATGCCGAACCCGTAAGGGAGCCTTCCCGTCATGCCCGCCTCACTGGACGGTCTCGTCCTGGCCCCCGTCGCCGACCAGTCCCCGGGCCAGGTCGGCACCCGGACCCGCTTCACCTACCACGAGCGGGACGGGCAGATCTGGGCCGAGTACGCGGGCGGTGACGTCGTACGCGGCCGTCTGCTGGGTACCCGGGAGGGTGACCGGCTGGACTTCCGGTACGTCCAGCTCGGCCGCGACGGCACGACCGCGAGCGGGCACTGCGTGTCCACGGTGGTCGAACTGCCCGACGGCAGGGTGCGGTTGGAGGAGACCTGGCGGTGGGAGTCCCGCCCCGGCAGCGGAACGAGCGTGGTGGAGCAGGTGACCGAGGCCGTGGAGCAGGTGACCGAGGCCGTGGAGCAGGTGACCGAGGCCGTGGAGCAGGTCACCGAGCACGCCCCATGACTGACGGGCCGTCAGTTGACTATGGTGATCAGGTGAGCGACCAGACGCAGGAACAGGGCACGTCACAGCCGCGGCGCGTGGTCGTCGCGGGCGCGGGCATGGCCGGCGTGCAGACCGCGGTAGCCCTGCGCGAGCAGGGCTTCACCGGCACCGTGACACTGATCGGCGCCGAACCCCACCAGCCCTACGACCGGCCCCCGCTGTCCAAGGCGATCCTGCTCGGCAAGGCCGAGGACTCCGCCTTCGACGTCGACTTCGAGGCCCTCGGGCTGGAACTGCGGCTCGGCTGCGAGGCGCTGGCCGTCCGCCCGGACACCCATGTGCTCGACACCTCCGACGGGCCGGTGCCCTACGACGTCCTCGTCCTGGCCACCGGCGCCGAACCGGTCCGGCTGCCGGGCACCGAGGGCGTCCCCGGCGTGCACCTGCTGCGCACCCTCGACGACGCCGGACGCCTGCGGCCGGTGCTCGCCGAGCAGCACGACATCGTGGTCGTCGGAGCCGGCTGGATCGGCGCCGAGTTCGCCACCGCCGCGCGCGAGGCGGGCTGCGCGGTGACCGTCGTGGAGGCGGCCGACCGGCCGCTGGCCGGGGCGCTGCCCGCCGAGGTCGCCGCGCCGATGGCCGCCTGGTACGCCGAGAGCGGCGCCGAGCTGCGCACGCGCACGCGCGTGGAGCGCGTCGAGCCCGGCGCCGTGGTGCTCGACGACGGCTCGCGGCTGCCCGCGGGCGCCGTCGTCGTCGGCATCGGCGCCCGCCCGGCCACGGCCTGGCTCGCGGGCTCCGGCGTCGAGCTGGGCGAGCACGGCGAGGTCCTGGCCGACGACCACCTGCGCACCTCGGCGCCCGACGTGTACGCGGTCGGCGACTGCGCCTCCTTCCCCTCGGGGAGGTACGGCGAACGGCTGATGGTGCACCACTGGGACAACGCCCTCCAGGGCCCGCGCACGGTCGCGGCCAACGTCCTCGGCCTCACTCCGGCGGTGTACGACCCGGTGCCGTACTTCTGGTCCGAGCAGTTCGGCCGCTTCGTGCAGTACGCCGGCCACCACCCGGCCGCCGACACCACCGTCTGGCGCGGCGACCCCGCCGGGCCGGCGTGGACGGTGTGCTGGCTGCGCGAGGGCCGCCTGGCCGCCCTGCTGGCGGTCGGCCGGCCGCGGGACCTCGCCCAGGGCAGACGGCTGATCGAGTCCGGCGCGCCGATGGACGCCGCGCTGCTCGAGGACCCGGCCAGACCGCTGAAGGCGGCCGTCGCCTAGCTGTGCACCTGGCCGCCGGCCCGGGTGCGTACGTGTGCCTGGTGTGCCCCGCATGGACCCGGGTGGACGGGTCCGGCTTCCGACTGTCAGTGGCAGATGGCAGGCTTGACGCCGTGACCGAGATTGACGCAAAGATCGATGCTCTCGTCCCCGCCTGGCTCACCCTCCCCGACATCGCCGAACGGCTCGGCGTCGAGGTGACGCGTGTGCGGCAGCTGGTCAAGGAGGGCCAGCTCATCGCCGTACGCCGTGGCGAGAACCGGGCGCTGCACGTCCCCGCCGCCTTCATCGACGGGGACAAGGTCGTCAAGGGCCTGTCCGGGACCCTGACGCTCCTCCGGGACGACGGCTTCACGGTCGAAGAGATGATCGAGTGGCTCTTCACGCCCGACCCGAGCCTGCCGGGCACCCCCGCGCAGGCCCTGAGCGAGAATCGCGGCACGGAGGTGAAGCGCCGCGCCCAGGCGCTCGCCGTCTGACCGTCCGACCGTGCGGCCGCCCGGCCGCAGGAGAGCGGAAGCCCGGAAGACCGGACAACCGGAACAGCCGTCCGAACAGGCCCCTCGGCCGTGACCCTCGTGGGTCCGGCCGGGGGCCGGCCACGGCCGTGACCGCCAGGGGGGGCGTGCGTCACCGCCGTGCCCGATACACCGACGAAGACCCGGGGGGACCCACGCATGTCCGACACCGCCGCAGCCACCGTCCGCGACCGACTGGCCGATGCGCGGCTGTACCTGTGCACGGACGCCCGCAGACGCCAGGGCGACCTGCCCGAGTTCCTGGACGCGGTGCTGGCCGCCGGAGTCGACGTCGTGCAGTTGCGCGACAAGGGCATGGAGGCGGGCGAGGAACTGGCGCACCTGGAGGTGTTCGCCGACGCCTGCGCCCGGCACGGCAGGCTGCTCGCGGTCAACGACCGCGCGGACGTCGCCCACGCCGCCCGCGCCGACGTGCTGCACCTCGGCCAGGGCGACCTGCCCGTGCCCGCCGCCCGCGCCCTCCTCGGCGACGACGTGCTGATCGGCCGGTCCACCCACACCGAGTCCGAGGCCGCGGCGGCGGCCGTGCAGGAGGGCGTGGACTACTTCTGCACCGGACCGTGCTGGCCCACCCCCACCAAGCCCGGCCGCCCGGCCCCCGGTCTCGGCCTGGTCCGGTACGCCGCCTCGCTCGGCACCGGCCGCCCCTGGTTCGCCATCGGCGGCATCGACCTCACCAACCTGGACGAGGTCCTGCAGGCCGGCGCCCGCCGGGTCGTCGTGGTCCGGGCGATCACCGAGGCCGACGACCCCGGCGCGGCGGCGGCCCGGTTCGCCGAGCGGCTGCGGCGGACTGCCTGAGCCGGACGGCCCGGCGGCCTGAGTGCGGCCTGAGTGCGGCCCGGGACGGACGGCCTCGGACGGACAGCCTCCGGCGGGCGGCCTCGGACGGACGACGGGGACGGCCTGCGAGGACGGAAGCCGCCCGGCCGGGGCCGCCCGACGGGGCCGCGCGGCCGTCTCGGATGGCGGACGCCGGAGGCCTCCGGAACGCCTCGAAGGCGCTCCGATGTCCAAGGGGTGGACACACTGCCGACAATTCGGGCAAATGCGCGGCTCTCGGTTGGGGGACCGCCGTGCCCTGGTTAACCTGCGAGTATGGCCCTCGGAACCGCATCCACCCGGACTGATCGCGCACGGACCGTGCGCGAGATCCTCGCCGCCGGCAGGACGACCTACTCGTTCGAGTTCGCGGCGCCGAAGACGCCCAAGGGTGAGCGGAACCTGTGGGGCGCGCTGCGCCGGGTCGAGGCGGTGGCGCCGGACTTCGTCTCCGTGACGTACGGCGCGGGCGGCTCCACGCGCGCCGGCACGGTGCGCGAGACCGAGCAGATCGTCGCCGACACCACGCTCACCCCGGTCGCGCACCTCACCGCGGTGAACCACTCCGTCGCCGAGCTGCGCAACATCATCGGCCAGTACGCCGACGCCGGCATCCGCAACATGCTCGCCGTGCGCGGCGACCCGCCCGGCGACCCGATGGGCGAGTGGGTCCCGCACCCGCGCGGACTGACCTACGCGGCCGAACTCGTCCGGCTCATCAAGGAGTCGGGTGACTTCTGTGTCGGTGTCGCGGCCTTCCCGGAGATGCACCCCCGCTCCCGCGACTGGGACACCGACGTGGCACACTTCGTCGACAAGTGCCGCGCCGGCGCCGACTACGCGATCACGCAGATGTTCTTCCAGCCGGAGTCGTACCTGCGGCTGCGCGACCGGGTCGTCGCGGCCGGCTGCGACACCCCGGTGATCCCCGAGGTCATGCCGGTCACCAGCGTCCGGCTGCTGGAGCGGCTGCCCCAGCTCAGCAACGCCGCCATTCCCGAGGTCCTGAAAGAGCGCATCCTCACAGCGAAGAACGATCCGGCGGCTGTACGCTCGATCGGAATCGAGTTCGCCACGGAGTTCTGCGCACGGCTGCTGGCCGAGGGAGTGCCCGGACTGCACTTCATCACGCTCAACAACTCCACGGCGGCACTGGAAATCTACGAGAACCTGGGCCTGCACCACCGCCCGCGGGCCTAGACCGGTCGCACCCGCGTACGACACACTGCGTAGCGGCCACTGGGAGAGGGGCGTACATGGGCTGGACGGTCCTCTACATCGCATTCGGTATCGTCGCGCTGTGGTTGCTCGGCGAGGTGCTGCTGCAGTACAAGGCACGCCTGCGCTGGCGGCTGCTCGCCTTCGTCGGGTTCCTCGGCGTGGTGCTCGGCGTGCTCATCCCGTCCGTCGTCGTCATCGGACTGGGCGCCGCCGCGTTCGCGGTCGGCCAGACCTACGTCACGCTGTCCTTCCGCCGCGGCTTCGCGGCGGGCTGGGCGGTCCGCCACCCGGCCCCGGCCGAGGAGGGCGCCAAGCGGCGCCGCGGCAGGGGCGAACGCCACGAACCGGCCCTGGAGGTCTCCGGCCTCGAGGCGCACGACGACCCGGGCGCCCCGGCGGGCCAGGACTCCCCGCGCGGCCGGGACGGCCTGACGTCCTACGGACTCGACGACGACTACGACCGTGACGACGTCTTCGCCCCCTCCGCCTCCGCCACCCAGGGACGGGGCGCGGGCACGCCCATGACCGGGACCACCGCCGTCTACGAGCCGCAGCCCCTGCCCGACGACACCGGCTCCTACGGCGTCTACGGCGCCATCGCCGAGCAGTCCGGCACCCAGTCCTCCTACGCGGGCGCGGCCCAGCCCCAGGACCAGTACGCCACCGCCGCCCAGGGCGCCGACCAGTCGTACGGCTACGACTACTCCGCCTACGGGCAGCAGAGTTACGGCTACGACGCCACCGGCCAGCAGCAGTACGCCGGCTACACCGACCCCTACGCCGGCACCCAGACGTACACGGGCACCCAGACCTACGGCGACGGCTCCTACGACGGCTCCTACGGCGGCCAGCAGGACTACCCGCAGCAGGGCTACGCCCAGGACCCGTACGCCACCGGCGGATACGGCGGCCAGACCCCGGCCGGCGGGGTGTGGGTGCCGCAGCAGCGCAGCGACGACACCTACGGCGGCGAACTCCCGCCGGAGCAGCAGTCCTACCCGTACCAGGGCGGGCAGCAGGCGCAGCAGGGCACGGGCTTCGACGAGCAGTACCGTTTCTGACGAGCAGTACCGTTTCCGGAGCCGGAGCCGGAGCCGGAGCCGTGACCGGGGCCGGTGCGCCCGGCGGCCCGGCTCACCGCGAACCGCGGAACTCCGGCCCCTCCACGACGAGTCCGGCCACCAGCGCGCCCGACATGCCCGCGTGCGGCAGTCCGCCCCCCGGATGCGACCAGCCGCCGACGGTGAACAGCCCGCCGACAGCGGTGGAGTTCGCCGGGTGCAGCAGCCGCCCGCCCGCCGCGGCCAGCGCCGGCGCGGGAACGGCGCCGCCCTCCGCGCCCGTGGCCCGCGCGATGTCCGCCGGGGTGCGGACCTCGTGCCACAGCAGACGCTCGCGCAGCCCCGGCACGGCACGCCCGGCGGCGTCGATCATCCGCTCGGCCTGCCGGCCGAACTCCTCCGGGCCGGCGCCCGCCCCGTGACCCGCCGGCCCGTCCGCCCGCGCCGGGACCGTCGCCGTGAGCGTGACGGCCTCGTGCTCCGGGTCCGGGACCAGCGCCGGATCGTCCGGGCGCAGCACCGTGACCGTGGGCCGTGCGGGCATCCGCGGGGACGGGCCGAAGAGGGCGTCCAGCTCGGCCCGGCGGTCCTCGGTGTGCACGACCGTGCGGTGCGCCGTGCCCCCGGGCCGTCCGCCGCGCAGCGCCAGCAGCACCACCAGCCGGCTGGTGGACTCCGGCTGCGGCGGCACCCCGTCCGCGCCCCTCGGCGCCGTACGCCCGGACGTCAGGCGGGCCAGCGCGCCGGGCGCCACACCGGCGACCACGAAGTCCGCCTCGGCCACCTCGCCACCGGCCAGTTCGACACCGGCCGCCCGGCCGTCCTTCTCCACGATCCGCGCGACCTCGGTGCCGAACACGAAGGACACCTTGCGGGCCACGCACCGCTCGTGCACCGCGCGCGCCAGCTCGCGCAGGCCGCCGCGGACGTACCAGGTGCCGAAGGCGTGCTCCATGTACGGCAGCACGGCCGCGCTCGCCGGAGCGGTGCGCGGATCGAGGCCGTACGCGAGCGCGTGGCTCTCCAGCAGGGCGGCCAGGCGCGGATCGCGCAGCTCCCAGGCGCCGGTCTCGGCGAGGGTGCCGGCGCGGCGGGTGCGCAGCAGACGCCGGTGCGGCACCGCCGGATAGGGCTCACGCTCGGCCAGCACCTGCCAGTTGGGCCACAGCGGCTCCTCCAGCAGCGGTCTGCGGGTGCGGTCCCACGCCTCGCGCGCCCGCACCAGGAAGTCGCCCCAGCGCTGTCCGGCGCCGGCGCCGAGCGCCTCGTCCAGGGCGGAGACTACGCCCGCCCGGGAGGCGTTCGGCAGGGACACCGCGGTGCCGTCCGCGAAGACGTGCCGCGCCGACGGGTCGACCTGGACCAGCTCGACCTCCTCCTCCAGCGGGGTGCGGCCGGTCTTGACGAACAGGTCGCGGTAGACCGCGGGCAGCGGCAGCAGCCCGGGGCCGGTGTCGAAGGCGAAGCCGTCCCGCTCGAAGCGGCGCACCGCCCCGCCGTACGTCTCGTCCCGCTCGTACACCGTCACCCGGTGGCCCGCGACGGCGAGCCGGGCGGCGGCCGCCATCGCGCCCAGTCCGGCGCCGATCACCGCAATCCGTGCCATGCCCGCGACTTTAGCGACCACCGCCGACAAGCCCGGCCGCGACCCCGTGACCAGTGGTGTTCCGTCCGCCACGGGGGCGCACCGGGGATGAGCACGCAGAGCTGAGTATCCGTACCTAGCCGACGAGATGAGTACGCGCGCGGATGGGGGCGGCCCCGCGCGGACGGGACAGTGGTGACACGGAAAGGGGCACGGCGCCGGCACCGCCGACACGGGGCGGCGGAACGGCGCGGCCCCGGACCGCTCCTTCCGCCGGCCCAGGTCGGCGGGAGCGAGACACGGGGGAACCCGGGAACGACCGACGGGGGCCCGACAGGGGGAAACGGGAAACGGGGGACACGGGAAACGGGGGAAACGGGGGATCGGGGGAGCACGAGGAGGCGCCGGTGTGCGGTGGCCCGCGGGGGACGCGGCCACGGCGCACCGGCGCCTCCTCGTGCGCGTGATGGGGGCGGACCGGGGGCCCCTTCCGCGCGTTACGGAGAGTGGGGCGGCGGTCCTCAGCGGACGCCGCTCACCCGCCCCTGCAGCAGCCTCGACAGCGCGGCGTGCACGTCGTCCAGGGAGCGCTCGGGCTGGAAGGACTTCCAGTCCAGCGCGGCCACCAGCACCATCCCGACCAGCGCCGCCGCGGTCAGCGGGACGTCGATCTCCTCGCTGAACTCGCCGCTCGCCACGCCCTCGCGCAGCACGCCCTCCACGACCGCGACCGCCTCCTGGCGCACCACCATGAGCGTGGACTGCCAGGCGCGGTTGGTGCGCCACAGCTCGGCCACGTACAGCTGGGTGAAGGCCGGATAGCGGTCGATGAACACCAGACCGGCCCGGATCATCGCGTCCAGGGCGTCGACCCGGCCGCCGCCCTCGCGTGCCGTCCGCTCGGCCGCCTCCTTCAGGGAGGCGGTGAGCAGGCCCACGCCGTGCCGCAGCAGTTCCTCGAAGAGGACCGACTTGCTCGCGAAGTTGTAGTAGACCGTGCCCTTGGCGACCCCGGCACGCTCGGCGATCTCGTCCACCGTGGTGGCCGAGAAGCCCTGCTCGGCGATGAGCGTGACGGCGGCCTCGTAGAGCTTCTGCCGGGTGGCCTCGCGGCGGGGCCGGCCGGCCGGCGCGGCGCTGGTGCTTTCCATGGCCCCGATTGTCACAGCAACCGCCTCCGGGCACGTACGCAAGGGGAGGTCACCGACGGCGTCACAGGCTCAGCTCCGGGTGCAGCCGGTCCAGCGTCCACACCTGCCGGCGCCGCGCCGCCAGCGCGGTCAGCGCCAGCGAGGCCGCGGTGAAGCCCGCCAGCACCGCGCAGGCCAGCCACACCGGGCCCAGGCCGCCGCCCGTGATCAGCCTCCTGAGGGCGCCGACGATGTAGCTCATCGGCAGCAGGGGGTGAAGGGCGCTGAAGAAGCCCGGACTGGTCTGCACGGGATACGTACCGCCCGCGGAGGTCAGCTGGAGCATCAGCAGGGCCAGCACGAGGATCCGGCCCGCCGGGCCGAAACGGGCGTTCAGCCACTGCACGATCGCGCCGAAGCACGCCGCCACCAGGAACAGGAAGGCGACCGTCCCGCCCGCGCGGGCCATCTCCAGGCCGATCGCCCAGTGCAGCACCGCCATCAGCGCCGCGGTCTGCAGCACCCCGACGACCACCACCGGCAGCCAGCCCGCGAGCGCGATCCGCCAGGAGGAGGCGCCCGCCGCCAGCGCGCGCCGGTTCATCGGCGCGATCAGCATGTACGCCACCATGGCGCCCACCCACAGCGACAGCGGGATGAAGTACGGGGCGAATCCGGTGCCGTAGTTCGGCGCGTGGTGCAGGTCGCGGGAGGCCAGCTGCACCGGGTCGGCCATGACGCCGGTGCGCCGGTCGCGGTCCTCCTTGCCGTAGTCCGGGATCTGCCGGGCGCCGTGGTGCAGCCCGCCGGCGAGCCGGTTGGAGCCGTCGGCCAGCTTGTACATGCCGCCGTTCAGCGTCTCGGCCCCGGTCTTGAGCCGGCCGACGCCCTCGTCGAGGTCCGCCGCGCCGTCCTTGGCCGTACCGAGCCCGGCGTGCAGCCTCTTCGCACCCGCGGCGACCTGGCCGGCGCCCTTGTTCAGCTTGTTGATCCTCTTGACGGCGTCGTCCAGGTCCTCGGACAGGTGCGGCGCGTGGTCCGCCAGCGCCTGGGCCTGCTTCTGCAGGGTGGCCAGGTGCCCGTCGAGCTTCTTCAGGTCGCCGTCGTTGTCCGCGATCAGCGTGTTGACGTCGTCGGCGATCGTCGCGACGTCCGCGGCGGCCTGCTTGGCCTTCTTCAGGTCCGCGCAGGCGGCGTCCGGCAGCACGGGCTGCTCGCAGCGCCGCGCGTAGACGTCGTCGAGCAGGGCGGAGGCGGTGTGGGCGCCCTTGGCGGCGGCCGGTGCCCTTTCCACCAGCGTGTCCAGGTTGTGGCGGATCGCCTTGGCGGAGTCGGCCACCAGCCGGGCGGTGTCGCCGATGGTCCGCTCGTTGTCCTTCAGGAAGGGGCCGGCCTTGGCGTCGATCGCGTTGACCTTGTCGGCGAGCGCCTGCGTGCCGTCGGCGACCTGCCGGGAGCCGTCCTCCAGCGAGCCGGCCCCCGTCCTGAGCTTCGTCAGGCCCTTGCTGAGCTTGCCGGAGCCCTTCTCGGCCTCGGCCAGCCCGTCGGCGAGGTCCTTGGAGCCCTTCTCGGCCTTGCCGATGCCGCCGGTGAGCTTGTCGGCGCCGTTGGCCGCCTTGACCGTCTGGCCGTGGATGTCGGAGAACGAGATGAAGATCCGGTCCAGGAAGGACCGGGACGCCTTGGTGGAAGCGGCGGTCCGCACCTCGTTGAACACCGTCTTGGAGATCTGCCCGACGATGTAGTTGTTGGCGTCGTTGGTGCGGACCTGCAGGGCGCCGGTCTCGGGGGAGTCGCCCGCACTGGAGGCGATACGGCTGCTGAAGTCGGCGGGCATGGTCAGCGACAGGTAGTAGGTGCCGTCCTCGACGCCCCGGCGGGCCTCGTCGGCGCCGACCCGGTGCCAGTCGAAGACCTCGCTCTTGAGCAACCCCTCGGTGAGGTCGTCCCCGGCCGTGATCCTCCTGCCGCCGGCCGTGGCGCCCTTGTCGTCGTTGACGAGCGCCACCGGGATGCGGTCCAGCCGCCCGTACGGGTCCCAGAAGGACCACAGGTACAGGGCTCCGTACAGCAGCGGCAGCACCAGCAGCGCCACCAGGGCGGCGCGCGGCAGCCGCCCCCGCCCGAAGCGCCTCAGCTCAAGAGCGGCCAGTTTCGGCGAGCGCATCGGCCGCCCCCTTCTCCTCGTCCTTGCCGCGAGCCGCGTCCTCCGGCGCGCCGGTGCGGTCCCCCGCTTCGCCGGTGCGGTCTCCCGCTTCGCCGGTGCTGTTCTCCGCCCCGGCGGTGCGGCTCTCGGCCTTCCCGGCAGGGTTCTCCGCCCCGGCGGTGGGGCGTTGGGTCCGGCCGGTGCCGCCTTCCGCCCCGCCGGGGCGGGTCGCTTCCTCGCCGGCCGTGGTCTCCGCCTCGCCGGTGCGGGTCGCTTCCTCGCCGGCCGTGGTCTGCACCCCGCCGGGGCGGGTCGCTTCCTCGCCGACCGCGTTCCCCGCCCCGCCGGTACGGCTCCTGGCCTTCCGGGCGCGGCCCTTCGATCCATCCGCGCGGTCGCCGTTCGCCCGGCCGGCGCGGCCCTTCGCCCCGTCGGCGCGGTCGCCGTTCGCCGGGTCGGAGGCCCTGTCCGCGCAGTCGCGGGTGGAGACCACCACCGCGTCCCGCGGGGCCTCGCTGCAGGCCGCGAGCACCGTCGTCCCCGACTCGGCGATGGACCGCAACAGAGCCCAGACCTCGGCGCGTTCGGCGTCCGACAGCTTGAAGTCGGCGTCGTCGACGGCGAGCAGCCGGGGCCGCGCCATGAGCGCCAGGGCGATGGAGAGCCGCAGCTCCTCCAGCCGCTCCAGGTCCCGTACTGCGGTGCGCGCGCCCTTCGGCAGCGAGGCGGTGTCCAGCCCCGCGGCGGCCAGCGCGGCGTCGATCAGCAGCTTGCCCTCGGCCCGCTGCTCGGCCCGGGGCCGCAGCAGCCACCGCAGCGAGGCCCCGAACCTGCGCTGCAGCAGGGCCCGTTCGCGCAAGTGCTCGCCGACGGTCAGGGCCGGTTCGAGGTCGGTGACCCCGGTGACGTTGGCGAGCTGGCTCGCCCGGCGCAGGGCGGACATGTGCCGGGGCGGTGTGAAGCCGCCCACGGTGGCCACTCCTTCCGTGGGCCTCATCCGCCCGGTGAGCGCGAGCAGCAGGCACGTCCGGCCGGAACCGGACGGGCCCTCCACCGCGATCAGCGACCCGGGCTCCGCGTCGATGCCGATGCCGCGGAAGGCCCAGCCGCGGGGCCCTCGCAGTCCGAAGTCGTGGGCCACGACGCCGAGACCGTCCACGGCTCCCCCCTCTGGAAATTTTGAACTGACTGGTCAGTGCAAAAACTACCCCGAACTTGCGAGCGAGGCAAAACCCCAGGTCAGAACGGATTGTCAGTGCCATACCCCACGATGAGGACATACGGCACCTGTGCCGTGACACAGACGACAGGAGGTTCGTCATGGCCCACTCGTCCGCAGCCGCCGCCCGCCGGCGCCGCGCCACCGGCCCTGCCCCCTCACTGACCGGCCCGGCGAGCGACGTGCACCCCGTCCTGCGCCGCACCACGGCCCCGCCCGCCGCCCTCGACCTCCTCGCCCAGGCCCGCGCCGGCCTCGACGAGGCCACCGTCCTCGAGACGCCCAACGAGCGGTACGCCACCGCCCACCTCGCCGCCCTGCGCACCGCCGCGGCCGTACTCGCCGCCCGCGGCCGGCCGGAGCCCACATCCCGGCGCCGCGCCAGGATCCGGAGCGCCTGGGAAGTGCTCCCCGAGATCGCGCCCGAACTCACCGAGTGGAGCGCGCTGTTCGCCTCCGGAGCCCGCCGCCGCGCCCTGGCCGAGGCGGGGATCCAGGGCGCCGCCGGCCGCCGAGACGCCGACGACCTGATACGGGACGTGGCGATGTTCATCCGCCTCGTCGAGCGCATGCTCGTCCTCCAGCCCGTGCTGCCGCAGCCCCGCCAGGACACGGACGGCACGGACCCCTCCCCCCGCGCGCCCCGCGCCCCGCGCGGCATGCCGGACGCGGGCTGACCGGCCCGCCGTACGGCTCCGGGGCGCCCCGCCGCCAGGGCGGGGGCACGCCCGGTCCCGGGCACGGCCGGGCGGCGCACAGCGGGAGGAAGGCAATAGGGTGGAAGGCGCCTGAAGCCCTCCCTTTCCTCCCGGGAACGGGAAGGCAGCCCGATCGCCCCGCCGTGCACAGACGCGGTGCCGCCTCGAGGAGTCAACTGCCGTGTCGGACCCGATGCGCCCGCCCGTCTCGCACCACCGGCCGACGCCGCCGCGCTCCGAGCCCTCCCGGCCCCGCGCCTCCCTCCGTACGGCCGTGGTCTGGGAGGTGCTGCAGGACGCCCTGGACCGCCGGGTCAAGGCCACGGGCCGCGAGTCGCTGGACGTCCTCGACACCGGCGGCGGCAGTGGCAACTTCGCCGTGCCGCTCGCCCGCCTCGGCCACCGGGTCACCGTGGTCGACCCCAGCCCCAACGCCCTGTTCGCCCTGGAGCGCCGCGCCGCCGAGGCCGGCGTCGCCGACCGGGTGCGCGGTGTGCAGGGCGACGCCCACGGCCTGTTCGACGTGGTCGAGCGCGGCGGCCAGGACGTGGTGCTCTGCCACGGCGTCCTGGAGTACGTCGACGACCCCGCCGAGGGCGTGCGCAACGCGGTGGCCGCCCTGCGCCCCGAGGGCGTCCTCAGCCTGCTCGCCGCCGGTCTGGGCGGCGCCGTGCTGGCCCGCGCCCTGGCCGGCCACTTCAAGGAGGCCCGCCATGCCCTGGCCGACCCCGACGGGCGCTGGGGCGAGGGCGACCCGGTGCCGCGCCGCTTCACCGCCGAGCAGCTCACCGCCCTGGTCGAGGGCGCCGGTCTGCGGATCGGTGCGGTGCACGGCGTACGGGTCTTCGCCGACCTGGTGCCCGGCGTCCTGGTCGACACCGAGCCCGGCGCCCTGGACGCCCTGCTGAAGCTGGAGGCCGCGGCGGCCGAACTGCCGGCCTTCCACTCGGTGGCCACCCAGCTCCACGTCCTGGGCGAGCTCCCGCCGGCCGCCTCCGCCTGACGGCCGCGCGGCACCGCCGCCGGCCCGGGCGTGAGGCGGACCCCGCGGACCCTTCCGCGGCGCTGAGCACGGCCGGGGCCGGCACCCGTGCGAGGGGGGTCCCGCAGGCCACCGGGCCGGGGGATGGGGAGTACGCCACAGCCCGCCCGATCTCCGCTTCCGGGCCGTATGATCGGGGGTGACCGTCCGGCATGACGGGTCGGCCGCCGGGGAAAGGAAGCCTCAGTGAGCCGGGTCGTGCATGGCGGATTCCGGTTGGCCAATTGGCGCAGAGGGGCGGGTTTCACGGGGGCGATTCCCTGCCTATCCTGAAGGGACCC
The DNA here is from genome assembly GCF_044903565.1 of Streptomyces sp. NPDC004065. Lineage (NCBI taxonomy): Bacteria > Bacillati > Actinomycetota > Actinomycetes > Kitasatosporales > Streptomycetaceae > Streptomyces > Streptomyces sp. NPDC004065. The sequence continues at coordinate 130,719 of NZ_JBJDQT010000017.1, read as the reverse complement.
CCCCGGTCGCCCCGGCGACTGCACGATGAGGAGGACTCCGTGCCGCTCTCGGAGCACGAGCAGCGCATGCTCGAGCAGATGGAGCGAGCGCTGTACGCCGAAGATCCCAAGTTCGCGTCGGCGCTCGAGGGAAGCGGGCTGCGTACGTACACCCGGCGGCGGGTCTACCAGGCGGCTGCGGGCTTCCTCGTGGGTATCGCGCTCCTCATGGCAGGTGTGATCGTCCAGCAGATCTGGGTGAGCGTGGTGGGCTTCCTCGCCATGCTGGGCTGCGCCGTGCTGGCCGTGACGGGCTGGCGCAAGGCACCCAAGCCGGGCGAGCAGGCCGTGGGCGGTCCGCACGCCCGCCGGCAGGCCCGGCCCAAGCGCTCGATGATGGACCGCATCGAGCAGCGCTGGCAGCGCCGCCGCGACGAACAGGGCGGCCGCTAGCCGGGCTCGCTCCAGCACCTCTGGTTTCGCGGAGGGGGTGACCACCGACGGTGGTCACCCCCTCCCGCATGTCCGCGACCCGCCCGCCCGGCCGACCGGGCACCATGAGGTCGACCAGAACCCGGGAAGCCGGTGGGCTGGAGGAGGTCCGGCGGGAGGGGAAGCCGGCCGGTGGAGCGGAAGGCCGCCCGGGGCGCGGGGCGAACCCCGGGCGGCCGGTGCGGGGGCGTGGTCCCCGCCGGGGCGCAGGGGGGCGCAGCCCCCCGCCTGGGGTGCAGGGGCGAAGCCCCGCCGGGGTGCAGGCGGCGTGGCTCCCGCCTGGGGTGCGGGGGGCGCGGCCCCCGCCGGGGTGCAGGGGTGGAGCCCCGCATGGGGTCCGGGGCGCAGCCCCGTGACGGCAACTCCTCGCCCCAGCGAGTCGGGCGGGCCGGATGGGGCAAAGGGGGGGTGCGGGGGGCGCGGCCCCCGCCGGGGTGCAGGGGTGGAGCCCTGCATGGGGTTTGGGGTGCAGCCCCGTGACGGCAACCTCTTTCCCCACCGAGTCGGGCGGGCCGGATGGGGCAAAGGGGGGGTGCGGGGGGCGCGGCCCCCGCCGGGGTGCAGGGGCGGAGCCCTGCATGGGGTCCGGGGCGCAGCCCCGTGACGGCAACCTCTTTCCCCACCGAGTCGGGCGGGCCGGATGGGGCAAAGGGGGGTGCGGGGGGCGCAGCCCCCTGCCGGGGTCCCGGGGCGGAGCCCCGGGGACGGTGCCCCTCATCCCACCGAGTCGGGCGGGCGGGTGGGCAAAGCGAACGGGGGCGCGGGGGGCACAGCCCCCCGCCGGGGTCCCGGGGCGGAGCCCCGGGGACGGTGCCCCTCATCCCACCGAGTCGGGCGGGCGGGTGGGCAAAGCGAACGGGGGCGCGGGGGGCCCAGCCCCCCCCCGGGGCCCCCGGGGCAGAGCCCCGGGGACGGACCCCTCACCCCACCGAGTCGCGCGGCCGGCTGGGCAGAGGCAGGCGCACCGCCACCCGGCCCCGCACCGCCGCCCACCACGCGGAAACCCCCCAGACCACCCGTGCCGTGGACCGCGGCGCCAGCGCCGCCCGCAGCCGGGCCCCGCGGGACACCGCACCCCGCAGGCCCTCGGTCACGCGGCGGACGTCGTCGGCGAGCCCCGCCACCGGACGCGGCCGCGGCGCGTAGAGGACCTGCTCGACGGCGTCGGCCAGCCGGTGCGCCGAGGCGGCGGCCGCCGGGTCGAGGCGCCCGAGCCGGACGATCCGGCCGGCGGCCCCGCGCGGCGTCTGCGACTCGTCCGGCGGGATACCGAAGTCCCAGGCGGTGTCGGTCAGTTCGAGCCAGACGGCCAGGGTGTGCGACACCACGTCCGCCTCGCCGCGCCCGTGCGCGCCCAGCCGGACCGAGCGCGTGCGCCGGCGCCACAGCAGGGGCGACAGGGGCAGGACCAGGACGGCCAGGCCGCCCAGCGCCCAGCCCGCGGCCGTGTACCACGGGGGGCCGCCGTCGCCGCGGGGCAGCGCGGCCTGCGCGGACGGGACGCCGCACTCCTGAAGCCGCCGGAGGTCCGGCGAACAGCTCTGGCTCGCCGACGGCGCCGTGGAGGGCGCCGTGCTCGCCTGCTGGGACGGCACGGCCGGGTCGGGCAGGGCGGTGCCCGGGGTCTCGGACCGGGTGTAGGAGGGCGTCGTACCGCGGGTCGGGGTCGGCTCGAAGCGGGTCCAGCCGATGCCCTCGAAGTACAGCTCGGGCCAGGCGTGGGCGTCCTTCAGCCCCACCGTGACGGTGCCGTCGGCCTGCGGGGAGCCGGGCGCGAAGCCCACCGCGACCCGGGCGGGTATGCCGAGGGTGCGGGCCATCGCCGCCATGGCGAAGGAGTAGTGCACGCAGAATCCGCGCTTGTCCTTCAGGAACCTGGCGATCGCCTGGGAACCGCTGCCGACCTCGACCTGGGTGTCGTACTGGAAGCCCCCGTCGACCGTGAACCAGTCCTGGAGCTTGACCGCCTGCTCGTAGTGGTTGGCCGCCCCCGCGGTGACCGAGCGCGCGGTGGCCGCGACGACTCCCGGCAGCGCCTTGGGCACGTGGGTGTACTCGCGCCTCAGGGCCGGCGGGGGAGCCGCGGCCGTGGCGAGCTGCTGCGCGGTCGGCTGCACATGCAGGCTCCTGACCTGGTACGTCAGCCCGCGCGTGTTCTGCCCGTGGTCGCCGACGAGGGTCATGCCCACGGGTTCGTAGCGCCAGCTGCCCTCGATCCGCACACCGCTCGGCGGATAGGGCATCGGCAGCCAGTCCTGGGCGTACCAGTCGGCCGCCGAGACCGTGGTGGTGACCTCGGTGCGCGCGATCTCGCCGCTCAGGCCGGCCGGGGTGGGGAACGGGTCGGGCACGCCGACGATGTGCCGCTGGGACGGCTTCCAGGTGGTGCCGTCGAAGTCGTCCAGGGACACGATCCGCAGATACAGGTCCGAGGTGTCGGCGGAGTCGGTGCGCAGGGTCATGACCGTGCGGTCCTGGTCCACGTTCAGGCTGTCGCGCAGCGACACCAGCGGGTTCACCGCGGAGATGGTGCCGCCGCCCCCGGCGCCCGTACCGGCGCCCGGCCCGGCGGAGTCGAGCAGGCCGCCCCGCAGGGAGGGCAGGGCCAGCGGCACGACGAGGGCGACCCCCAGCGCGAAGGCGCCGATGCGGCGCCCGGTGCGCACCGGCGCCACCGCGCCGCCGGGCTCGCCGCCCGGAGCGCGTGCCGCGCCGCCGAAGACCCGGCCCCACTGCGAGAGCCGGTCGCGTCCCTCGGCCAGCAGCAGCATCAGATAGCCGGCCGACGCCACCAGGAACCACAGCCAGCCGGTGCCGCCGTCGGACAGGCCCGCGGCGACCGAGTACAGGGCGAGCAGCGGCAGGCCGGCGGGGGCCGCGCTGCGGAAGGTCACCGCCAGGGTGTCCACGATCAGGCCGATCAGCAGCACCCCGCCGACGAGCATCAGCCGGATGCCGTCGGTGAGCGGGGCGGGTATCGCGTACCGGCCGACGTCCTCGCCGCCCTGCCGCAGCAGCTCGGCCAGGTGCCGGACGGCGTCCGGGCCGGGCACCAGCCCCAGCAGGGCCTGCCGCCGGGCGAACACCAGGGTCAGCAGCACCAAGGTGACCAGGGCCTGCGCCCCCACGGTCAGCGGCCGCGCCAGCGGCACCCGGCGGGCCGCCGCACCGACCCCCGACTGCACCGTCAGCATCAGCGTGACCTGCACGATCCAGGTGGCGGACGAGACCAGGGGCAGCAGCGCGCACGCCGCCATCAGCGTGGCCGCCGCCGCACACAACGCCAGCCGGCTCCGCCCGCTCATCCGGCCCCCTCCGAAGTCGTCGCACCCTTGCCGCCCGCACCCGCCGGGCCACCGTCCCGGCCGCCCGTCCCCGGGCCGATCAGCGCACTCATCCCCGGACCTCCCCGGCCCCCTCCGTGCGCCCGCCGCTGCCCGTGCCCACGGCCGTGCGTTCGTGGTCCGCCCGGCGCCAGACCTCGTCCAGCGAGGCGCCCCGGGGGACGCGCACGGTGGTCCAGCCGGCCTCGCGCAGCAGGCGCAGCCGCTCCTCGCCGCCGTCGGCGGGTCCGGCCACGTCACCCGGTTCCCGCGTCCACTGCCTGCTGTCCAGCACGAACGCGACCGCGCCGCCGCTCCGCTGGCGCATCTTCGCGACGACCTGGGCCTGCTGCTCGTCCAGGTCGCCGAGGAAGGCCACCAGCAGCCCCTCGTTGCCGCCGCGCAGCACGTCGTACGCGCGGGACAGGCCCGCCCCGTCGGAGTGGTCGATCACCGCGAGGGTGTCCATCATCAGCCCGGCCGCGTCCGCCGACTCCTGGGTGGCGCCCGCGAACCCGTCGCCGCCCTCCCCGGGCACCGAGCTGCCGGTGTCCGTCAGCAGCCGTACCGAGAAGCCCCGCTCCAGCATGTGCACCAGCACGGAGGCGGCGCCCGACACCGCCCACTCGAAGGCCGAGTCGGGACCCGCGCCCCGGAAGGCGACGGCCCGGGTGTCCAGCAGCACCGTGCAGCGGGCGCGCTGCGGCTGCTCCTCCCGGCGCACCATCAGCTCGCCGTAGCGCGCGGTGGAACGCCAGTGCACGCGCCGCAGGTCGTCGCCGTAGCGGTAGCCGCGCGGGATGACGTCGTCCTCGCCGGCCAGCGCCAGCGAACGCTGCCGTCCGTCGCCGTACCCCTTGGCCTCGCCGCCCAGCCGCACCGGCGCCAGCGGCTCCACGCGCGGTACGACGGTGAGGGTGTCGTACGTCGAGAAGGAGCGGGTCAGCTCGCACATCCCGAACGGGTCGGTCAGCCGCAGCTGCAGCGGCCCGAGCGGATAGCGGCCCCGCAGGTCGGAGCGGACCCGGTAGGACACCTCGCGCCGGCCGCCGGGCTCGACCCGGTCCAGCACGAAGCGGGGGCGCGGACCGAGCACGTACGGCACCCGGTCCTGGAGCATCAGCAGTCCCGTGGGCAGCCGGGAGACGTTGTCCATCCGCAGGTGCACCCGGGCCTCGCTGCCCGCGGGCACGCGCGCGGGGGACAGACGGCGGCTGCCGGCGACCCGGTAGCGGGTGCGGTACAGCACGGTCGCGCAGGCCAGCGGCAGCACGGCCAGCAGCAGCCCGACCCGCAGCAGCTCGCCCTGCCCGAGCACGTAGGCGCAGACGGCCGCCGCGACCCCGGCGGCCAGGAAGGAGCGCCCGCGGGTGGTCAGACCGGCCAGCGCGGTGCGGACGCCGCCCCCGCCGTCCCGGTCGTCCCGCACCCGTGCCGCGGCGGCGTCCGCCATCACAGCCTCCGCGGCTGCGGCCGCCCGAACTCCGGCGTGCCGCGGCCGAGGCCGAAGCCGCCGTGCTGGGCGGGCGTCGCGGGCACCGGGGTGTGCTGCAGGATCTCCTGGACCACCTGCTCGGCCGTACGGCGGTTGAGCTGGGCCTGGGCGGTGGGCAGCAGACGGTGGGCGAGGACGGCGCCGGCCAGGGCCTGCACGTCGTCCGGCAGCGCGTACTCCCGGCCGCTGAGCGCGGCGGACGCCTTCGCCGCGCGCAGCAGGTGCAGCGTCGCGCGCGGCGAGGCGCCGAGTCTGAGGTCGGGGTGGGCGCGGGTGGCGGCGACCAGGTCCACCGCGTACCGCCGCACCGACTCGGCGACGTGCACGCCGCGCACCGCCTCGATCAGCTTGACGATGTCGTGCGCGTGCGCCACCGGCTGGAGGTCGTCCAGGGGGGAGGCGCCGCCGTGCACGTCCAGCATCTGCAGTTCCGCCTCGACGCTCGGGTAGCCCACCGAGACCCGGGCCATGAAGCGGTCGCGCTGGGCCTCGGGCAGCGGGTAGGTGCCCTCCATCTCGACCGGGTTCTGCGTGGCCACCACCATGAAGGGGCTGGGCAGTTCGTAGGTCTGCCCGTCGATGGTGACCTGACGCTCCTCCATGGACTCCAGCAGCGCGGACTGGGTCTTGGGCGAGGCCCGGTTGATCTCGTCGCCGATCACGATCTGCGCGAAGACGGCGCCGGGCTTGAACTCGAAGTCACGCCGCTGCTGGTCCCAGATGGACACCCCGGTGATGTCCGAGGGCAGCAGGTCGGGCGTGAACTGGATGCGCCGCACCGAACAGTCGATGGACCGCGCCAGCGCCTTGGCCAGCATCGTCTTGCCCACCCCGGGAACGTCCTCGATCAGGAGATGTCCCTCGGCGAGCAGCACGGTCAGCGAAAGCCGTACGACCTCGGGCTTGCCCTCGATCACTCCTTCCACCGAACTGCGGACCCGCTCCGCGGTGGCGGTCAGATCAGTGAGGCTCGCTCGATCGTCATAGGTCGTCACCCGGCCCTCCTCGGCCTCTTTCCGGGCCGACGCTCTGCTGTGCGGACCGGCCCACCCCGAAACACGGACACCCCGCGGAAAGGGTCCCGCGTGACGCCACACCCCGCATTCTTGCCGCCGTTACCGATTCGTGTCACTCGCCTGTGGACAACTGGCCTCGATATGTCGGGTCTTACGGCCTTTTGCAGGTGGCGGCGGCGTGCCGGACGCGGAAATCCCCGGGGCGGACGGGACGGTCAGGCCGGGTCGATCTCGCGCAGCCGGCCGGTCCTGACGTCGAAGACGAAGCCGCGCACGTCGTCGGTGTGCTGCAGGAACGGCGACGTGCGCACCCGCTGCATCGACTGCCGCACGTCCTGGTCGACGTCCCGGAAGGCCTCCACCGCCCAGGCGGGCCGCTGTCCGACCTCCATCTCCAGTTCGTGCCGGAACTCCTCGGTGAGGGACTCCATGCCGCAGTTGGTGTGGTGGATCAGCACCACGCTGCGGGTGCCCAGGGCGCGCTGGCTGATGGTCAGGGAGCGGATCACGTCGTCCGTGACCACCCCGCCGGCGTTGCGGATGGTGTGGCAGTCGCCCAGCTCCAGGCCGAGCGCGGCGTGCAGGTCGAGACGGGCGTCCATACAGGCCACCACGGCGACGCGCAGGACGGGGCGGGCGTCCATCCCGGGGTCGGTGAAGGCGTCCGCGTAGCGCTGGTTGGCGTCGACCAGCCGGTCGGTCACGGTGCCGTCGGTTATGGGGCCGCCGGTCCCGGCGGGGGGAACCGATGCGGAACCGGACCCGGCGGGAACCGATGCAGAAGTCGTCATACTCATGACGTTACTGGCCGTGCGCGCGGCGGTCCTGTCGTGAGACGGGACAAAGAGCCCCCCAGTGGCGTGGTGTGAGCGACTCCACACGGAGGGCGAACACGGGGCCGTCCGGGTGAATCCCGGCCCTTTCCGCGCGGCCGCCACTCCGCCGGGCGACGCGCAGGCCGGTTGATTGACCGCGCGACAGGGTGGACTAAAGTGACGCGAAGCGGGAGGCGCGGCTCTCCCTGCTGACCTGCATTCCCCGGAGACCCCCGGCCGGCCCGGACGGTCTCCCCGCGTGCGCGGCGCGTACGTACGGCCCGGCCTTCTCCCGCTCCCGGCCGGCTGACGCTTCCGGCGCCGGCAGGCCCACCGCCGACGAGCGGTCGGGGACCGGGCGGTGCGTGCGGTCGCGCCGGATCTGAGAGGGCCCCTTGAGCGACAGCCGACACGTTCCCGTGATGCTCCGGCGGTGCCTGGACCTCCTGGCGCCCGCCCTGGAGCGGCCCGGAGCGGTGGTGGTCGACTGCACCCTCGGCCTCGGCGGCCACAGCGAGGCGCTGCTCACCCGCTTCCCCGAGGTCCGCCTGGTGGCCCTGGACCGGGACAAGGAGGCGCTGCGCCTGTCCGGCCAGCGGCTGGCCCCCTTCGGCGAGCGGGCCACCCTGGTGCACGCCGTCTACGACGAGCTGCCCGCCGTGCTGGACCGGCTCGGCCTCCCGCGCGTGTCGGGCGTGCTGTTCGACCTCGGCGTCTCCTCCATGCAACTGGACGAGGCGGACCGCGGCTTCGCCTACGCCCAGGACGCGCCGCTGGACATGCGCATGGACCAGAGCACCGGCATCAGCGCCGCCGAGGTCCTCAACACCTACCCGCCCGGCGAACTCGTCCGCATCCTGCGCGCCTACGGCGAGGAGAAGCAGGCCAAGCGGATCGTGGCCGCCGTCGTGCGCGAGCGCGCCAAGGAGCCCTTCTCCACCAGCGCCCGGCTGGTGGAGCTGATCCGCGACGCGCTGCCGCAGGCCGCCAAGCGCACCGGCGGCAACCCGGCCAAGCGCACCTTCCAGGCGCTGCGCATCGAGGTCAACGGCGAACTCGCCGTGCTGGAACGGGCCGTCCCGGCCGCGGTGAAGGCCCTGGAGGTCGGCGGGCGGATCGCGGTGCTGTCGTACCACTCGCTGGAGGACCGTCTGGTCAAGCAGGTGTTCGCGGCCGGCGCCGCCTCGAGCGCGCCCCCCGGGCTCCCGGTCGTCCCCGAGCGCTACCAGCCCCGGCTCAAGCTGCTCACGCGCGGTGCCGAACTTCCCACCGAGGAGGAGATCGCCGAGAACCGGCGCGCGGCACCGGCCCGGCTGCGCGGGGCCGAGCGCATCAGGGAGGACGTCGAGTGAGGCAGGGGGACAGGTGAGCGCGAAACCCGAACTGCGGGGCAGGGCCGCCCGGCTCGCCCGGCTCATCCCGGCCGGCCGCCGGCAGGCCGCCCGTACGCCCTTCGTGCTCCTGGTCGTGCTGCTGCTCGGCGGCGGCCTCATCGGGCTGCTGGTGCTGAACTCCGCGCTCAGCGAAGGCGCCTTCCAACTCGACGACCTGCGCAAGGACACCAAGAACCTCACCGACGAGGAACAGGCGCTGCAACGGGACATCGACTCCTACTCCGCCCCCGACGCCCTGCAGCGCCGCGCCCGCGAGCTCGGCATGGTCCCCGGCGGCGACCCCGCGTTCCTCGGCCCCGACGGCACCGTCAAGGGTGTCCCCTCCCCGGCCGCCGCGCCGTCCCCGGCGTCCGCCCCGCCGGCCGCGTCCGCCCCGGCGGGCCCGGCGGACGGCCCGCTGTCCCCGGCGGACGGCCCGCCGGCCGCGACCGGCGGCCCGCTGTCCCCGGCCGGTCCCGCGGCCGGTCCCGCGGCCGGTCCCGCGGACGGCGCCGCTCCTGCCGGTCCGCCCGGAACCCCCCTGGTGACCGCCACGGCACCGCCGGGCGCACCGCCCGCGGGCTCCGCCGGCCCCGCGGCCCCGGCGGCCGCGTTCACCCCCCAGCCCGCCACGACCCCGACAACCGGCAGGTGACGGAAGTGTCCGACAGGGAACCGCCGCGCCGCCGCGTGCCCGGACCCGCCAGGCCCGCCCGCCCCGGCACCCGGCAGCGTCCCGGCGCCGGCACCCGCCCCGCCCGCCGCCCGAGCCGCCCCTGGCAGCCCCCGCCCACCCGCGTGCTCCGGCTCGGCAGCCCCCGCCCCCGGCTGCGCATGGTCGCCCTCGCCCTGACGCTGGTGCTGCTGGTCTTCGTCGTACGGCTGCTGCAGGTGCAGGCCGTCGACGCGAGCGCCTACGCCGCCAGGGCCGACCAGAACCGCTACGTCGTCCACACGATCGCCGCCACGCGCGGCGGCATCACCGACCGCAACGGCGTCGCCCTCGCCACCAGCGTCGACGCCGACGACATCACGGCCGACCCGACGATGTTCACCCGCGACGAGCTGAAGGTCGGCGACGGGCCCGAGCAGGCCGCCGCGCTGCTCGCGCCGATCCTCGGCCAGGACCAGTCCGAGATCGCCCGGAAACTCAGGACGCCCAACACCCGTTACGTCCTGCTCGCCCGCCGCCAGGCCCCGCAGGTCTGGAAGCAGATCAAGGACCTGAAGACCGCGCTCGCCAAGAAGTCGCAGACCGACAGGTCCACGGTCAACGTCCTGGCCGGCGTCTTCTCCGACCCCAGCAGCAAGCGGGTCTACCCCAACGGCGACCTGGCCGCCGGGATACTGGGCTGGGTCAACGCCGAGGGCAAGGGCGGCGGCGGCATCGAGCGGCTGCTCGACAACGAGCTGTCCGGCAGGCCCGGGCAGGTCCGCTACGCCCAGTCCGGCGGGCGCGAGGTGCCCACCGCCGGGTCCACCGAGACGCCGGCGGTGCCCGGCTCCGACGTGGAGCTCACCATCGACCGCGACATCCAGTGGGCCGCCCAGAACGCCATCACCGAGCAGGTCAGGAAGTCCGGCGCGGACCGCGGCTACGTCGTCGTCCAGGACACCCGCACCGGCGAGATCCTCGCCATGGCGAACTCGCCCGGCTTCAACCCCAACGACCTCACCCACGCCGATCCGGCCGCGCTCGGCAACGCGGCCGTCCAGGACGCCTACGAGCCGGGGTCCACGGCCAAGGTGATGTCCATGGCCGCCGTCCTGCAGGAGGGCGCCGCGACCCCGCTCACCCACGTCGTGGTGCCCAACCGGCTGCACCGCGGCGACCGGCTCTTCCAGGACGACGTCGACCACGACACCTGGTACCTCACGCTCAACGGCGTCCTCGCCAAGTCGAGCAACATCGGCACCATCCTGGCCACCGGGCAGCTCGGCAAGAGCCAGCCGGAGGCCAACAAGGTCCTCCACTCCTATCTGCGCAAGTTCGGCATCGGCGAGCCCACCGGGCTCGGCTTCCCCGGCGAGACCCGGGGCATCCTGGCGCCGCCCGGGAAGTGGTCCACTTCGCAGCAGTACACGATCCCCTTCGGCCAGGGCTTCTCCATCAACGCCCTGCAGGCCGCCTCCGTCTACTCGACGATCGCCAACGGCGGGGTCCGGATCCAGCCGACCCTGGTCCGCGGCGCCAAGGGCCCCGACGGCCGCTTCACGGCCGCCGACGAGCCCGCGAAGACCCGTGTGGTGAGCGCGCGGACGGCGCGGGAACTCGCCCGGATGCTGGAGTCCGTGGTGGACGACGAGCAGGGCACGGGTGTCAAGGCGCGCATCCCCGGCTACCGCGTCGCGGGCAAGACGGGTACGGCCAACCGCGTGGATCCGGCCACCGGCAGATACCGCGGCTACACCTCCTCCTTCGCCGGGTTCGCGCCCGCCGACAAGCCCCGCGTGACCGTCTACTGCGCGATCCAGAACGCCACGAAGGGCAGCTACTTCGGCGGCCAGATCTGCGGCCCGATCTACAAGCAGGTCATGGAGTTCGCGCTGAAGACGCTCCAGGTGCCGCCGACCGGCGCCAGGCCCGCGAACCTGCCGGTCGACTTCAAGCCCTGACCGGCGGCCCGCCCCTCACCCTCTCGAACCGACCGCGCCGCCCCCGAACCGCCCCCCCGCCTCCCGCGGGCCTCCGGCCCGACCGCCCCCACCCCACCGCAGCCGACCCGCACCCCGCACCCCGCCCGCCCGCAGCCGACCCGCAACCCCGCACCCCGCCCGCCCCGTCCCGCACCCCGTACCACCGGACGACACCCACCAGGAACAGCCCGTGACAACGATCACTCCCGGCCCCGGCAAACCCGGCGGCCCCGGTCCCTCACTTCGCTCGCAGGCGGGTACGCCCGGTACGCTCACGGCCGTGCCACACGCTGATCAGTCCCCAACCAGCCAGAAGGGCCCGGGTGCGACCCAGCCGGGTCCGCCGCGACCGGCCCGGGTCACCGCGACACCCCTCGCGGAGCTCGCCGGCCTGCTGGGTGCCGAGCGGCCGGACGGCGCGGCCGAGGTCACGGGCATCACCCATGACTCGCGTGCCGTGCGCCCCGGCGACCTGTACGCCGCCCTGCCCGGCGCCCGGACCCACGGCGCCGACTTCGTCACGCAGGCGGCGAGCCTCGGCGCGGTCGCCGTGCTCACCGACCCCTCGGGCGCCGGGCGCGCCGCCGCGACCGGCCTGCCGGTCCTGGTGGCCGACGACCCGCGCGGGCGGATGGGCGAGCTCGCGGCCGCCGTCTACGGCCACCCGGGCCGCGACCTGCTCCAGATCGGCATCACCGGCACCTCCGGCAAGACCACCACGGCCTACCTCGTCGAGGGCGGTCTGAAGACGGCCAGGTCCACCGGGCTGATCGGCACGGTGGAGATGCGCATCGGCGAGGAGCGCATCAAGTCCGAGCGCACCACGCCCGAAGCCACCGACCTGCAGGCCCTGTTCGCGGTCATGCGCGAGCGCGGGGTGGAGGCGGTGGCCATGGAGGTCTCCAGCCACGCCCTGGTGCTGGGCCGCGTCGACGGCTGCGTCTTCGACATCGCCGTCTTCACCAACCTCAGCCCGGAGCACATGGAGTTCCACTCCGGCATGGAGGACTACTTCCAGGCCAAGGCGCAGCTGTTCACGCCGCGGCGCAGCAGGCTGGGCGTGGTCAACCACGACGACGAGTACGGCCGCAGGCTCGCCGCCGAGGCCACCGTCCCCGTGGTCACCTTCTCGGCCGAGGGCCACCCCGACGCCGACTGGCGTGCCGTGGACGTCCACGTCGGCCCGATGGACTCCACGTTCACCGTGGTCGGCCCCGAGGGGCAGCGGATCGCCGCCAGGTCGCCGCTGCCGGGCCCGTTCAACGTGGCCAACACCCTCGCCGCCGTCGTCGCGCTGGCCGCGGCCGGCCTCGATCCGCAGGCCGCCGCCGACGGTGTCGCGGCCGTACCGGGCGTGCCGGGCCGTCTGGAGCGCGTGGACGCCGGGCAGCCGTACCTCGCGGTGGTCGACTACGCGCACAAGACGGACGCCGTGGAGTCGGTGCTCCGGGCGCTGCGCAAGGTCACCAAGGGCCGGGTGCACGTGGTGCTCGGCTGCGGCGGCGACCGCGACCGGACCAAGCGCGCGCCGATGGGCGCCGCCGCCGCCCGGCTCGCCGACACCGCCGTGCTGACCTCCGACAACCCCCGCTCCGAGGACCCGCTGGCGATCCTCGCCACCATGCTCGAGGGCGCGGCCTCCGTGCCGGCGCACGAGCGCGGCGAGGTGCTGCTGTTCGAGGACCGGGCCGCCGCGATCGCCGCCGCCGTCGGCCGCGCACGGCCCGGGGACACGGTGCTGGTCGCGGGCAAGGGGCACGAGCAGGGCCAGGACATCGCCGGAGTGGTCCGCCCCTTCGACGACCGCCAGGTGCTCCGCGAAGCCATCCAGAACGCCCAGGGATGAAAATCCTCACGACCCAGGGGATGAACTTGTGATCGCCCTCTCCCTCGCCGAGATCGCAGAAGTCGTCGGCGGGCAGACGCACGACATACCGGATCCGTCCGTCCAGGTCACCGGACCCGTCGTCCGGGACTCCCGGGAGGCGGTGCCCGGCAGCCTCTTCGTCGCCTTCGCCGGCGAGCGCGTGGACGGCCACGACTTCGCGCGGGACGTCGTCGGGGCCGGCGCCGTCGCCGTGCTGGCGTCCCGGCCCGTCGGCGTGCCCGCGATCGTCGTCGAGGACGTCCAGGCCGCCCTCGGCGCCCTCGCCCGCCACGTCGTCACCCGGCTCGGCGCGACCCTCGTCGCCCTGACCGGCTCGGCCGGCAAGACCAGTACCAAGGACCTGATCGCCCAGGTGCTGCGGCGCAAGGCGCCGACCGTGTTCACACCCGGCTCCCTCAACAACGAGATCGGGCTGCCGCTGACCGCGCTGAGCGCCACCGAGGACACCAGGTTCCTCGTCCTGGAGATGGGCGCCCGCGGCATCGGCCACATCCGCTACCTCACCGGGCTGACCCCGCCGCGGATCGGCCTGGTGCTCAACGTCGGCTCCGCCCACATCGGCGAGTTCGGCGGCCGCGAGCAGATCGCCCGGGCCAAGGGCGAACTCGTGGAGGCGCTGCCCGAGGACGGCGCGGCGATCCTCAACGCCGACGACCCGCTGGTGAAAGCCATGGCCTCCCGAACGAAGGCGAAGGTGGTCCTTTTCGGAGAGTCCGGCGAAGCGGACGTACGCGCCGAGAACGTGAGACTCACGGACAGCGGACAGCCCGCCTTCAAGCTCCACACACCCTCCGGTGCAGCCGATGTGACCATGCGCCTGTACGGTGAGCACCACGTGTCGAACGCGCTCGCCGCGGCCGCCGTCGCCCATGAGCTGGGCATGTCCGCAACGGAGATCGCCACCGCGCTCTCCGGGGCGGACTCCCTGTCCCGCTGGCGGATGGAGGTCACCGAGCGCCCGGACGGCGTGACCGTCGTCAACGACGCCTACAACGCCAACCCGGAGTCCATGCGGGCCGCGCTGCGCGCGCTCGCGGCGATGGGCAAGGGGCGGCGGACCTGGGCGGTGCTCGGCAAGATGGCCGAGCTCGGGGACGAGGCGCTCGCCGAGCACGACGCGGTCGGGCGGCTCGCCGTCCGGCTCAACGTCAGCAAGCTCGTCGCGGTCGGGGGCAGGGAAGCGTCCTGGCTGCAACTGGGCGCATATAACGAGGGTTCGTGGGGTGAGGAGTCGGTGCACGTGTCCGACGCACAGGCGGCGGTCGACCTGTTGCGCAGCGAGTTGCGCCCGGGGGACGTCGTGCTCGTGAAGGCGTCCCGTTCGGTCGGTCTGGAGAGCGTTGCCCAGGCGCTGCTGCAGACCGGTGCCGAGGGTGAGGTCGCCGCCCGATGATGAAGCAGATCCTGTTCGCGGGAGTCATTGGCCTCTTCCTGACGCTGGTCGGCACCCCGCTGCTGATCAAGCTGCTGGCCCGCAAGGGCTACGGCCAGTACATCCGCGACGACGGCCCGCGCGAGCACGCCAGCAAGCGCGGTACGCCGACCATGGGCGGCATCGCCTTCATCCTGGCGACGGTCGCCGCCTACTTCCTGTCCAAGGTCATCACCGGCTACCCCCCGACCTACTCGGGTCTGCTGGTGCTCGGCCTGATGGTGGGCATGGGCCTGGTCGGCTTCCTCGACGACTACATCAAGATCGTCAAGCGCCGTTCGCTGGGTCTGCGCGCCAAGGCGAAGATGGCCGGCCAGCTGATCGTCGGCATCGCCTTCGCGGTGCTCGCGCTGCAGTTCTCCGACAACCGCGGCAACACCCCCGCCTCCACGAAGCTGTCGTTCATCACCGACTTCGGCTGGACGATCGGCCCGGTGCTGTTCGTGGTCTGGGCGCTGTTCATGATCCTCGCGATGTCGAACGGCGTGAACCTCACCGACGGTCTGGACGGCCTGGCCACCGGCGCCTCCGTCCTCGTCTTCGGCGCCTACACCTTCATCGGCGTCTGGCAGTTCCAGGAGTCCTGCGCCAACGCCATGACCCTGACCAACCCGGGCGCCTGCTACGAGGTGCGCGACCCGCTGGACCTCGCGGTCGTGGCGTCCGCGCTGATGGGCGCCTGCCTGGGCTTCCTGTGGTGGAACACCTCACCGGCCAAGATCTTCATGGGCGACACCGGCTCCCTCGCGCTCGGCGGCGTGCTCGCGGGCCTGGCGATCTGCTCCCGCACCGAGCTGCTGCTCGCCCTCCTGGGCGGCCTGTTCGTGCTCATCACCATGTCGGTGGTCATCCAGGTCGGCTCCTTCCGGCTCACCGGCCGCCGCGTCTTCCGGATGGCCCCGCTCCAGCACCACTTCGAACTCAAGGGCTGGTCCGAGGTGCTCGTCGTGGTCCGTTTCTGGATCATCCAGGGCATCTGCGTCATCGTCGGGCTCGGCCTCTTCTACGCGGGATGGGCAGCGGACAAGTGACCGACTGGCAGGGGAAGAACGTCACCGTCGCCGGGCTCGGCGTCTCCGGGGTCCCGGCGGCCAAGGTCCTCGCCGGCCTCGGCGCGAAGGTCACCGTCGTCAACGACGGCGACGACGAGCGGGCCCGGACCCAGGCCGCCGAGCTTCGGACCCTCGGCGTCACCGTGCGCCTGGGCGACGGCGACACCCTGCCCGAGGGCACCGAACTGATCGTCACCGCCCCCGGCTGGCGGCCGGACAAGCCGCTCTTCGAAGCCGCCCGGCAAGCCGGCGTGCCCGTCTGGGGCGACGTGGAGCTCGCCTGGCGGCTGCGCGGCCCGGGCGCCGCCCCCTGGCTCGCCGTCACGGGCACCAACGGCAAGACCACCACCGTGCAGATGCTCGCCGCCATCCTGAAGGCGGCGGGCCTGCGCACGGCCGCCGTCGGCAACATCGGCGTCTCCCTGCTCGACGCCGTCCTCGGCGACGAGCCGTACGACGTGCTGGCCGTCGAGCTCTCCAGCTACCAGCTGCACTGGGCGCCCTCGCTGCGCGCCCACTCCGCCGCCGTCCTCAACCTCGCCCCCGACCACCTCGACTGGCACGGCTCCATGGAGGCCTACGCCGCCGACAAGGGCCGTATCTACGAGGGCAACCGGGTCGCCTGCGTCTACAACGCCGCCGACAAGGCGACCGAGGACCTGGTGCGCGCGGCCGACGTCGAGGAGGGCTGCCGCGCCGTCGGCTTCACCCTCGGCACCCCGGCCCCCTCCCAACTCGGCGTCGTCGAGGGCATCCTGGTCGACCGCGCCTTCGTCGAGGACCGCCACGGCAGCGCCCAGGAGCTCGCCGAGGTCTCCGACGTCACACCCGCCGCGCCGCACAACATCGCCAACGCCCTTGCCGCCGCGGCCCTCGCGCGCGCCTACGGCGTCCCCGCCCGGGCGGTGCGGGACGGCCTGCGGGCCTTCACCCCCGACGCGCACCGCATCGCGCTCGTGGCCGAACTCGACGGCGTGGCCTACGTCGACGACTCCAAGGCCACCAACACCCACGCCGCACAAGCCTCGTTGGCCGCCTACGAGTCGATCGTGTGGATCGCGGGCGGCCTCGCGAAGGGCGCCACCTTCGGCGAACTGGTCGCGCGGTCGGCGAAGCGGCTGCGCGGGGCGGTGCTCATCGGCGCCGACCGCGCCCTGATCCGCGACGCCCTCGCGCGACACGCCCCCGAAGTACCCGTCGTCGACCTCGACC
Source organism: Streptomyces sp. NPDC004065 (assembly GCF_044903565.1). NCBI lineage: Bacteria > Bacillati > Actinomycetota > Actinomycetes > Kitasatosporales > Streptomycetaceae > Streptomyces > Streptomyces sp. NPDC004065. The sequence continues at coordinate 114,005 of NZ_JBJDQT010000017.1, read as the reverse complement.
GGACCGACACTGGGGCGATGCTCCAGGCGGTCCAGGAGGCCCGGCGGCTCGCCCGGCCCGGCGACACGGTACTGCTGGCCCCGGCCTGCGCCTCCATGGACATGTTCGCCAACTACAACCAGCGCGGCGACGCGTTCGCTCGGGCCGTTCGCGAACTCGGCGCCTGACCCGGCCGCCTGCCGCGGCCGGGCGACCCAGGGAGGGACGCGTGCGACCTTCACGGCCGACGTACAGCGGAGGCGGAGATGCCCGGTAGCCCCGGCAGCCGCACCGGCCGCCCGCCCGCGCAGCGGTCCGTCACGCGGCCCGCTCCGGCCGGCCCGGTGCGCGGCAGCGCCGTGCGCGGGCTGGTCCTGCGGGCGCGCAAGGCCTGGGACCGGCCGCTGACGGCGTACTACCTGATCCTCGGCGGCAGCGCGCTGATCACCGTGCTGGGCCTGGTGATGGTCTACTCGGCCTCCCAGATCACCGCGCTGCAGATGTCGCTGCCCGGTTCGTACTTCTTCCGCAAGCAGCTGCTCGCGGCCGTGATCGGCGCCGTACTGCTGCTGGCCGCCTCCCGGATGCCGGTGAAGCTGCACCGGGCGCTGGCCTACCCCATCCTGGCGGGCGCGGTGTTCCTGATGGCGCTGGTGCAGGTGCCGGGGATAGGGATGTCGGTCAACGGCAACCAGAACTGGATCGCCCTCGGCGGCTCCTTCCAGATCCAGCCCAGCGAGATCGGCAAGCTGGCGCTGGTGCTGTGGGGCGCCGACCTGATCGCGCGCAAGCAGGAGCGGCGGCTGCTCACGCAGTGGAAGCACATGCTGGTGCCGCTCGTCCCGGTCGCCTTCCTGCTGCTCGGCCTGATCATGCTCGGCGGCGACATGGGCACCGCGATCATCCTCACCGCGATCCTGTTCGGCCTGCTGTGGCTGGCCGGCGCGCCCACCCGCCTGTTCGTGGGCGTGCTGTCGATGGCCGCCGTGATCGGGCTGATCCTCATCAAGACCAGCCCCAACCGGCTGGACCGGTTCGCCTGCGTCGGCTCCACCGACGCCAGCCGCTGCTGGCAGGCGGTGCACGGCATCTACGCCCTCGCCTCCGGCGGAATCTTCGGCTCCGGACTGGGTGCGAGTGTGGAGAAATGGGGCCAACTGCCCGAAGCCCACACCGACTTCATCTTCGCCGTCACCGGTGAGGAACTGGGCCTGGCGGGGACGCTGTCGGTGCTCGCCCTGTTCGCGGCTCTAGGCTATGCGGGCATCCGCGTGGCCGGACGCACGGAGGAACCCTTCGTGAGGTACGCCGCGGGAGGCGTGACCACCTGGATCACCGCGCAGGCGGTGATCAACATCGGTGCGGTGCTCGGTCTGCTGCCGATCGCCGGCGTCCCGCTCCCGCTGTTCTCCTACGGAGGATCCGCCCTGCTGCCGACCATGTTCGCCATCGGGCTGCTGATCGCGTTCGCGCGAGACGAGCCCGCTGCGCGGGCGGCGCTTGCCATGCGGCAACCCCGCTTTGGTAGAAAGCGGGCGGGAGGCTCCGCGGCCGGCCGGAAATCCGGTCGGAAGCCCGATCGGCACTCCGGCCGGAAGACTGGCCGGGACGCCGGCCGGGAACCCGACCGGGGGTCTCGGAGATGGAACACGATGCGACGGCGCGCCTCGGCGGCGCGTTCGTCCGGAGAGCGGTGAATTTCGGTGCATGTCGTACTCGCCGGCGGAGGTACCGCGGGCCACATCGAGCCCGCGCTCGCCCTCGCGGACGCCCTGCGCAGGCAGGACCCGACCGTGGGGATCACGGCCCTGGGCACGGAGCGCGGTCTGGAGACCCGGCTCGTCCCCGAGCGCGGCTACGAGCTCGCGCTGATCCCGGCGGTGCCGCTGCCACGCAAGCCCACCCCCGAGCTGATCACCGTGCCGGGCCGGCTGCGCGGCACCATCAAGGCGACCGAGCAGATCCTGGAGCGCACCAAGGCCGACGCCGTGGTCGGCTTCGGCGGCTATGTCGCGCTGCCCGGCTACCTGGCCGCCAAGCGGCTCGGCGTGCCGATCGTCATCCACGAGGCCAACGCGCGCCCCGGCCTGGCCAACAAGATCGGCTCGCGCTACGCCGCCCAGGTCGCCGTCTCCACCCCGGACAGCAAGCTGCGCGGCGCCCGCTACATCGGCATCCCGCTGCGCCGTTCCATCGCCACCCTGGACCGGGCCGCCGTGCGCCCCGAGGCGCGCGCGATGTTCGGGCTCGACCCCAATCTGCCCACCCTGCTGGTCTCCGGCGGCTCACAGGGCGCCCGCCGCCTCAACGAGGTGGTCCAGCAGGTCGCGCCCTGGCTCCAGCAGGCCGGCATCCAGATCCTGCACGCGGTCGGCCCGAAGAACGAACTGCCGCAGGTGCAGCAGATGCCGGGCATGCCCCCCTATATCCCGGTAAGTTACCTGGACCGGATGGACCTCGCGTACGCCGCGGCCGACATGATGCTCTGCCGCGCCGGCGCGATGACCGTCGCCGAGCTGTCCGCCGTCGGGCTTCCGGCCGCCTACGTACCGCTGCCCATCGGCAACGGCGAACAGCGGCTGAACGCCCAGCCGGTGGTCAAGGCCGGCGGCGGCCTGCTGGTCGACGACGCGGACCTGACCCCGCAGTGGGTGCAGCAGAACGTGCTGCCCGTGCTCGGCGACCCGCACCGGCTGTACGAGATGTCCCGCGCGGCCGGCGAATTCGGCCGCCGGGACGCCGACGAGCTGCTCGTCGGCATGGTGTACGAGGCGATCGCCTCCCGCCGTTAGGACCATATGACCGAAGGGGCTCGAGAGCGTGGCCGGACCGACGACCGCCGAACGCGGTGAACGCCAGCAGGAGTCGTCCGGCCCGCCCCTGGCCCGCGGGCTGCGGAGACTGCGCCGGCTGCGGCTCCGCACGATCGTCGTCCTGGCGCTCGTCCTGGTGCTGCTCGGCGCCGGCTCCGTCTGGCTGCTCTACGGCTCGCGGTGGACGCGCGTGGAGCGCGTGTCGGTCTCCGGGACCCGGGTGCTGACCGCCGCGCAGGTGCGCGAGGCCGCCGGGGTCCCGGTCGGCGCCCCCCTGATTTCCGTCGACACCGGTGCGATCGGGGCGCGGCTGCGCCGGCAATTGCCCCGAATTGACACCGTGGACGTGGTCCGCTCCTGGCCCCGGGAAATCGGGCTGAAAGTGGTCGAGCGGACCCCGGTCATGGTGGAGGAAAAGGGCGGAAAGTTCGTCGAAGTGGACGCCAAGGGGGTCCGCTTCGCCACGGTTTCCCGGGCGCCCCGGGGCGTTCCCGTCCTGGAATTGTCCCTTTCCCGCTCCGCCGCCGCGGCGGCGAGCCTGCGGCGCTTCGGCGAGGGCCGGCTCGTGCGCGAGGCGGTCGCCGTCGCCGCGCGGCTGCCGGCCGCGGTCGCCCGGGACACCCGGCTCGTCAAGGTCCGTACCTATGACGACATCTCGCTGGAGTTGAACGGCGGGCGCACCGTGGTCTGGGGCAGCGCCGAGAGGGGGGCGGAGAAGGCCCGTGCGCTGACCGCGCTGATGAAAGCGGCCCCCGGCGCGCGGCACTTCGACGTCAGTGTTCCCACCGCCCCGGCGTCATCGGGGAGTTGACGGGTATCCGTGCAGGCCAGCACCCTGGTTGGGCACCGCTATGGCTGATCACATAGGGTGAAAAGAAAAACGGGAGGTTCGGCGTGTTCGTTGAACGTGCGCCACTTGTCGACTTAGTGTCCTGTTCGGAAGAGTCCAGGGAACACACACACTGGTAACCCTAAACTTCAGGGTTAGGGTTCGGGTCGGCGTTCGGACCGTCCCATTCGGCATCCGTCGTCGGAGCGCGGGCATCCGCGCGAGGACGGCAACGTAATTCGAGGCGAGAGGCCTTCGACGTGGCAGCACCGCAGAACTACCTCGCAGTCATCAAGGTCATCGGTGTCGGCGGCGGTGGTGTCAATGCCATCAACCGGATGATCGAGGTCGGTCTCAAGGGCGTCGAGTTCATCGCCATCAACACCGACGCACAGGCGCTGTTGATGAGCGACGCCGACGTCAAGCTCGACGTCGGCCGTGAACTCACCCGCGGACTCGGCGCCGGAGCCAACCCGGCCGTCGGCCGCAAGGCGGCCGAGGACCACCGCGAGGAGATCGAGGAGGTCCTCAAGGGGGCCGACATGGTCTTCGTGACGGCCGGTGAGGGCGGCGGCACCGGCACCGGCGGCGCGCCCGTCGTGGCCAACATCGCGCGTTCGCTCGGCGCCCTGACCATCGGCGTGGTCACGCGCCCGTTCACCTTCGAGGGACGGCGCCGCGCGAACCAGGCCGAGGACGGCATCGCCGAACTCCGCGAAGAGGTCGACACCCTCATCGTCATCCCCAACGACAGGCTGCTGTCCATCTCGGACCGCCAGGTCAGCGTGCTGGACGCGTTCAAGTCCGCCGACCAGGTGCTGCTGTCCGGTGTGCAGGGCATCACCGACCTGATCACCACCCCGGGTCTGATCAACCTCGACTTCGCCGACGTGAAGTCGGTCATGTCCGAGGCCGGTTCGGCCCTCATGGGCATCGGCTCGGCCCGCGGCGACGACCGCGCGGTGGCCGCGGCCGAGATGGCGATCTCCTCGCCGCTGCTGGAGGCGTCCATCGACGGCGCCCGCGGCGTGCTGCTGTCCATCTCCGGCGGCTCCGACCTCGGCCTGTTCGAGATCAACGAGGCCGCCCAGCTGGTCAGCGAGGCGGCCCACCCCGAGGCGAACATCATCTTCGGCGCGGTCATCGACGACGCCCTCGGCGACGAGGTGCGGGTCACCGTGATCGCGGCCGGGTTCGACGGCGGCCAGCCCCCGGCCCGCCGGGACAACGTCCTCGGCTCGGCCTCGGCCTCGCCGTCGCCGGCGCCCCGCCGCGAGGAGCCCACGCCGGTGCGCCAGCCCGAGAGCCGCCCGAGCTTCGGCTCGCTCGGCAGCGTGACGCCGAAGGAGGAGCCGGAGCCGGCCGCCCCGGAACCGGCGGGCGACCTCCCCGCCGCGGCCCCGCCGGTGACGCCCTCGCCGCGGACCTACACCGACAGCGCGGCCGAGGAACTGGACGTGCCGGACTTCCTGAAGTGATAGGGCAGCGCGACACCGTGAGCGGCGCCCACTTCGCCTTCACCGACCGGTGGGGCGGGGTGAGCGCCGTTCCGTACGAGGAGCTCAACCTCGGCGGCGCGGTCGGCGACGATCCCGCCGCCGTGCACGCCAACCGGGAACTGGCCGCCAAGTCGCTCGGGCTCGACCCGGCACGGGTGGTCTGGATGAACCAGGTGCACGGCAACGACGTCGCCGAGGTCGACGGGCCGTGGACCGCACGGGACGTCCCGGCGGTCGACGGCCTGGTGACCGCGGTGCGCGGGCTCGCCCTGGCCGTGCTCACCGCCGACTGCGTGCCGGTGCTGCTGGCCGATCCGGTCGCCGGGGTGGCCGCCGCGGCACACGCCGGACGGCCCGGCATGGTCAAGGGCGTGGTGCCGGCGGCGGTCGAGGCCATGCGCTCGCTCGGCGCCGACCCGGCCAGGATCGTCGCCCGCACCGGGCCCTCGGTGTGCGGCCGGTGCTACGAGGTGCCCGAGGCCCTGCGCGCCGAGGTGGCCGCCGTCGAGCCGGCGGCGCACGCCGAGACCGGTTGGGGCACTCCGGCGGTGGACGTGAGCGCCGGAGTGCACGCACAGCTCGAGCGCCTCGGGGTGCACGACCGGCAGCAGTCGCCGGTGTGCACGCTGGAGTCGGCCGACCATTTCTCGTACCGCCGCGACCGCACCACCGGTCGGCTCGCGGGCTACGTCTGGCTGGACTGATGGGACATGAGGGACCGTAAGGACGAACTCGCCGGGAACCTGGCGAAGGTGGAGGAGCGCATCGCCGCCGCGTGCGCCGCGGCCGGCCGCCGGCGCGAGGAGGTGACCCTGATCGTGGTCACCAAGACCTACGCGGCCTCCGATGTGCGGATCCTGTCGGAACTCGGTGTGCGTCATGTCGCCGAGAACCGCGACCAGGAGGCGGCGCCCAAGGCCGCCGAGTGCGCGGATCTGCCCCTCACCTGGCATTTTGTCGGTCAACTTCAGACCAATAAAGTCCGTTCCGTGGTCGGTTATGCCGATGTGGTGCAGTCTGTGGACCGTTCCCGGCTCGTGACGGCGCTCTCCAGGGAGGCCGCGCGCCGGGAGCGCGAACTCGGCTGCCTGATCCAGGTGGCCCTGGACGCGGGCGAGAGCGGACGGGGGGAGCGCGGGGGTGTCGCGCCGGGCGGAATCGAAGAGTTGGCCGACCTGGTCGCCCGTTCCGAGGGACTTCGGCTGGACGGTCTGATGACCGTCGCCCCGCTCACCGGCGAGTACGCCGGCCGTCAACGCGCCGCATTCGAACGGCTCATGGATTTGTCGACTGACCTGCGGAGAACCCATCCGGCTGCCACCATGGTCTCGGCAGGGATGAGTGCGGACCTCGAGGAGGCCGTGGCCGCCGGGGCGACACATGTGCGCGTCGGCACCGCGGTACTCGGAGTCCGCCCCGGGCTCGGGTAACGTCGCCAGGAAGTCGGACCACAGCAGAAAATATGGTCAATACCGCCGAAGAAGGCGCAACGACCTAGTGGATCGCGGGGACTTGGCGGTCGTCAGCGGATCCACCACAGAGCGGAGGACTCAGAGCATGGCCGGCGCGATGCGCAAGATGGCGGTCTACCTCGGCCTCGTGGAGGACGATGGGTACGACGGCCGGGGATTCGACCCCGATGACGACTTCGAGCCCGAGCTTGATCCGGAGCCCGAGCGGGACCGCCGACGGCACGAGCCGTCGCACCAGTCGCACCTCACACGTCAGCCCCAAAGGGACGAACCGGTGCGAGTGGTGCAGCCTCCGGCGCCGCGCGAGCCGGTGTCGCATGCCGCTTCGCTGCCGGCGGAATCCGGGCGCCCGGCGCGCATCGCGCCCGTGGCGTCCATCACACAAGAACGCGCGAGCCTGGAGAAGAACGCACCGGTGATCATGCCCAAGGTCGTGTCGGAACGTGAGCCGTACCGGATCACCACGCTTCACCCCCGGACCTACAACGAGGCCCGTACCATCGGGGAACACTTCCGTGAGGGCACCCCGGTGATCATGAACCTCACTGAGATGGATGACACAGACGCGAAGCGACTTGTCGACTTTGCGGCCGGTTTGGTGTTTGGTCTTCACGGCAGCATCGAGCGGGTGACGCAGAAGGTGTTTCTGTTGTCGCCTGCTAACGTCGATGTCACGGCGGAGGACAAGGCCCGCATCGCAGAGGGCGGGTTCTTCAACCAGAGCTGAGACGCACCACCGGAAACAGGCACGGAACAGGGGAGAGGGAAGCACCGATCATGGGCGTGGCCATGGAGGTTCTCTACATCGCGCTGATGGTGTTCCTCATCGTGCTCATCTTCCGGCTGGTCATGGACTACGTGTTCCAGTTCGCCCGCTCGTGGCAACCCGGCAAGGCGATGGTGGTCGTTCTGGAGGCCACCTACACTGTCACCGATCCACCGCTGAAGCTTCTGCGGCGGTTCATCCCGCCGCTGCGTCTCGGGGGCGTGGCGCTCGACCTGTCCTTCTTCGTACTGATGATCATCGTCTACATCCTGATCTCCGTCGTGGGAAACCTGGCGAGGTGACTGTGGACGATACGGTCTTGCCGACTGCCGATGACTACGTTGAGGTGAAGAGATGCCGTTGACCCCCGAGGACGTGCGGAACAAGCAGTTCACGACCGTCCGCCTCCGAGAAGGCTATGACGAGGACGAGGTCGATGCCTTCCTCGACGAGGTCGAAGCCGAGCTGACCCGCCTGCTGCGCGAGAACGAGGACCTGCGCGCCAAGCTGGCCGCGGCGACGCGTGCTGCTGCCCAGAACCAGCAGAACATGCGCAAGCCCCCGGAGGAGCAGCAGCCGCACCCTCAGCAGCAGGGCATGCGAGGTCCCGGCGCTCCGGTGCCCGCCGGCATATCGGGCCCGCCGCAGCAGCAGATGGGCGGCCCCATGGGTGGCCCGCCCCAGCTGCCGAGCGGTGCCCCGCAGCTGCCCGCCGGTCCCGGCGGTCAGGGTCCGCAGGGTCCCGGCCCGATGGGTCCGGGTCCGATGGGCCAGGGCCCGATGCAGGGCCAGATGGGTCCCGGCCCGATGGGTCCGGGTCCCATGGGCGGTCCCGGCCCGATGGGCCAGGGTCCCGGTGGCGACAGCGCCGCGCGCGTGCTGTCGCTGGCGCAGCAGACCGCCGACCAGGCGATCGCCGAGGCGCGTTCCGAGGCCAACAAGATCGTCGGCGAGGCGCGGTCGCGTGCCGAGGGTCTGGAGCGTGACGCCCGTGCCAAGGCCGACGCCCTGGAGCGGGACGCGCAGGAGAAGCACCGCGTCGCGATGGGCTCCCTGGAGTCCGCCCGCGCCACGCTGGAGCGCAAGGTCGAGGACCTGCGCGGCTTCGAGCGCGAGTACCGCACGCGGCTGAAGTCGTACCTGGAGTCGCAGCTGCGCCAGCTGGAGACCCAGGCCGACGACTCGCTGGCCCCGCCGCGCACCCCCGCGGCCGCGTCGCTGCCGCCGTCCCCGGCGCCCTCCATGGCCCCGGCCGGCGCGAGCGCCCCGTCCTACGGCGGCAACCAGACGATGGGCGGCCCGCCCAGCCCGTCCGGTCCGTCCTACGGCGGCCAGCAGCAGATGTCCCCGGCGATGACCCAGCCGATGGCACCGGTACGCCCGCAGGGCCCGTCCCCGATGGGCCAGGCCCCGTCACCGATGCGCGGTTTCCTGATCGACGAGGACGACAACTGAGGACCCCCGTCAGGGTCCACAGGACGAGCTAGGCGTCGGCAGCCTATGAGAACGGCCCCGGAGGCATCCGCCTCCGGGGCCGTTCCCGTCCCCCAACAGCACCCAAGAACCCACCCCGCCCGGCCCCCAGAACCACGAAGCCCCCCGCCCCCCAGGGGCGCGGGGAACTGCGCGCTCAACCCCCGCGCACCGGCACCGGAGGACGCACGGGTCCGCCCCCCAGGGGCGCGGGGAACTGCGCGCCCAGCCCCCGCGCACCGGCACCGGAGGACGCACCGGTCCGCCCCCCCCCAGGGGCGCGGGGAACTGCGCGCTCAACCCCCGCGCACCGGCACCGGACGACGCACCCGCCCGAGGCCGGGCCCCGGAGGCCGGAAGGGACGAAGCCCCGCCAGGAGGGGGCCCGGGGGACGCCCCCCGCCAAGAGAGAGACCGGGGCCCCGCCCCGGCCCCACCCTCAGGCCTTACGCAGACGGAACGTCAACGACAGCCCCTCGTCCGTGAACGCCGCACCGAACGTCTCGTCCCCCTCGCCCTGGGCGAAGTCCGTCGCCAGCACCTCCTCGGCGATCAGCCCGGCGTGCTCGCCGAGCGCCGCGACCGTCGCCGGGTCCGTCGCCGTCCAGCGCAGCGCGATGCGGTCGGCGACGTCGAGGCCGCTGTTCTTGCGGGCCTCCTGGATCAGCCGGATCGCGTCCCGGGCCAGACCCGCCTGCCGCAGCTCCTCGGTGATCTCCAGGTCCAGCGCCACCGTCGCGCCGGAGTCGGACGCCACGGACCACCCCTCCCGCGGGGTCTCCGTGATGATCACCTCGTCGGGCGCCAGCGTCACCGTCTCACCGTCGACCTCGACCGACGCCGTGCCCTCGCGCAGCGCCAGCGACAGCGCCGCCGCGTCCGCGTTCGCGATGGCCTTGGCGACGTCCTGGACCCGCTTGCCGAAGCGCTTGCCCAGCGCGCGGAAGTTCGCCTTGGCGGTGGTGTCCACCAGGGACCCGCCGACCTCGCTGAGCGAGGCCAGGGAGGACACGTTGAGCTCCTCGGTGATCTGCGCGTGCAGCTCGGCGTCCAGGGACTCGAAGCCCGCCGCCGCGACCAGCGCACGGGACAGCGGCTGGCGGGTCTTGACGCCGGACTCCGCGCGCGTGGCGCGGCCCAGCTCCACCAGCCGGCGCACCAGCGCCATCTGCCGCGACAGCTCCGGGTCGATCGCGGCCAGGTCCGCCTCCGGCCAGGAGGCCAGGTGCACGGACTCCGGCGCACCGGGCGTGACCGGCACCACCAGGTCCTGCCAGACCCGCTCGGTGATGAACGGGGTGATGGGCGCCATCAGCCGCGTCACCGTCTCCAGCACCTCGTGCAGCGTGCGCAGCGCGGCCTTGTCGCCCTGCCAGAACCGGCGCCGGGAGCGGCGGACGTACCAGTTGGACAGGTCGTCGACGAACGCCGACAGCAGCCTGCCGGCGCGCTGCGTGTCGTAGCCCTCCAGGGCCTGCGTGACCTGGTCGGTCAGCGCGTGCAGCTCGCTGAGCAGCCAGCGGTCCAGCAGCGGCCGGCCGGCCGGGGCCGGGTCGGCCTCGCTCGGCGCCCAGTCGGACGTCCGGGCGTACAGCGCCTGGAAGGCGACCGTGTTCCAGTACGTCAGGAGCGTCTTGCGGACGACCTCCTGGATGGTGCCGTGGCCCACGCGGCGGGCCGCCCAGGGGGAGCCGCCGGCCGCCATGAACCAGCGCACGGCGTCCGCGCCGTGCTGGTCCATCAGGGGGATCGGCTGGAGGATGTTGCCCAGGTGCTTGGACATCTTCCGGCCGTCCTCGGCGAGGATGTGGCCCAGGCACACGACGTTCTCGTACGAGGACTTGTCGAAGACCAGCGTGCCGACGGCCATCAGCGTGTAGAACCAGCCGCGGGTCTGGTCGATGGCCTCGCAGATGAACTGCGCCGGGTAGCGCGCCTCGAACAGCTCCTTGTTCTTGTAGGGGTAGCCCCACTGCGCGAACGGCATCGAACCCGAGTCGTACCAGGCGTCGATGACCTCGGGCACCCGAGTGGCCGTGGCGCCGCAGCCGTCGTGCGGGCAGGCGAAGGTGACCTCGTCGATGTAGGGGCGGTGCGGGTCGAGGCCCGACTGGTCGGTGCCGGTCAGCTCGGTCAGCTCGGCGCGGGAGCCGACGCAGGTGAGGTGGTCCTCCGTACAGCGCCAGATGGGCAGCGGGGTGCCCCAGTAGCGGTTGCGGGACAGCGCCCAGTCGATGTTGTTGTTCAGCCAGTCGCCGTAACGGCCGTGCTTGACGGTGTCCGGGAACCAGTTGGTCCGCTCGTTCTCCTCGAGCAGCCGGTCCTTGATCGCGGTGGTGCGGATGTACCAGGACGGCTGGGCGTAGTACAGCAGCGCCGTGTGGCAGCGCCAGCAGTGCGGATAGCTGTGCTCGTAGGGGACGTGCCGGAACAGCAGCCCGCGCGCGTCGAGGTCCGCGGTGAGCTTCTCGTCGGCCTTCTTGAAGAAGACGCCGCCGACCAGCGGCACGTCCTCCTCGAAGGTGCCGTCGGCGCGGACCGGGTTGACGACCGGCAGACCGTAGGCGCGGCAGACCTTCAGGTCGTCCTCACCGAAGGCGGGGGACTGGTGGACCAGGCCCGTGCCGTCCTCGGTGGTGACGTACTCGGCGTTCACCACGTAGTGCGCCGGCTCGGGGAACTCCACCAGCTCGAAGGGGCGGCGGTAGGTCCAGCGCTCCATCTCGGCGCCGGTGAAGGTCTCGCCGGTGGTCTCCCAGCCCTCGCCGAGCGCCTTGGCGAGCAGCGGCTCGGCGACGACCAGCTTCTCCTCGCCGTTCGTCGCGACGACGTACCTGACCTCCGGGTGCGCGGCGACCGCGGTGTTGGAGACCAGCGTCCAGGGGGTCGTCGTCCACACCAGGAGCGCGGCCTGCCCGGCGAGCGGACCGGAGGTGAGCGGGAAGCGGACGTACACGGACGGGTCGACGACCGTCTCGTAGCCCTGGGCCAGCTCGTGGTCGGACAGGCCGGTGCCGCAGCGCGGGCACCAGGGCGCGACGCGGTGGTCCTGGACCAGCAGGCCCTTGCCGAAGATCTCCTTCAGCGACCACCACACGGAGTCCACGTACTCGGGGTCCATGGTCCGGTAGGCGTCGTCGAGGTCGACCCAGTAGCCCATGCGGGTGGTCAGCTCCGCGAAGGCGTCGGTGTGCCGGGTCACGGACTCGCGGCACTTGGCGTTGAACTCGGCGATGCCGTACGCCTCGATGTCCTGCTTGCCGGAGAAGCCCAGCTCCTTTTCCACCGCCAGCTCGACGGGGAGGCCGTGGCAGTCCCAGCCGGCCTTGCGGGCCACGTGGTAGCCGCGCATGGTGCGGAAGCGGGGGAAGACGTCCTTGAAGACGCGCGCCTCGATGTGGTGCGCGCCCGGCATGCCGTTGGCGGTCGGCGGACCCTCGTAGAACACCCATTCGGGGCGGCCCTCGGACTGGTCCAGGCTCTTGGCAAAGATCTTCTGCTCGCGCCAGAAGTCGAGCACGGCGTGCTCGAGGGCGGGCAGGTCGACCTGGGCGGGCACCTGGCGGTACTGCGTCATCGATCTTCCTCCGGCGGACGTACTGCCTTCCGTCGGAGGGACGAGAGCCTTCGTGCTCTTCACGCCGTGTGCGGCGCGCTCCCGCGGTACCACCCTCCTTGGCCCTCCGGCGCGTCCTGCGCCCCGGCGAGCCCCCTCATTGGGATCGCGATGCCGGTTCTACTGGCCCGGTGTGTCCACCCGGGCGTTCTTCCGGCGGCTCCGGGGTGATCTTCACGTCGCGCTCGCCCCCGGGCTCACACCGTCCCCGGGTCGCTCTGGGCTGCGTACGCCGCTACTCGTCCCCATCCACGCTTTTCGCTTCGCCCAGTGTACGGCGCTCCGGGGGCGGCGGCCGACCGGTTTTCCGGGACGTCCGTCCCGGCGTACGGCTGGTCGGATTACGCGGCGAAGAGCTGGGCACAACGCATGCATGCCGGCCGAGCGGCAGGTGCGAGGCGGGCGAATCGGGCGGCGTGCCCCGTTGCCGCGGGACTCGAGTCGATTTATCGTCCCAGCACGATTCGCGCGCAAGATCACAATATGTGAAGGGGCCGCGGCCATGGTGGCGAAGAAGACCGCCGAGCAGTCGGCGCCGGACGGGCCCCGGCGTGCCGGCGCCTCCGGCGGTACGGCGACGCCGGGCGGGAGGAGCGGCACCCGGGGCGGTGCCGCGGCCCGTACGAGGACGGCCGCCGCCGGGCACGCGGCCGCGAAGGAGCCGGCCGTGAAGAATGCGGTCACGAGCGCATCGGCCACGTCCGGCGCGGTCGCGCGGGAGAAGGCCGGCCCCGAGCGGGGGTCCGGCGGCGCCGCGGGGAGGACGGCGTCCGGCGGCGGCAGGGCGCGGGCGGAGCGGTCGGGGCACCGGGCGGGCCGGGCCGAGGACGCCGCGCCCCGGTCCGGGGGGACCCCGCCGGGGAAGGCCGGATCCGCGAAGGCCGCGTCCGGGAGCGCCGGGACCCACGGGACCCACGGGGCCAAGCGCGCCGAGGCGAAGAACCCCACGGAGAGCACGGAGAGCACGGAGAGCACGAAGAGCACGGAGAGGACGGACAGCACGGAGCGGAGGACGGCGGCGAAGGGAAGCGCGGACGGGAACGGAGCCGCCCCGCGGAAGTCCGCCGCCGGTACGTCCACGGCGAGGTCCACCGGGAGGTCCACCGGCAAGTCCGCCGCGAAAAAGGCCGCCGGGAAGCCCCCCGCCGCCGCGAAACCGGCAGCGAAACCGGCCGCGAAACGCGCCGCGCACCCCGCCGGGGCGCGGCCCGCGGCCGGCGCCGCGGCGCACGACGCCGCGCAGGGCGGCGGTTCCGAGGCGGAACGGGCCGCGGGAACGGGCAGGAAGAGCAGGAAGAGCACGGCCAAGAAGGTGGGCGCGGCGCAGGCCGCGGAGCAGACGGGAGCCACGACAGTGGTTGCGAAGAAGACTCCTGGCACGGCCACGGCGGCGAAGACCGCCGTCCCCAAGGCGCGCCTCGCCGCGGTGAAGCCCGGCGACCTCGCGGTCCGCCCGGGCGAGGACCCCTGGACCCCGGAGGAGGTCGAGGAGGCCCGCGCGGAGCTGCAGTCCGAGATGGAGCGGCTGCGCACCGAGATCAGTTCCTCCGAGGCGTCCCTGGTGGGCCTGATGCGGGACTCGGGCGACGGCGCGGGCGACGACCAGGCCGACACCGGCACCAAGAACATCACGCGGGAGCACGAGATGGCGCTGGCCGCCAACGCGCGCGAGATGCTCACCCAGACGGAGCGCGCCCTGGACCGGCTGGACGCGGGCACCTACGGCCTGTGCGAGAACTGCGGCAACCCCATCGGCAAGGCCCGGATGCAGGCGTTCCCGCGGGCCACCCTGTGCGTGGAGTGCAAGCAGAAGCAGGAGCGCCGGCAGTGAGCCGGTCCCGGGAGGCCTCCTGAACGGCCCGGGCGGGCGAGGCGTGACGTACTCTCGTCCTCAGTCAGGTACCTAGGTTGAGGGACTCACGTGGCAGAGGCGGAGCGCATCATCGGTACGCCGGACACCCCGGACGCGGCCCGGGCCGGCCAGGAGCGGCCCGGCGGCGGCGCGGAGCGGGGCGGCGCGGCGGACTCGCCGCACCCGTCGCCCCGCACCGAGGGGACGCAGGACCCCGCCGCCGAGCGGCCGCGCGGCAGGCGCCGTATCGCGGTGCTGTTCGCCGTGGCGGCGTTCGCGTACGCCCTGGACCTGGTCAGCAAGCTGATCGTGGTCGCCAAGCTGGAGCACCACGCGCCGATAAGGATCATCGGGGACTGGCTCCAGCTCGAGGCCATCCGCAACGCGGGCGCCGCCTTCGGCGTCGGCGAGGCGTTCACCGTGATCTTCACGGTGATCGCGGCGGCCGTGATCGTGGTGATCACCCGGCTGGCGCGCAAGCTGTACAGCCTGCCCTGGGCGGTCGCGCTCGGCCTGCTGCTCGGCGGCGCCCTGGGCAACCTCACCGACCGGCTCTTCCGCGCGCCCGGCGTCTTCGAGGGCGCGGTGGTCGACTTCATCGCGCCCAAGCACTTCGCCGTCTTCAACCTCGCCGACTCGGCGATCGTCTGCGGCGGCATCCTGATCGTGCTGCTCTCCTTCCGGGGCCTGGACCCGGACGGCACCGTCCACAAGGACTGAGCGCACCGTCCACAACGACTGAGCGCACCGGGTGCGCGAGGCCTGAGCGCACCGGGTGCGCGCCGGGACCCGTACGGGGCTGTCCCACCCGTCCGGCATACTCGACGGGTGAGCACCCTTCCCGAGATCCGTACCCTGCCCGTGCCCGACGGCCTGGAGGGCGAGCGCGTCGACGCCGCCATCTCCCGCATGTTCGGCTTCTCCCGCACCAAGGCGGCCGAGCTGGCGGCGGCGGGCAAGGTGCTGGTCGACGGCGCGGCGGTCGGCAAGTCCGAGCGGGTGCGCGGCGGGGCCTGGCTCGAGGTCGAGATGCCGCAGGCGCCCGCGCCGGTGCAGGTCGTCGCCGAGCCGGTCGAGGGCATGGAGATCGTGCACGACGACGAGGACGTGGTCGTGATCGTCAAGCCGGTCGGCGTGGCCGCCCACCCCAGCCCCGGCTGGAGCGGGCCCACCGTCATCGGCGGGCTCGCCGCCGCCGGCTACCGCATCTCGACCTCCGGCGCCGCCGAGCGGCAGGGCATCGTGCACCGCCTCGACGTCGGCACCTCGGGGCTGATGGTGGTCGCCAAGTCCGAGTACGCGTACACCTCGCTCAAGCGCCAGTTCAAGGAGCGCACGGTCGACAAGCGCTACCACACCCTCGTCCAGGGCCACCCCGACCCGACCAGCGGCACCATCGACGCGCCCATCGGCCGGCACCCCCAGCACGACTACAAGTGGGCGGTCACCGCCGACGGCAAGCCCTCCGTCACCCACTACGACCTCATCGAGGCCTTCCGCGCCGCGTCCCTGCTGGACGTGAAGCTGGAGACCGGCCGCACCCACCAGATCCGCGTCCACATGGCCGCCCACCGCCACCCCTGCGTCGGCGACCTGACCTACGGCGCCGACCCGACCCTCGCCAAGCGGCTGCGCCTCACCCGCCAGTGGCTGCACGCGGTACGGCTCGGCTTCGAGCACCCCGGCGACGGGCAGTGGGTGGAGTTCGCCAGCGACTACCCCGAGGACCTGCAGAAGGCCCTGGACAAGGTCCGTGAGGAGACCTACGCATGAGCCGGGAGCCCGAGCCGTACACCGTGCGCCTGGCACAGGACCCCGCCGACCGCGAGGCGTGCTTCGCCGTGCGCAAGCAGGTCTTCGTGGCCGAGCAGGGCGTCCCCGAGGACATCGAGTACGACGCGCTGGACGCCGTGGCCGTGCACGTCCTCGCCGTCCGGGAGGACGGCCTGCCGCTCGGCACCGGCCGGCTGCTGCACGGCGAGGCCGCCGCGGACAGGACCGGCGGCGACCTGAGCGTCGGCTCCCTGGGACGGCTCGCCGTCGCCCAGGAGGCCCGCGGTCTCGGCGTCGGCGCGGCCCTGGTCCGCGCCATCGAGGACGCGGCACGCGCGCTCGGCCTGACGGCGGTGGACCTGCACGCGCAGACCCACGCCCTCGGCTTCTACGAGCGGCTCGGCTACGAGGCGTACGGGCCCGAGTTCCCCGACGCCGGCATTGCGCACCGGGCGATGCGGCGCGCCCTGTGACCAGCGCCCGGCCACGGGCCGGACGGCGGCGCGGCATGGCAGGCTGGAGATCGGCCATGTGAACGTCCGACCGTCCGGAGCGCTGACAGTGGATCAGTTGGCCCTGTTGTTCGTCATCTTGCTCGGGGCCCTGATCAGCGTCCCGGTCGGGGACCGGCTCGGGCTGCCCGCGCCGGTGCTGATGACGGTCTTCGGGATCGCGCTGGCCCTGCCCGGCTTCGTGCCGAACGTGAGCATCCCGCCCGACCTGATCCTGCCCGCGCTGCTGCCGCCGCTGCTCTACGCCGCCGTACGGCGCACCTCCTGGCGGCAGTTCGCGGCGAACAAGCGGCCGATCTTCCTGCTGGCCGTGGCCCTGGTGTTCGTCACCACCGTGTGCGTGGCCGCCGTCGCGCACAGCATCGTGCCGGGGCTGCCCGTGGCCGCCGCCGTGGCGCTCGGCGCGCTCGTGGCCCCGCCCGACCCGGTCGCCGCCACCGCGGTGGCCGGGCAGCTCGGGCTGCCGCGCCGGCTGGTGTCGATCCTGGAGGGCGAGGGCCTGTTCAACGATGTGACGGCCATCGTGCTCTACCACGTCGCCATCGCCGCCGTCGTCACCGGCGAGTTCTCCGTCTGGGACGCCGGGCTCGACCTGGTGCTGTCCGCGGTGGTCGCGGTGGCCGTGGGATTCGCGCTCGGCTGGGGCGCGAACAAGCTGCTGGGGCTGCTCGGGGACGCCACCCTGCAGATCGGGCTGACGCTGCTGGTGCCGTTCGCCTCGTACGTGCTGGCCGAGGAGCTGCGCGGCTCCGGCGTCCTGTCCGTGCTGGTGACCGCCATGTTCCTGGCGGAGTACGCCACCGACGCCGACGACGTGCTGACCCGGCTGACCGGGCACACCGTCTGGGACGTCGTGGACACCCTCGTCACCGGGGTCGCCTTCGGGCTGGTCGGACTGGAGCTGCACAACGCGATCCGCACGGCCTCGGGCCGGTGGGGCGAGCTGCTCGGCTGGGCGGCGGTGGTGGTCGGCGTGGTGGTGCTGGTACGGCTGCTGTGGCTGCTGCCGGCGACCTGGCTGACCAAGCGGCTGCACGCGCTGCGCGACTACGACGAGGACATCCCGCTCAGCTGGCGCGAGACCGTCGTGATGTGGTGGGCCGGGATGCGGGGCGTGGCCTCGGTGGCGCTGGCGCTGGCCATCCCGCTCAAGACGGACAGCGG
This sequence comes from Streptomyces sp. NPDC004065, assembly GCF_044903565.1. Taxonomy (NCBI): domain Bacteria; kingdom Bacillati; phylum Actinomycetota; class Actinomycetes; order Kitasatosporales; family Streptomycetaceae; genus Streptomyces; species Streptomyces sp. NPDC004065. Next base: position 96,257 of record NZ_JBJDQT010000017.1, on the reverse strand, counting down.
CGCCCCCTTCCCCGACCGCGACGAGATCATCTTCATCGCCTTCGGTGTGATCATGGCCACACTGCTGCTCCAGGGCCTCACCCTGCCGTGGCTGGTGAGACGGCTGGGGGTGCGCGCGGACATCGAGCGGGAGAAGGAGTTCGAGAAGCAGCTCGCGGTGCGGGCGGCCAAGGCGGCCAAGCGGCGGCTGCGGGAGATCGAGTCGGTGGAGGACCTGCCGGACGAGCTGTCCGAGCAGATGCAGCGCCGCGCCTACGAGATCGGGCTGCGGATCAGCCCGCACATCGGGGACGAGGAGCGCCGGGAGGCGCACGAGCACCGCGTACGGCGCCTGAAGCGCGCGCGGCGCATCCAGAGCGAGATGCTGAGCGCGGCCCGGCACGAGGTGCTGGCGGCGCGCAGCGAGCCCGGCGCCGATCCGGAGATCGTCGACCGGGTGCTGCGCCATCTGGACGTACGCAGTCTGCCGTGACCCGGGCCGCGTGCACCCGTACCGTCCCGCCTTGTCCCGATACGCTCGGGCCATGACTCGCAATGTCGTGATCAGTGGTGGCGGCACGGGGATCGGGCTCGCCACGGCGCGGGCCTTCGCGGCCGACGGGCACCGGGTCCTGCTGCTCGGACGGCGGGAGGACGTGCTGCGCAAGGCGGACGTGCCGGGCGCGCTCGTGCACGCGGCCGACGTCGGTGACGTGGCCGGCGTGCGGGGCGCGGCCCGTTTCGTCGCCGAGGAGTTCGGCGCGGTGGACGTGCTGGTGCACAGTGCCGGCGGCTCCGGTCAGCTGGAGCCGAAGGTGGCGCGGGAGGACCCGCTCGACCTGGTCGCCGACAACTGGACCGTCAACTTCCGGCTCAACACCCTGACCGCCGTGCTGCTCACCGAGGCCCTGAAGGACCGGCTAGCCGAGCCGGGCGGGCGGGTGCTGTTCCTCAGCTCCATCGCCGCCTACCGGGGCTCGGGCAGCGGTGCCTACGCCGCCTCGAAGGCCGCGCTGCACCCGTACGCCCACGATCTGGCACGGCAGTTGGGGCCGCGCGGGATCACGGTCAACGTGGTCGCGCCGGGCTACGTCGAGGACACCGACTTCTTCGGCGACGCGATGGACGAGGCCCGGCGCGCGCGTCTGGTCGCGGAGACGTCCACCGGGCGGGCCGGTACGCCGGGCGACGTGGCCGCCACGCTGCACTGGCTCGCCTCGCCGGCCGCCGCGCACATCACCTCCCAGATCATCCAGGTGAACGGCGGGGCGGAACGGGGCCACTGAGCGCGGCGGGGCCGTCCCCCGGGGCTCCGCCCCGGGCCCCGGGTTCGGCTTCGCCCCCCTGTGCTTCGCCCGGCTTTGCTTTGCCCACCCGCCCGCCCGACTCGGTGGGGTGAGGGGTCACCGTCCCTGGGGCTCCGCCCCAGACCCCCGGCGGGGGCTGCGCCCCTGCACCCCCCTTTGCCCCATCCGGCCCGCCCGACTCGGTGGGGTGAGGAGTGGCCGCCACGGGGCTCCGCCCCGGACCCGGGGCGGGGGCTGTGCCCCCTGCACCCCCCTTTGCCCCATCCGGCCCGCCCGACTCGGTGGGATGAGCAGTGGCCGCCACGGGGCTCCGCCCCGGACCCGGGGCGGGGGCTGCGCCCCCTGCACCCCCCTTTGCCCCATCCGGCCCCCCCGACTCGGTGGGGAAGAGGTTGCCGTCACGGGGCTCCGCCCCGGACCCCATGCGGGGCTCCGCCCCTGCGCCCCGGTCCGGCTTCGCCGCGGCACCGGGCTGGCCCGGCTCTGCGGACCGGGCCGGGCCCGGATGCCGCGCGGGGGTCGGGCCCGGACCCGGCACCCGGACCCCGCCCGGCCCGGCACCCGGACCTCGCCCGGACCTCGCCCGGCCCGGTACCCGGACCTCGCCCGGACCTCGCCCGGCCCGGCACCCGGCCCGGTACCCGGACCTCGCCCGGCCCGGCACCCGGACCCCGCCCGGTCCGGCACCCGGACCTCGCCCGGCCCGGCACCCGGACCTCGCCCGGCCCGGCACCCGGACCTCGCCCGGCCCGGCACCCGGACCCCGCCCGGCCCGGGACCCCGCCCGGTCCGGGACCTCGCCCGGGGCCCGGGTGTCGCCCGGCCCCGGGCCGGGCGGGGTCCACATCCCTGGGCGGTCGTCAGGGGCCGGGTGTGGCCGTCTTGTCCGGGGAGGGGGGTCGGACGGTGCCGGTGCGGGACGGTGTGGTGCGGTCGGTGAGGTGGTGGCCCGGGCGTGGTGCCGCCTCGGCCGTGTTGACGCGGGGCAGGGCGTACGGGTGTTCCTCGCACAGCCAGCGGAGCATCTCCTCGCGCACCGTCACCCGTACCGTCCAGACGTCGTCCGAGTCCTTCGCCGTCACCAGCGCCCGCACCTCGATGGTGTTCGGGGTGGTGTCCGTGATGGACAGGGCGCAGGCGCGGCCGTCCCACGCCGGGCACGCGCGCAGGATGTCCCGCAGCTTCTCGCGCATCGCCTCCAGCGGCGCCGAGTGGTCCAGGTGCCAGAAGACGGTGCCGGTCATCTGCGGGGTGCCGCGCGACCAGTTCTCGAACGGGTTGGACGTGAAGTACGACACCGGCATGGTGATCCGCCGCTCGTCCCAGGTCCGCACCGTCAGGAAGGTCAGCGTGATCTCCTCGACCGTGCCCCACTCGCCGTCCACGACCACGGTGTCGCCGATGCGGACCATGTCGCCGAAGGCGATCTGCAGCCCGGCGAACATGTTGCTCAGCGTGGACTGCGCGGCGACACCGGCGACGATGCCGAGGATGCCGGCCGAGGCCAGCAGCGAGGCCCCGGCCGCGCGCATCGCCGGGAAGGTCAGCAGCATCGAGGCGGCGGCCACCACGATCACGATCGCCGAGACCACCCGCATGATCAGCTCGACCTGGGTGCGCACCCGCCGCACCCGGGCGGGGTCCCGGTGGGCGCGGGCGCTGGCGTAGCGGGAGTAGGACGTCTCCACGATCGCCGCCGCGATCCGGATGGCCAGCCAGGCGGCCGACCCGATCAGCACCAGGGTCAGCGTCCGGCCGATGCCGACCCGGTGCCCTCCCAGCAGGCCCGCCTGGTCGTAGGAGCCTCTGAGCAGGGCGGTGCACAGCACGAGCTGGTAGGGGATGCGGGCCCGGCGCAGCAGGCCCCACAGCGGCGTCTCGTGGTGCCGTTCGTCGGCCTTGCGCAGCAGGAGGTCGGTGGCCCAGCCGATCACCAGGGTGAGTGCGACCGCGCCGCCGACCACGGTCAGGGGTCGGAGTACGTTCTCCATGACTGCGCGCCTAACCGGCACCGCACCGGCATGAACATGTGACTTGCGTCCCTTCCCGGGCACCCCGTGCGCGAGGTGCCCGCCGGGCGGGGGCGTGTGCGCGAGGTGCCCGCCGGGCGGGGGCGTGTGCGCGCGGTGCCGGCCGGGCGGGGGCGTGGCCGGCACGTTCCCGGCTGGCACCATGGCCTCATGGACATCATGCTTTTCCACTCGGCCTACGGCCTCAGGCCCGCCGTGCGCGAGGCCGCGGACCGGCTGCGCGGCGCCGGGCACCAGGTGTGGACGCCCGATCTCCTCGGGGGACGCACCTTCGACACGGTCGAGGAGGGCATGGCCGCCCAGGACGAGACCGGCAAGGACGAGCTGCTCAAGCGGGCGGTGCTGGCCGCCGCGCCGTACTCCGACCGCGGACTGGTGTACGCGGGCTTCTCGCTCGGCGCCTCGATCGCGCAGACGCTCGCCCTCGGCGACGACAAGGCCCGCGGCCTGCTGCTCCTGCACGGCACCTCGGACATCGCGCCGAACGCCACGGCGGACGGGCTGCCGGTGCAGCTGCACGTCGCCGAGCCCGACCCGTTCGAGACGGACGACTGGCTGAGCGCCTGGTACCTGCGGATGGGGCGGACCGGCGCGGACGTGGAGGTGTACCGGTACGCCGGGGCCGGCCACCTCTACACCGACCCCGGCCTGCCGGACTACGACGCGGAGGCCGCCGAGGCCACCTGGCGGGTGGCACTCGGCTTCCTCGACGGCCTGGAGTGACCCGCTACACCGGGTCGTACGTCCGCTCCACCTTCTGGGTGCCGCTGCGGGTGCGGTAGGAGCGCGCCCAGGCGCTGGTGGCGTTCGCGGAGGTGCGGTCGGACAGCACGTAGTAGTCCATCTGGGCGCGGTCGGCGGTGATGTCCAGCACGCCGTAGCCGTGCCGGTCGGTGTCGACCCAGTGGACGTGCCGGTTGGCGGCCCTGATGACCGGTGAGACGACCGCGGAGACGGTGCCCTCGGGCACCTTGAGGATGTCGTCGAGGTTGTCGGAGGTCATCGAGGTGACGACGAACTCGGTGGCGGTGGACGCCGACAGCGGGTACGTGCCGGCGTCCACCGGCACGTCGTTGGCCCACGCCATGTGGATGTCGCCGGTCAGGAAGACGGTGTTGCGGATGGCGTTCGCGCGCAGATGGGCCAGCAGTTCGCGGCGGTCGTCGGTGTAGCCGTCCCACTGGTCGGTGTTGACGGCGAGGCCCTCCTGCGGCAGGCCGAGCAGCTTGGCGAGCGGCTTGAGCAGGTCCGCGGAGAGTGAGCCGACCACGAACGGCGAGATCATCACCGAGTTGCCGACCAGCCGCCAGGTGGTGTCGGAGGCCTTCAAGCCCGCCTTCAGCCAGTCCAGTTGGGCACGTCCGGTGAGGGTGCGGTCGGGGTCGTCGACGGAGCCGCTCGCGGTGGACGCCTGCTGGGAGCGGAAGGAGCGCAGGTCCAGCAGCGAGAGGTCGGCCAGCTTCCCGAAGCGCAGCCGCCGGTAGGTGGTGCCCTCGATCGCCGGGCGCACCGGCATCCACTCGAAGTAGGCCTGCTTGGCGGCGGCCTGGCGGGCGGCCCAGGTGCCCTCGGCGCCCTCGGTGTGGTTGACCGCGCCGCCCGACCAGGCGTTGTCGGCGAACTCGTGGTCGTCCCAGATGGCGATGACGGGCGCCTTGTGGTGGAGCGCCTGGAGGTCGGGGTCGGTCTTGTACCGGGCGTGCCGGGTGCGGTAGTCGGCGAGGGTGAGGATCTCGTGGGCCGGGGCGTGCGGCCGGACGACCGTGCCGCGGGCGGTGTACTCGCCCGACTTGTACTCGTAGATGTAGTCGCCGAGGTGCAGCCAGGCGTCGAGGTCGCCGCGGGCCGCGAGATGGCGGTAGGCGGCGAAGTAGCCGGCCTCCCAGTTGGCGCAGGAGACCACGCCGAAGCGCAGGTTGCCCACGGCGGCGTCGCGGGCGGGGGCGGTGCGGGTGCGGGCCACGGGGGAGTCGGTGCCGCCGGCCGAGAAGCGGAACCAGTACTCGGTGGCGGGCGCGAGGCCCCGGATGTCGGCCTTGACGGTGTGGTCGGAGGCGGCGGTCGCGGTGGTGGAGCCCCGGGCGACGACGTCGGTGAGGGCCCTGTCCCGGGCCACCACCCAGCTCACCTCGGTGTCCGGGCCGACCCCCGAGCCGGGCAGGGCCGCGGCGGTGGGGGTCACCCGGGTCCACAGCAGGATGCCGTCGGGCAGCGGGTCGCCGGAGGCGACGCCGTGCAGGAACGCGGGCGCCTCGGTGGCCGCCCGCGCGGGCAGCGCGCCGGCCAGGGGTCCGGCCAGCACAGCAGTGGCCGCCGCGGCCTTGACGACCGTACGGCGGCGCGGGGAAAGCGAGTTGACGCGCTCGGATCTCGAGCCGGCGTCCTCGGAAGCTCTGTATCGACTGGTCACGACCGATCAGATTACTGACCGGTACACGCCAGAGCGGGCGAACTCCCAAAAGTTCGCCCGCTCTTCGCGGTCTGTCTCCTCGGGGACGGTTCCCGACGGGGCGTCAGCCCTTGAGGGCGGCCCCGACCACGGAGTTGTACTGCTCCACCGTCATCGGCGGGTTCTTGGTGCCCGGGACGGTGAGGACCTTGCCGTTCATGACGAGGCTGGGGGTGCCGGTCACGCCGTCCTTGTTGTTGTCGAACGTGCCCGACATCGCCATGGCCCAGGCGTCGTAGGTGCCGTTCTTCACGGCCGTCTGGAACTTGGTGTTGTTCTTCAGCGCGGGGACGGTGTCCGCGATCTTGATGAGATACGCGTCGTCCTTGAACTTGTCCTCGGTCTCCTCCGGGTGCCACTTCGCCGAGTACAGGGCGGCCTTGTACTCGACGAACGCCTCGGGGCTCACGTTGAGCGCGGCGCCCAGCGCGCTCATCGCGTTCTTCGAGCCCTCCCCGTTGTCGTGGCCGTCGATGAACGTGCCGCCGACGAACTGGAGCTTGTACTTGCCGCTGTCGATGTCCTTCTTGACCGTGGCGCCGACGGCCTGCTCGAACTGGGCGCAGATCGGGCAGCGCGGGTCCTCGTAGATCTTGAGGGTCTTCGCTGCCGTGCTCTTGCCGAGGACGACCGTGGTGCCGTCCGTGCCCGTGGTGTTCGCCGGGGCGACGACCTTCTGGTCCTTCGCGGCCTCCCAGTGGCCCGGCTTGTTGGCCTGGACGACCGCGTAGCCGATGCCGCCGGCGGCGGCCAGGACGGCGACGACCGAGGCGGCGACGATCAGCTGCCGCCTGGTCTTGGCACGCCGGGCCTCGCGCTCCCGCTCGGCCCGCAGCCGCTCCCGGGCCGCCGTCTTCGCCGTCTGGCTGTTCCGCTTGCTCATGGTGGTGTTCTCCTGTGGGACCCGCACATGCCGTGCGCGGGGTAGGTGTGGGGGACTGCCGTGCTCGGGGACGCCCGTGTGCGGCTCAGACGAGCGCGAGGGCGGCCCGGAGCGGCGGTCCGCGCCGTCCCAGGGAGTGCGTGAGGAGGCGGGCGCGCAGGGGGGTGCGGTGCGGTGCGCGCGGCACCGGGCGGCGGGCCGTGCCCCGGGTGCGGTGGACGGTGACCGCGGCGACCGCGACCAGCAGCGGCCGGAACGTCGTGACCGCCGCCGCGCGCAGCAGCTGGGCCAGCGCCCGCTCGCCGCGGCGCAGCCAGCCGGCCGCGAGCAGGCCCACGCAGACGTGCGCCGCGAGCAGCAGCCAGGCGGTCGCCGGGGTGGAGTGGGCGAGCAGGGCCGCCAGCCGGTCGGTGTCCGTGCCCGTCATCCGGGCCAGCGGCGTGCCCACGTCGGTGCGGTTGCCGCACAGCACGTCCCAGCCGACCGAGCGCAGGGGCCCGGCGACCGGGCCGCCCGCGGGTCCGTAGCACAGGTGCTGGCCGGTGGTGAAGACGGTGTCGGCGGCCAGCTCCAGCGGAACCAGCAGCGCCGCGATCCGCGCGAAGCCGCGCTCGCGTCCGGCCAGCGCGAAGGCGAGGGCGAACACGGCGGCCGCGACGGCGGCCACCGTGTTCAGCGGCAGCGGGGCCCGGGACAGCAGCACGTGCGACGCGGTGCTGAGCGTCACGACCACGGCCGTGAACAGCGCCGCGCGCACGGCTCTGAGCTGGATCCCGGATATGTCCATAGCGAGAGAAGAGTGTGTCACGTGGGCCGGTAAGGGACCCTTAAAGAATCCCTGTGCGCGGCCTTTCCGTCACAGACCCGGAATCCGCCCGTTGCGGAACAGGTCCAGGAAGATCTGGTGGTCGGCGCGGGCGCGGGCGCCGTACTGGTGGGCGAAGTCGACCAGCAGCGGTGCGAAGCCCTCCTCGTCGGCGGCGATCGCCGCGTCGATGGCCCGCTCGGTGGAGAACGGCACCAGGGACTCGCCGGAGGTGTCGTCCGCCGCGGCGTGCATGGTGGCCGTGGCCCGGCCGAGGTCGGCGACGACCTGGGCGATCTCCTCCGGGTCGTCGATGTCGCCCCAGTCCAGGTCGACCGCGTACGGGGAGACCTCGGCGACCAGCTGGCCCGCCCCGTCCAGCTCGGTCCAGCCCAGCCACGGGTCGGCGTGCGCCTGCAGGGCGCGCTGGGAGATCACCGTGCGGTGGCCCTCGTGCTGGAAGTAGTCGCGGATCGCCCGGTCCGTGACGTGCCGGGAGACGGCCGGGGTCTGGGCCTGCTTGATGTAGATCACGACATCGTTCTCCAGGGCGTCGCTGTGCCCCTCCAGCAGGATGTTGTACGACGGCAGCCCGGCCGAGCCGATCCCGATGCCCCGGCGGCCGACGACGTCCTTGACCCGGTAGGAGTCGGGCCGGGCCAGGGAGGTCTCCGGCAGGGTCTCCAGATAGCCGTCGAAGGCCGCCAGCACCTTGTAGCGGGTGGCGGCGTCCAGCTCGATGGAGCCGCCGCCGGGCGCGAAGCGGCGCTCGAAGTCGCGGATCTCGGTCATCGAGTCCAGCAGGGCGAACCGGGTCAGCGAGCGCGCGTCGCGCAGCGCGTCCAGCAGCGGCCCCTGGGCCGTGTCCAGGGTGAAGGGCGGCACCTCGTCGCTCTTGGCCCCGGTGGCCAGGGCGTGGACGCGCTCCCGGTAGGCGGCGGCGTACACCGTCACCAGCCCGGTGATCTGCTCGTCGCTGAGCGCCTTGGCGTACCCCACCAGGGCGATGGAGGCGGCGAAGCGCTTCAGGTCCCAGGTGAAGGGGCCGACGTACGCCTCGTCGAAGTCGTTGACGTTGAAGACCAGGCGGCCGTTGGAGTCCATGTACGTGCCGAAGTTCTCCGCGTGCAGGTCGCCGTGGATCCACACGCGCGAGGTGCGCTCGTCCAGGTACGGCCCGCCGCGCCCACCGGCGTCCAGGTCGTGGTAGAAGAGGCAGGCCGTGCCCCGGTAGAAGGCGAAGGCCGAGGCCGCCATCTTCCGGAACTTCACGCGGAACGCGGCCGGATCGGCGGCCAGGAGCTCGCCGAAGGCGGTGTCGAAGACGGCGAGGATCTCCTCGCCGCGCTGCTCGTCGCTGAGCTGGGGTACCGACATCGCTGGGTGCCTCCTGGTACGGGTGGTACGAGACGTCTGGGACGGATACCGCGCGGTTCCTCCCCGACGCCAACGTCCGGCGGCGCGGCGAAGTGCCCGCGTTTCTCCTCGCACGAAGGTACGCGGCGCGGGCCTCGGAGTGTCAGTGCCGGGGCATAGACTTCGACGCTGTCCCCCGGACTGTCCGCAGCCCGCCGGACCGCCCTGTCCGCCCGTTCTCCCCGGAGGCCGCAGCCGTGTCCAAGCCGCCGTTCACGCACCTGCACGTCCACACCCAGTACTCGCTGCTGGACGGTGCCGCGCGGCTGAAGGACATGTTCCAGGCGTGCAACGAGATGGGCATGACGCACATCGCCATGTCCGACCACGGCAACCTGCACGGGGCGTACGACTTCTTCCACTCGGCGAAGAAGGCCGGAGTCACCCCCATCATCGGCATCGAGGCGTACGTCGCCCCCGAGTCCCGGCGCAACAAGCGCAAGATCCTGTGGGGCCAGCCGCACCAGAAGCGCGACGACGTCTCCGGCTCCGGCGGCTACACCCACAAGACGATGTGGGCGGTGAACAGCACCGGCCTGCACAACCTCTTCCGCCTCTCCTCCGACGCCTACGCCGAGGGCTGGCTGCAGAAGTGGCCCCGGATGGACAAGGAGACCATCGCGCAGTGGTCCGAGGGGATCGTCGCCTCCACCGGCTGCCCCTCCGGCGAGGTGCAGACCCGGCTGCGCCTCGGCCACTTCGACGAGGCCCTCAAGGCCGCCGCCGACTACCAGGACATCTTCGGCAAGGACCGCTACTTCCTGGAGCTGATGGACCACGGCATCGACATCGAGCGCCGGGTCCGCGACGGACTGCTGGAGATCGGAAAGAAGCTCGGCATCCCGCCGCTGGTCACCAACGACTCGCACTACACCTACGCGCACGAGGCGCAGGCGCACGACGCCCTGCTGTGCATCCAGACCGGCAAGAACCTCTCCGACCCGGACCGCTTCAAGTTCGACGGCACCGGGTACTACCTGAAGTCCACCGAGGAGATGTACGCCATCGACTCCTCGGACGCCTGGCAGCAGGGCTGCGCCAACACCCTGCTGATCGCCGAGATGGTCGACACCACGGACATGTTCGTCAAGCGCGACCTCATGCCGAAGTTCGACATCCCCGAGGGATACACCGAGGTCACCTGGTTCCAGGAGGAGGTCCGCCGCGGCATGGAGCGCCGCTACCCGGGCGGCATCCCCGAGGACCGGCAGAAGCAGGCCGACTACGAGATGGACGTCATCATCCAGATGGGGTTCCCGGGCTACTTCCTCGTGGTCGCCGACTTCATCATGTGGGCCAAGAACAACGGCATCGCCGTCGGCCCCGGCCGCGGCTCGGCGGCCGGCTCGATCGTCGCCTACGCCCTGGGCATCACCGACCTCGACCCCATCCCGCACGGCCTGATCTTCGAGCGGTTCCTCAACCCCGAGCGCATCTCCATGCCCGACGTCGACATCGACTTCGACGAGCGCCGGCGCGTCGAGGTCATCCGGTACGTCACGGAGAAGTACGGCGCCGACAAGGTCGCCATGATCGGCACCTACGGCACCATCAAGGCCAAGAACGCGATCAAGGACTCCGCGCGCGTGCTGGGCTACCCGTACGCCATGGGCGACCGGATCACCAAGGCGATGCCCGCCGACGTCCTCGGCAAGGGCATCCCGCTGTCCGGCATCACCGACCCCGAGCACCCCCGCTACTCGGAGGCGGGCGAGGTCCGGGCGATGTACGAGAACGAGCCGGACGTGAAGAAGGTCATCGACACCGCGCGCGGCGTAGAGGGCCTGGTGCGGCAGATGGGCGTGCACGCGGCCGGCGTGATCATGTCCAGTGAGACCATCACCGAGCACGTCCCGGTCTGGGTCAGGCACACCGACGGCGTGACCATCACCCAGTGGGACTACCCGAGCTGCGAGTCGCTCGGCCTGCTGAAGATGGACTTCCTGGGCCTGCGCAACCTGACGATCATGGACGACGCCGTCAAGATGGTGAAGTCCAACAAGGGGATCGACATCGATCTCCTGAGCCTGCCGCTGGACGACCCCACGACCTTCGAACTGCTCCAGCGCGGCGACACCCTCGGCGTCTTCCAGTTCGACGGCGGACCCATGCGCTCCCTGCTGCGCCTGATGAAGCCGGACAACTTCGAGGACATCTCCGCCGTCTCGGCCCTGTACCGGCCGGGCCCGATGGGCATGAACTCCCACACGAACTACGCGCTGCGCAAGAACGGGCAGCAGGAGATCACCCCCATCCACCCGGAGCTGGAGGAGCCGCTCAGGGAGGTCCTGGACGTCACCTACGGCCTGATCGTCTACCAGGAGCAGGTGCAGAAGGCCGCCCAGATCGTCGCCGGCTACACACTCGGCGAGGCCGACGTGCTGCGCCGCGTGATGGGCAAGAAGAAGCCCGAGGAACTGGCGAAGAACTTCACGATCTTCCAGGCGGGCGCCCGCAAGAAGGGCTACAGCGACGAGGCCATCCAGGCCCTGTGGGACGTCCTGGTCCCCTTCGCCGGCTACGCCTTCAACAAGGCCCACTCCGCCGCGTACGGCCTGGTGTCGTACTGGACGGCCTATCTCAAGGCCAACCACCCCGCCGAGTACATGGCTGCCCTGCTGACCTCCGTGAAGGACGACAAGGACAAGTCGGCGGTCTACCTCAACGAGTGCCGCCGCATGGGCATCCGGGTCCTGCCGCCCAACGTCAACGAGTCGGAGTCCAACTTCGCCGCCCAGGGCGACGACGTGATCCTCTTCGGCCTCTCCGCCGTCCGCAACGTCGGCACGAACGTCGTCGAGTCGATCATCAAGTGCCGCAAGGCCAAGGGGAAGTACGTCTCCTTCCCCGACTACCTCGACAAGGTCGAGGCGGTGGTCTGCAACAAGCGCACCACCGAGTCACTGATCAAGGCCGGCGCCTTCGACTCCATGGGCCACACCCGCAAGGGCCTGATGGCGCAGTACGAGCCGATGATCGACAACGTGGTCGCGGTCAAGCGCAAGGAGGCCGAGGGCCAGTTCGACCTGTTCGGCGGGATGGGCGAGGACACCGGCAGCGAGCCGGGCTTCGGGCTGGACGTGGAGTTCTCCCCCGACGAGTGGGACAAGACCTATCTGCTCGCCCAGGAGCGGGAGATGCTCGGTCTGTACGTCTCCGACCACCCGCTCTTCGGCCTGGAGCACGTGCTCTCCGACAAGGCCGACGCCGGCATCGCCCAGCTCACCGGGGGCGAGCACGCCGACGGCGCGGTCGTCACCATCGGCGGCATCATCTCCGGTCTGCAGCGCAAGATGACCAAGCAGGGCAACGCCTGGGCGATCGCCACCGTGGAGGACCTGGCCGGCTCCATCGAGTGCATGTTCTTCCCGGCGACCTATCAGCTGGTGTCCACCCAACTCGTCGAGGACGCCGTGGTGTTCGTCAAGGGCCGCCTGGACAAGCGGGAGGACGTGCCCCGGCTGGTCGCGATGGAGCTGATGGTCCCCGACCTGTCCGCCGCGGGCGCCAACGCGCCGGTGGTGCTGACCATCCCGGCCCTGAAGGTCACCCCGCCCATGGTCAGCCGGCTCGGCGAGATCCTCAGCCACCACAAGGGCGACAGCGAGGTGCGGATCAAGCTCCAGGGGCCGCGCAAGACCACCGTGCTGCGTCTGGACCGGCACCGGGTGAAGCCCGACCCGGCCCTGTTCGGGGATCTGAAGGTGCTGCTGGGCCCGTCCTGCCTGGCCGGCTGAGCGCCGCGCCGGCCCGGACGTCGACGAGGGGCGTGCCCGTACCGCGCGGGTACGCCCCTCGTTCGTGCGCGGGCCTCGGCTACGGCCCGGCGCGCCGCGTCAGTTGTGGCCGAAACGCTTCTGCCGGCCCTTGCGGGCGGCCTCGGCCGGACTCAGCTGGGGGGAGTGGTGTTCGGGCTGGGCCTCCGTCGCGGAGTGCTCCGTCTCCTGCGGGCCGCCTGCGGCCACGGTCGCCTTCTGCCTGCTGCGGTCCTGCTTGCGGTTCTTGGCCATGGTGATCAACCTCCAAGGGGGATCTAGGGGCCAGGGCCGGGATCAGATTCACATAGCCTGATAATGAACGCATGTCGGACAATTACCCTATGTAACAGGGGTGGTCGGGGCGCGGGCCCCCGAAACGCCACGCCGAAGATCGAGTTCGGGCCGTTAACCCCGGCGCGGTCGGGCAGACTCGAAGCAAGCCCGAAGCAAACCTCCCGGAAAGAGGGTGGATCGCGTGGACCGCTGCATCGTCCTGGTGGACGCCGGGTATCTGCTGGGGGCCGCCGCGAGTCTCCTCGCCGGCGAGCCGTCGCGGTCCCGGATCACCGTGGACCACGCCGCCCTCGTCCAGGGGCTGCGCGACCAGGCCGAGTCCGACACGGAGCGGCCGCTGCTGCGCATCTACTGGTTCGACGGAGCGCCCGACCGCGTCCCGCAGCCCGAGCACCGCCGGCTGCGCGTGATGCCCCGGGTCACCGTCCGGCTGGGCGCGCTCACCCGCAGCGACGGCCGATGGGCGCAGAAGGGCGTGGACGCCGCCATGCACGCCGAACTGACCGAACTGGCCCGCAACCGCGCCTGCTCCGACGTCGTGCTGGTCACCGGCGACGGTGATCTGCTGCCCGGCATGATGGCCGCCAAGGAGCACGGCGTCGCCGTCCACCTGTGGGCCGTGCAGGCCGCCGACGGCGACTACAACCAGTCCGAGGACCTGGTCGCCGAGGCCGACGAGCGGCGGGTGCTGGACCGCACCTGGATCACCAAGGCCGTCCGGGCCAAGGAGTTCGGCGGGATCTGCGCGCCACCGCCCGCGCCCCGCCCCGAGATCGCCGCGATCCTCTCCGCGCCCCTGCCCGAGTCCTCCCTCACGGCCGCCGAGCGCACCGCCGAGGAGCGGCCCCACCCCGACGCGGCCGTTACGCGCAACGGCTCCGGCGAACGCGGACCGGCCGCCAAGGGGGTGCCCACCCCCAAGGACCTCGCCGCCCTGGTCGCCCACGGCGCCCAGCCGCCCGTCCAGCACCCGTCCACGGCCACCCTGCGCTGGTCCTCCGACCGCGGCTGGGTGGACCGGCCGGGCGTGCCCGCCGAGCCGCCCGAGATCGCCTCGATGCCGACGCTCGCCCAGCTGACGACGGCCGAGCAGCGGTGGGCGGACCGCGAGGAGGACATCACCACCGTGGGCGGCGACCCGTACGAGGTCGGGCAGGTGTTCGCCCGGCGCTGGGTGGAGCGGCTGGGCGACCAGCCGCACCTGCAGAAGCTGTCCTCGATGTACCCGCGCATCCCGCACCGCATCGACGGCGAGCTGCTGCGCTACGCCGCCCGCTTCGGCCTGCTCGCGCACAAGGACGACCAGATCGACGAACACGACCGTTACGCCATTCGGGCCGGCTTCTGGCGCGAGATCGACATCCGCACGGGCGCGGAACACGCCCCGGCGGACGACTGACCCCACGGGCGGCCCGCCCGCAGGGGGTGGCTGATCGTGCGGGCGGCCCGCCCGCGGTGGGTGGCTGATCGTGCGGGCGGCCCGCCCGCGGGGGGTGGCTGATCGCGGGGGTGGTCTGCCTGCGGTGGGTGGCTGATCGCGGGGGTGGTCTGCCTGCGGTGGGTGGCTGATCGCGGGGGTGGTCTGCCTGCGGGGGGTGGCTGATCGCGGGGGTGGTCTGCCCGCGGGGGGTGGCTGATTGCGGGGGTGGTCTGCCCGCGGGGGGTGGCTGATCGCGCGGGCGGTTTGCCGCCGGGGGCGGCTCACTCCGCGAGCGGCCTGCCGCCGGGGGATGACGCCCCGGGCGGTCGCCGCTTCGGGCGACGACCCCGCGGGGCCGCTTCGGGTGACGACCCCGCGGGGCCGCTTCGGGTGACGACCCCGCGGGGCCGCCTCGGGTGACGAGCCTGCGGGCGGTCCGCCACGGTGGCGAGTGACTTTGCGGGCGGTTCGCCGCCGAGGCGGCTGACTCTGCGGGCGGTTCGCCGCTGGGGATGATGCGTGATGCCCCTGCCGGCGGTCCGCCGCGTGGGGTGACTGGCTGCGCGGGCGGTCCGCTGCCGGGGCGAGTGGCTGCGCGGGCGGTCCGCTGCCTGGGCGAGTGACTACGCGGGCGGTCTGCCGCTGGGGGTGATGACGTCGCGGGCGGTCCGCCGCTTCGGGTGACGAGCCTGTGGGCGGCCCGCCGCGTGGGGCGACTGACTGCGCCGGCAGCCCGTTGCCGGGGCTGATGACACCGCGCGCGGACCGCCGCCGGGAGGACTGACCCCGTGGGCGGTCTGCCGCCGGGGGCGATGGCCTCGCGGGCGGTCTGCCGCCGGGGGCGATGGCCTCGCGGGCCGCCCGGGCCCGGTCGGCGCGACGGCCGCCGGACGGCCCTGGCCGGGGGCGGCGGTCGGTGGTGGTGAGGCGCCGTACCCGCCCGCCTGCCGTCCGGGCGCGCGGCGGCCGGGCGGTGAGTGGAGGCGGGAGTATCGCGACAGGGTGCCCCAAGGGGGAGTAAAGCGCCGGGACCCCTTAGGCTCGTCCCTTGTGAGTACGCGCGCGGCACAGGCACTTCGGCACGGAGACGACGTCGTGTGCGCGGTGCGCGGACTGACCAAGACCTACCCCGCGGTGCGCGGCAGGCGCGGCGCTCCCGGGACACCCGAGGTGCGGGCCACCGACGGCGTCGAGCTCGACGTCCGGCGCGGTGAGATCTTCGGCCTGCTCGGGCCGAACGCCGCCGGCAAGTCCACCCTCGTACGCCAGCTCACCGGGCTGATGCGCCCCGACCGCGGCACCGTCGAGATCCTCGGCCACGACATCGTCGCGCACCCCGAGCGCGCCGCGCGCCTCCTCGCCTACCTCGGCCAGGAGTCCGGCGCCCTGGACGAGCTGACCGTCTCGCTCGCCGCCGAGACCACCGGCCGGCTGCGCGGCCTCGACGTCCGGCGGGCCCGCGCCGAGCGGGACGCCGTCCTCGACGAACTGGGCCTGGCGTCCGTCGCCGGACGCCCGCTGAAGAAGCTCTCCGGCGGCCAGCGGCGCCTCGCCTGCTTCGCCGCCGCGCTGGTCGGCGAGCGGCCCCTGCTGGTGCTGGACGAGCCGACCACCGGCATGGACCCGGTCGCGCGGCGGGCGGTGTGGGCCGCCGTCGACCGCAGGCGCGCCGAGCACGGCACCACGGTCCTGCTGGTCACCCACAACGTCATCGAGGCCGAGACCGTCCTGGACCGGGTCGCCGTCCTCGACCGCGGCCGGGTCATCGCCTGCGACACCCCGGCCGGGCTGAAGGAGCGGGTCTCCGGCGAGGTGCGGGTCGAACTGGTGTGGCGGGACCGGGCGCCGGTGGAGGTGCCCGAGGTGGCCGAGCTGCACGCGCGGGCCGTACGGGCGGGACGCCGCTGGACGCTGCGGCTCGCGCCCGAGGAGGCCCGGGCCGCCGTCGCCACGGTCACCGGCGGCAGCGCCTTCGCCGCCCTGGACGACTTCACCCTCGCCACGCCCAGCCTGGAGGACGTCTACCTGGCGCTGGGCGGGGCGGCACGGCAGGGCCTGGTGAAGACGTGAGCACGGCGGCCCGGGGAACCGTAAGGGACTACACGTGCGCCGGCGGGAACCCGTCCGGCGCGGGGGACACGGCCGCGCTTGTCACGGTGGCCGCGTTCACCGCAGGGAAGAGGAGCAGTTCGACGTGAGTGTCGTACCCGCCGGCGTGCTGCCGGGTGCGCCGGCCGTGCAGGACGGCGAGGCCGGCCGGGCGGCCGAGCTCGGGCCGCGGGCCGCCCTGTGGCCGTCGCTGGCCGCCGTGTACCGGGCGCAGCTCTCCCGGGCGCGGGTGGCGCGCATTCCGCTGCTGTTCGTGGCGACCTTCCAGTCC
This sequence comes from Streptomyces sp. NPDC004065, assembly GCF_044903565.1. Taxonomy (NCBI): domain Bacteria; kingdom Bacillati; phylum Actinomycetota; class Actinomycetes; order Kitasatosporales; family Streptomycetaceae; genus Streptomyces; species Streptomyces sp. NPDC004065. The sequence goes on along the minus strand of NZ_JBJDQT010000017.1, from coordinate 79,536 downwards.
GTCGGCATCATGGTCATGATGCGCGGGGTGGTCAGCGGGAGCGGCCAGGCCCGCTTCGTGGTGTCCGGCGCCGCGGTGGTGGTCGTCGCCTACGTCGCGCTGAACCTGCTCTCCCAGTACTTCGGGCAGCTCCGCTTCAGCGGCGGGCTCGACCACTACGCGACCCTGCCGGTGCCGCCGGCGGCCGTGGTGCTGGGCGCGGCGGCCGCGTACGCGTCCTTCACGGTGCCGGGCAGCGTGGTGACCGCCGTGTTCGGCTGCCTGCTGTTCGGGCTGCCGCTGGGCAACCTGTGGGTGCTGGTGGCGGTGATCCCGCTCGCCGGCGCGGCGCTCGCCGGGGTCGGCGCGGCCTGCGGGCTGCTCGCCCCGCGTCCGGAACTGGCCACGCTGCTGGGCCAGCTGGGCATGTCGGCGGCGCTGCTGCTGGGCGTGCTGCCGCCGGACCGGATGCCGGGGGCCGTACGGTTCGCGCGCGATCTGCTGCCGTCCACGTACGGGGTGGACGCCTACGCCCGGACCTTCTCCGAGAGGCCCGACTGGACGTTCGTGGCCGGTGACATGGCCGTATGCGCCGCGGTCGGCGTGATCTCGCTGGCCCTGGCCACCTGGGCCTACCGCCGGGCGGCCGTCCGGTGACGCGGCGGGCCGAAGCAACTGGCACGATGACAAGGTGACCGCTCCGTTGACTCCACCTCCGCCGCCGCACCAGCGGCCCTCGCAGCCCTCCCGGTCCTCCGAGCCCTCCGAGTCCTCCGGGCACTCCGAGGCCGCGGGGTCCCCGCAGGCCCGGCACGTGCCGCCCGTCGAGGCCAGGGCCGGGGCGGCCGGCACCGGCTACGCGCAGGGCGGTCCCGGGATGCGGGCCGAGATCCGGGACGCCGCCGTGGTGACGGTGGCCGTGGCGCTCGGCGGGGTGCTCCTGGGGCTGCTGTGGTGCTGGCTGGCGCCGCGGGTGCCGCTGGTCGGGGACGTGTCGGGCAACAGCTGGGTCGTCTACCTCAAGGACACCGAGGGCGAGCAGGCGATCGGCGTCGACGGAACGTTCACGCTGCTCGCCCTGGGCTTCGGGGTGCTCAGCGCGGTCGCCGTCTTCCTCGTGCGGCGCAGCGGGGGCGTGCCCCTGGTGATCGCGCTGTGCGTGGGCGCGCTGCTCGGCTCGCTGCTTGCCTGGCGGCTCGGGGTGTGGCTCGGACCGCAGCAGGACGTGATAGCGCACGCCAAGTCCGTGGGCAAGGGAGTGACGTTTCCGGCGCCGCTCAAGCTCGGGGCCAAGGGCGCGCTGCTCGCCTGGCCGCTGGCCGCCCTCGTCGTCCACCTCGGGGTGACGGCCCTGTTCGGCCCGCGCGACCCCGACCCGTACGGCGAGGAGCCGTACGGCACGCCCCCCGCCTCCTGACCCCCGCCCTCCCTGCGCTGCCCGCGCTCCCCGGGCTCCCCGCACTCCCCGGGCTCCCGGCCCTCTCCGCCTGGGCGGCGGCACCCGGCCCGTACGGCGGGCCGAGGCCGGCCGGACCGGACCCGGCCGGCCCGGACCGGTTCCGTGCGCCGGGCCGGCCGCCCCGCCCATCGTGCGCCCGGTCAGCCCCGCCCGATCGGGGCCAGCACCGCGGAGGTGAGGTCCGCGAGGTCGGTGGGGGAGAGCTCGACCTCCAGCCCGCGGCGGCCCGCCGAGACGCAGATCGTGCTGTGGGCCGTGGCCGAGTCGTCCAGCACCGTGGGCAGCCTCTTGCGCTGGCCGAGGGGGGAGATCCCGCCGCGGACGTAGCCCGTGGTGCGCTCGGCCAGCGTCGGGTCCGCCATCGCCGCGCGCTTGCCGCCGACCGCCGCCGCCAGCGCCTTCAGGTCCAGTGACCCCGCCACCGGTACCACGGCCACCGTCAGCGCGCCGTCGACGTCGGCGACCAGGGTCTTGAACACCCGGTCCGGGGAGACGCCCATCGCCTCGGCCGCCTCCTCGCCGTAGGACGGGTGGGAGGGGTCGTGGTCGTAGGAGTGGACCGTGTAGTCCACCCCCGCGGCCGTGAGGGCCACCGTCGCGGGTGTGCCGCCCGCCTGCTGCTTCTTCGCCTTCTTCGCCATGTACGGAACTCTCAGCACCTTCAGTTGAGGCTCGTCGGACCACGGGTGAGGTCCGACGACGGCAAGGACGGCAGACTGCGGATGATCGCCGTCTCCGAGCGCAGGAGTCTCAGCTCGTCGCGCAGCCGCGAGGAGGTGTCCGGCGCCTGCAGCAGCCGCTGCTTGGCCGGGATGTCCAGCACCATCGCCGCCGCCACCAGGTACGACACCACGCTCGGCTCGTCCGGCAGCTCCGCGCCCGTCGTCAGCGACCGCTCCCTGGCCCCCGCCAGCCGCTTCTGGTACTGGCGGAAGGACCGCAGCACGCCCTCGGCCAGGGCGCCGGCCTCGTCGCCCGGCTCCTCGCCCAGCTCCTGCACCTCCGCCACCAGGAACGGCCCGGAGGCGTCCACCGAGAGCAGCCGCACCCGGGTGGTGCCCGTGGCCAGCACCTCGAAGGTGCCGTCGGCCCGTTCCCGCACGGTCGCCGCGTCCGCCACGCAGCCCACGCCGTGGAACGCCCTGGCCGGGTCGGGGCCGAAGCCCGCCGCCGCGCCGCGCTCGGGCAGCGCCGTCGGATCCGGCATGCCCGGAGCGCTCGGCGCCACCTCGTGGCCGTCGCGGATCGCCACGACGGCGAACCGGCGCGGCTCGTCCTCGGGCGTCTTCAGCAACTCGCGCATCATGGCGCGGTAGCGCTCCTCGAAGACGTTCAGAGGCAGCACCAGCCCCGGGAACAGCACGGAGTTCAGCGGGAAGAGAGGCAGCCGGAGGGTGGTCACGGCGCAAAAGCCTAGTGGTCGCCGGGGCGGACGCGTTCCCGGCGCCCGCCCCGGGCCTTCCCGGACGGCCCCCGCGGCGCCCGCCGCGGCGGCTGCCCCGGGGCAGCCGCCAGCAGGTGTGCGCGCACCCGCAGGAACTGCCCGAGCGGGTCGTCCGACAGCCGGTCCCAGGGGAACGAGGTGGCATACGGGCCGATCAGGCGCACCTGGGCGAGCGCGTCCTCCCGGCGGCCGAGCCGCACCAGCACACACGTGAGCAGGTTGCGGATCTCCGCCGGCCAGGGCACCGCCGCGGGGAAGCGGGCCGAGAACGCGACGGCCCGGTCCGCCGCCGCGTCCAGCCGGGCCCGCGGCACCTCGGGTCCGCAGCCGTCGGTCAGGTAGCCGAAGGCGGCCCGCACGGGCAGCGCCTGGACCGGCGAGCCGGCCGGGGCGTCCTGCGCGGCCAGGTCGGCGAAGTGGAAGCACTCCCGGTGGGAGCCGTGCCAGGAGGACGCCAGGTAGCGCAGGGCCGCCACATGGCAGCCGTAGTGGAGCGGGGCGCGGCGGACGGCCGCCTCCCACAGCTCCTCGAAGTAGCGGTGCCCGGCGCGGGAGCCGCGCGCGTGGTCCAGCGCGATGCGCCAGGGCACCGGGTCCCGGTCGTCGGCGCGCGCGGCGGCCGTGATCAGCGGGCTGACCTCGCGCAGCAGCTCGGCGCGGGCCGGGGAGGGCCAGGCCCGGTCCACCGCGAGCTGGGCGGCCACCAGCAGCGCGTCCGGGTCGTGCGGGGCGGCGGCGCGCCAGTCGGTGAGCCACTCGGAGCGGGAGCGGGCGAACGCGGCCAGCCGGGTCGCGTACCGGTCGCGGTCCTCCCACGCGCGCTGCTCCCGGGTGTCGGCGAGCAGGCCGGCGGCCGGGCCGTAGGCGCCCTGCGCGGCGGCGACGAGCGCCGGGCCGAGCCGTTCGTCGGGCACGTCGAGGAGCACCTCGTCGTCGGCGGGCAGGCCGGCGACCGGGTGGGGGGCGGTTCCGGCCATCCGGGTGGGGCGGATGAAGGGCAGTGCAGCCATGGTGCCGACCATTGAAAGACCGCAGGTCGGGGGTGCGCCAGAGGCTGACCGCAAGCCTTTGAAAGTTGTACGGCGTTCGGTCAAGGTCGAGTAAAAGGTGACCGAGTCAACCACTTCCGGACGACGGGACGGCGACCGGCGGGTGTCCTGCGGACGACACGGGCGCCCGGGCGGGTACGAGGCGGGCGCCCCGTGGGTACGAGGCGGGCGCCCAGCCGCCCCGGTCGCTAGCCGCGACGCAGCAGCCGGGTCGCCCCCGCCGCCACCGTGGTCGCCAGGGTCCAGCCCAGCAGGACCAGCGCCGCCGCGAGCCACTGCCAGCCGCCGCTGAGCCGCCACTGGTTCACCTGGCCGAGGTCGACGACCGGCAGCAGCAGGTCCAGCGCCAGCAGCGCCGGGTTCCACTGGGGATGCGTGTCCGGACTGACCGTGGAATGGCCGGCGTGCGCGAAGGCCAGCGAGCCGGCCGCCCACAGCACCGCCATCCACACCGCGGCCCGCCCCGGCCGGTACCCGTAGGCCACCGCCCAGTCCTGGACGTACCCCCAGAGCCGGGCGGCCGGCGGCAGGGTCTCGCGGCGCCGGCGCTGCTTGGCGAGCAGCACCTCGCGGGCGTCCTCGTCCTCGCCGGCCTCCCGCAGCACCGCCGCCAGCCGCTCGTACGGCTCGGGGTTGTACTCCGCCGTCGCCGCCCTCACCCAGTCCACGCGCTCGGCCAGCGAGAACGGCCCGCGGGGCACCAGGTTCTCGTAGACGAAGCCGCCCATGTGCAGACCGCCCGGACCGGGCCAGCTGCTCGCCCGGTCCACGAGGGTGACGGTCCGCGCACCGGACAGCAGCACCTGGCCGCCGCCGGGCCGCTCCCCGAGGAAGCGCAGCTCCGGCGTCTGCACCCGGCGCAGCGACAGGGCCTGCCCCTCGGCCAGGAGGAACCGGGCGCCCTCCAGGTCCACCGCGTCCCCGAACCGCCCGTCGTCCAGGCGCGCCCCGCCCTGGCACTCGAAGGGCTGCAGCCGCGTCCCGCGCGCCGGGGTCACCCCGCTCACCTGCGATCCGCCCAGGCCCGCCGGGGTGAGGTACAGGGTGCGCTCCACGGTCAGCTGCGGCGCGTTCAGCGCCAGGCGCGCGCCGGGGTTGGCGAGCCTGGCGCCCCGCAGGCTCAGCGAGACACCGATCTTCGCGCTGCGCAGGCTGAACTCGCCGTACGACTCCAGCAGCTCCGCCTGGAGGTCCTGGCCGACCGACATCCCGTCCGCGGCGATCGACCGGCCGGCCCGGTCCCGGTGCACCACGGCCTGGTTGAGCAGCAGGTCCGTGCCGATCCGCGCGTCGGTCAGCCGTATCCCGCCCGGGAAGCGGCAGCGCGGCAGGTGCAGATCGCCCTCGGTGTGCACCCGGGCCGCCTCCAGCCGCGGCACCGCGCAGTCCACCAGCCGCACGGTCGTGAAGCGGGCCTCCGGCAGCAGCACCTCCCGCTCGAACCGGCAGCCCTTCAGCTCCACGTACGGCACCACCGTGCCCCCGGCGAGGTCCAGCGTCCCCGTGATCAGCAGTCCGGCGAGCTTCAGCGAGGAGACACGCCCGGCGAGCGCGGGCGGCCCGTCCAGCAGCAGCCAGCACACCACGCGCGCCCGCACGCTGCGCTCGGGCCCCCACGGACGCCCCCCGTGCGGGTCGTCCACCTGCGCGTCGCCGCTGCGCAGGTCGTACACGCTGCCGTTGCGGAAGGCCTGCCACATTCCCGCCTCGGTGGCGGTGAGGTCGGCGGGCAGGTCCCCGGCGCGCAGGCCGGCCCCCTGGGTCACTTCTCCTCCTTTCCTCCCCAACCGCTCCCCGGTTCACTACGCTTCGTACAACCGTTCATGCCCGCTGCGTGACACCCTGAACACGAAAAGTGAAGAGGATCTTCCGTCCCTGTACGCGCGGTGACCACTTTCCGTATCAGTCACTGATACGGGCCCACGGCGCCGCGCGCCGGTCTGAGAGAATTGGAACCGTGATCTCCCGAATCGATCTGCGCGGCGACGCCCTTCCCGAGGGCCCCGCCCTGCGCGACCTGCTGCCCCGAGCCGACTTCGACGTCGCGGCCGCCCTGGAGAAGGTGCGCCCGATCTGCGAGGCGGTGCATCATCGGGGGGATGCGGCACTGATCGACTTCGCCGAGAGGTTCGACGGCGTGCGCCTGGAGTCGGTGCGGGTGCCGGCCGAGGCGCTCAAGGAGGCGCTGGAGCGGCTCGACCCGGCCGTGCGGGCCGCCCTGGAGGAGTCCGCCCGGCGCGCCCGCCTCGTCCACCGCGAGCAGCGCCGCACCACGCACACCACCCAGGTCGTGCCCGGCGGCACGGTCACCGAGAAGTGGGTGCCGGTCGACCGCGTCGGGCTGTACGCGCCCGGCGGCCGGTCGGTCTACCCGTCCTCCGTGGTCATGAACGTGGTGCCCGCCCAGGAGGCCGGTGTCCCGTCCATCGCGCTGGCCTCCCCGGCCCAGGCCGAGTTCGGCGGGCTGCCGCACCCGACCATCCTCGCCGCCTGCGCCCTGCTCGGCGTCGACGAGGTGTACGCGGCCGGCGGCGCCACCGCCGTGGCGATGTTCGCGCACGGCACCGAGTCCTGCCCGCCCGCCACCATGGTCACCGGCCCCGGCAACATCTGGGTCGCCGCCGCCAAGCGCTACTTCACCGGCAGGATCGGCATCGACGCCGAGGCCGGCCCGACCGAGATCGCCATCCTCGCCGACGCCACCGCCGACCCGGTGCACATCGCCTCCGACCTGATCAGCCAGGCCGAGCACGACCCGCTGGCCGCCGCCGTCCTCGTCACCGACTCCGCCGCACTCGCGGACGCGGTGGAGAAGGAACTGGAGCCCCAGGTCGCCGCCACCAAGCACGTCGAGGACCGGATCCGCCCCGCACTGTCCGGCCGGCAGTCCGCCATCGTGCTGGTCGACGGCCTGGAGGAGGGCCTCAGGGTCGTCGACGCCTACGGCGCCGAGCACCTGGAGATCCAGACCGCCGACGCCGCCGCGGTCGCCGACCGGGTGCGCAACGCCGGCGCGATCTTCGTCGGCCCCTGGGCGCCGGTCTCCCTCGGCGACTACGCGGCCGGCTCCAACCACGTACTGCCGACCGGCGGCTGCGCCTGCCACTCCTCGGGACTGTCCGTCCAGTCCTTCCTGCGCGGCATCCACATCGTGGACTACACCCAGGACGCGCTCGCCGAGGTCGCCCACCACGTGGTGACACTGGCGGAGGCGGAGGACCTGCCCGCGCACGGCGCGGCGGTCAAGGCCAGGTTCGGGTGGAAGGTACCGACGGGCAAGTGAGCTTCGGAATCGACGACCTCCCCGTACGGGACGAGCTGCGCGGCAAGTCCCCCTACGGCGCGCCCCAGCTGGACGTCCCCGTACGGCTGAACACCAACGAGAACCCCTACCCGCTGCCCGAGCCGCTGGTCGAGCGGATCACCGAGCGGGTCCGCGAGGCCGCCCGCTCGCTCAACCGCTACCCCGACCGGGACGCGGTCGAGCTGCGCACCGCACTCGCGCGCTACCTGACCAGGACCGGCGGCCACCGGGTCGGCGTGGAGAACGTCTGGGCGGCCAACGGCTCCAACGAGGTCATCCAGCAGCTGCTGCAGACCTTCGGCGGGCCCGGCCGCACCGCGCTCGGCTTCGAGCCGTCGTACTCCATGCACGCCCTGATCGCGCGCGGCACCGGCACGGGCTGGATCTCCGGCCCGCGCCGCGAGGACTTCACCATCGACCTCGCCGCCGCGCGGGAGGCGATCGCCGGGCACCGCCCCGACGTCGTCTTCGTCACCACCCCCAACAACCCCACCGGCAACGCCGTCACGGCCGAGACGCTCCTCGCGCTGTACGAGGCCGCGCAGGCGGCGAAGCCGTCCATGGTGATCGTCGACGAGGCCTACGTCGAGTTCAGCCACGGCCGCTCGCTGCTGCCCCTGCTCGAGGGCCGGCCGCACCTGGTGGTCTCGCGCACCATGTCCAAGGCGTTCGGCGCCGCCGGACTGCGCCTCGGCTACCTCGCCGCGCACCCGGCCGTCGTCGACGCCGTCCAGCTGGTGCGGCTGCCGTACCACCTGTCGGCCGTCACCCAGGCGACCGCCCTGGCCGCCCTGGAACACACCGACACCCTGCTGAAGTACGTCGAGCAGCTCAAGGCCGAACGGGACCGGCTGGTGGCCGAACTGTGCGCCATCGGCTACGACGTCACCGAGTCGGACGCCAACTTCGTCCAGTTCGGCCGGTTCGCCGACGCCCACGACGCCTGGCGGCGGATCCTGGAGCGGGGCGTCCTGGTCCGGGACACCGGCGTACCGGGATGGCTGCGGGTGACCGCCGGAACACCGGCCGAGAACGACGCGTTCCTCGATGCGGTACGCGATCTCAAGAAGGAACAGGAGCAGAGCGGATGAGCCGCGTCGGGCGCGTGGAGCGCACCACCAAGGAGACCTCGGTCCTGGTCGAGATCGACCTGGACGGAACCGGCAGGACCGACATCGCCACCGGCGTCGGCTTCTACGACCACATGCTCGACCAGCTCGGCCGGCACGGCCTGTTCGACCTGACCGTGAAGACCGACGGCGACCTGCACATCGACTCCCACCACACCATCGAGGACACCGCCCTCGCGCTCGGCGCCGCCTTCAAGCAGGCGCTCGGCGACAAGGTGGGCATCTACCGCTTCGGCAACTGCACGGTCCCGCTGGACGAGTCCCTCGCCCAGGTCACCGTCGACCTCTCCGGCCGCCCCTACCTGGTGCACACCGAGCCGGAGAACATGGCGCCGATGATCGGCGAGTACGACACCACCATGACCCGGCACATCCTGGAGTCCTTCGTCGCCCAGGCCCAGATCGCGCTGCACGTGCACGTGCCCTACGGGCGCAACGCGCACCACATCGTGGAGTGCCAGTTCAAGGCGCTCGCCCGGGCCCTGCGCTACGCAAGCGAGCGCGACCCGCGCGCCGCCGGCATCCTCCCCTCCACGAAGGGCGCCCTGTGAACGGCCTGTCGACCCTGCTGATCGTCGTGGGCCTGTTCCTCGTCGGCGGCATCATCTCCTTCGTCAAGCAGCAGATGCCGCGGAGCCTGATCGTGCTGCTGTCCCTCGGCGCGGCGATGTGCCTGGTCGCGGGCGTGATGCGACTGGAGGTGTGGTCGTGAGCGCGGCAACGGACAAGAAGGTCGTCGTCTTCGACTACGGCTTCGGCAACGTACGGTCCGCCGAGCGGGCGCTCGCCCGCACCGGCGCCCAGGTCGAGATCACCCGCGACTTCGACCGGGCCATGAACGCCGACGGGCTGCTGGTGCCCGGCGTCGGCGCGTTCGCCGCCTGCATGCGGGGCCTGAAGGAGGCCCGCGGCGACTGGGTCATCGACCGCCGGCTGTCCGGCGGGCGCCCGGTGATGGGGATCTGCGTCGGCATGCAGATCCTCTTCGCCCGCGGCATCGAGCACGGCGTCGAGGCCGAGGGCCTGGACGAGTGGCCCGGCACGGTCGAGCCCCTGGAGGCCGACGTGGTCCCCCACATGGGCTGGAACACCGTCCAGGCGCCCGCCGGCTCCGAGCTGTTCGCCGGCCTGGACGCCGACGCCCGCTTCTACTTCGTGCACTCCTACGCCGTCCACGACTGGCAGCTGGAGACGCACAACGCGAGGCTGCACGCGCCCAAGGTGACCTGGTCCACGCACGGCAGGCCGTTCGTGGCCGCCGTGGAGAACGGCGCCCTGTGGGCCACCCAGTTCCACCCCGAGAAGTCCGGCGACGCCGGCGCGCAGCTGCTCACCAACTGGATCGGAACCCTGTAGAGACATGGCCAAGCTCGAACTCCTCCCCGCCGTCGACGTCCGCGACGGCCAGGCCGTCCGCCTCGTGCACGGCGAGTCCGGCACGGAGACCTCCTACGGCTCGCCGCTCGAGGCCGCCCTCGCCTGGCAGCGCTCGGGCGCCGAGTGGCTGCACCTGGTCGACCTCGACGCCGCCTTCGGCACGGGCGACAACCGCGAGCTGATCGCCGAGGTCGCGAAGGCCATGGACATCAAGGTCGAGCTGTCCGGCGGCATCCGCGACGACGACACCCTCGCCGCCGCCCTGGCCACCGGTTGCACCCGCGTCAACCTGGGCACCGCCGCGCTGGAGAGCCCCGAGTGGGTCGCCGACGTCATCGCCCGGCACGGCGACAGGATCGCCGTCGGCCTGGACGTACGCGGCACCACCCTGCGCGGCCGCGGCTGGACCCGCGACGGCGGCGACCTCTACGAGACGCTGGAGCGCCTCGACAAGGAGGGCTGCGCCCGCTACGTCGTCACCGACATCGCCAAGGACGGCACGCTGCAGGGCCCCAACCTGGAGCTGCTGAAGAACGTGTGCGCGGCCACGGACCGCCCGGTGGTGGCCTCGGGCGGGGTCTCCTCCCTCGAGGACCTGCGGGCGCTGGCCGGGCTGGTGCCGCTCGGTGTGGAGGGCGCCATCGTCGGGAAGGCCCTGTACGCGAAGGCGTTCACCCTGGAAGAGGCCCTGGAGGCTGTGTCGTCATGACGTCCGATGCCGTACGGCGCGTGCAGAGCGGTGTTCCCTGGGAAGAGACGTTCGGTTTTGCGCGCGCCGTGGCGGCGGGTGACCGGGTGGTGGTGGCGGGCACGACGTCCTTCCGGGGCAATGTGCTCTACGGGGAGGGCGACCCGTACGAACAGGCCAAGGTCGCCTTCACCACCGCCATCGAGGCGATCGGCGAGTTCGGGCTCGGCGTCGAGTCGGTGATCCGCACCCGGGTGTATCTGGCGCACTCCCGGGACGTCGACGAGGTGGGCCGCGCCCACAAGGAACTGTTCGACTCGGTGCGCCCCGCCGCGACCCTGCTCGTGGTGGAGGGCTTCGTCGACCCGCGCGTGCTGGTGTCGGTGGAGCTGGAAGCCTACAGAGGCTAGAAGATCTTCAGATTGCGTGTGGTTGAGGAGCCGTGGAGTCATGACCCTGGCGGTCCGAGTCATCCCCTGCCTGGACGTGGACAACGGCCGGGTCGTCAAGGGCGTCAATTTCCAGAACCTGCGTGACGCGGGCGACCCCGTCGAGATGGCCAAGGTGTACGACGCCGAGGGCGCCGACGAGCTGACGTTCCTGGACATCACCGCCTCCTCGGGCGACCGGGAGACCACCTACGACGTGGTGCGCCGCACCGCAGAGCAGGTGTTCATCCCGCTCACCGTGGGCGGCGGCGTGCGCACGGCCGAGGACGTGGACAAGCTGCTGCGGGCCGGCGCCGACAAGGTGGGCGTCAACACGGCCGCGATCGCGCGCCCGGACCTGATCCGGGAGATCGCCGAGCGCTTCGGCCGACAGGTCCTGGTGCTGTCCGTCGACGCCCGCCGCACCGAGTCCGGCGGCTTCGAGGTGACCACGCACGGCGGCCGGCGCGGCACCGGCATCGACGCGGTGGAGTGGGCGCACCGGGCGGCCGAGCTGGGCGCGGGCGAGATCCTGCTGAACTCCATGGACGCGGACGGCACCAAGGACGGCTACGACCTGGAGATGATCGCCGCCGTCCGCAAGCACGTGAGCGTGCCGGTGATCGCCTCCGGCGGCGCCGGCTCGCTCGCCCACTTCCCGCCGGCCATCGCCGCCGGCGCGGACGCGGTCCTCGCCGCCTCCGTGTTCCACTTCGGCGACCTGCGCATCGGCCAGGTGAAGCAGACCCTGCGCGACGCCGGCCACCCGGTCCGCTAGCCACGCCGGCCGCCGCGCCGCCCCGCGCCATCGGCCGACGCCGGCGCACGGGACGTGACCCCGTACCCCGCGGCGCGGTCCTCGCACCCTGCGGCGCGCGGGGCGCGGTCCTCGCACCCCTGCGGCGCGCGGGACGTGACCCCGTACCCCGCGGCGCGGGCCTCGCACCCTGCGGCGCGCGGGGCGCGGGCCTCGCACCCTGCGGCGCGCGGGACATGACCCCGTACCCCGCGGCGCGGGCCTCGCACCCTGCGGCGCGCGGGGCGCGGGCCTCGCACCCTGCGGCGCGCGGGGCGCGGTCCTCGCACCCCCGCGACGCACGGGACGCGGCCCCGCACCCCGGAAGCCGCGAGCGCGCGGGTTCCGCGGGTGCGGGCCGGGGGTCCCGTGGTTCAGAGGCCCAGTTGCTTCGTCTCCGCGAGTTTCGCGATCGCGTCCTTCTCGCCGGCCAGGTCTACCCGCGCCGCGCTCTGGCGGCCGAAGGCGAACAGGAGGAGTTCCGAGGGGTCGCCCGTCGCCGTCACCACCGGCGCGCCCCGGTGGGCGACCACCGTCTGACCGTCCAGGCGGCGCAGGACCAGGCCGGTCGGCACGCCCCGGCCCAGCAGCCGGGCCATCCGCTCCAGGCGGGACCACAAAGTGTCCTGGAAGACCGGGTCGAGCTCCCGGGGCGTCCAGTCCGGCTGGGCGCGCCGCACGTCCTCGGTGTGGACGTAGAACTCGACGGTGTTGGCCACCTCGTCGATCTGCTTGAGCTGGAAGGGCGAGAAGCGCGGCGGGCCGGTGCGGATCAGCTGGATCAGCTCCTCGTACGGCTTCGCGGCGTACTCCTCCAGCACCTTCTCCAGACGCGACGCGAGCGGCTTGATCAGCGCGCCCCCGGCCGCGTCGGGGCGCCGCTCGCGCACCACCACGTGCGCGGCCAGGTCACGGGTGCGCCAGCCCTCGCAGAGGGTGGGGGCGTCCGGCCCGGTGGTCTCCAAGAGGTCGGCGAGAAGAAGCCGTTCACGCTTGGCAAAGGTCGACATGGAGTCAGCCTACGACCACGCTGCGAGTCCGCACACTGGACGGCCGCCCCCCGGCACCGCGGCCGCGCGGCACAATGGCACCCATGACCAGCACGCCCGGCACACCCCGGCCCAGCAGCCTCGACCCCGAGATCGCCGCGCGCCTCAAGCGCAGCGCCGACGGCCTCCTGCCCGCGATCGCCCAGCAGTACGACACCGGCGAGGTGCTGATGCTCGGCTGGATGGACGACGAGGCGCTGCACCGCACGCTGACCACCGGCCGCTGCACCTACTGGTCGCGCAGCCGCCAGGAGTACTGGGTCAAGGGCGACACCTCCGGCCACGTCCAGCACGTCAGGTCCGTCGCCCTCGACTGCGACGCCGACACCCTGCTGGTCCAGGTCGACCAGGTGGGCGCCGCCTGCCACACCGGCGCGCGCACCTGCTTCGAGGCGGACGTCCTGCTCAAGGACGCCGGCCCCGCCGCCTCCGGCGTGCCCGCCGCGGATCAGTAGGGTCGGCCGCCATGGACCTCGAGACGTTCCGCAAGCTGGCCGTCGACCGCCGCGTCATCCCGGTCACCCGCAAGCTCCTCGCCGACGGCGACACCCCCGTCGCGCTCTACCGCAAGCTCGCCGCCGAGCGCCCCGGCACCTTCCTGCTCGAGTCCGCGGAGAACGGCCGCTCCTGGTCCCGTTACTCCTTCGTCGGCGTGCGCAGCTCCGCCACCCTCACCGAGCGCGACGGGCAGGCGCACTGGCTGGGCGCCCCGCCGGTCGGCGTGCCCGCCGAGGGCGACCCGCTCGCCGCCCTGCGGGCCACCGTCGAGACCCTGCACACGCCCCGCGACCTCGCCCACGACCTGGGACTGCCGCCCTTCACCGGCGGCATGGTCGGCTATCTGGGCTACGACATCGTGCGCCGCCTGGAGCGGATCGGCCCCGGGGAGCGGGACGACCTGCGGCTGCCCGAGCTGACCATGCTCCTCACCTCCGACCTCGCCGTCCTCGACCACTGGGACGGCACGGTCCTGCTCATCGCCAACGCGATCAACCACAACGACCTGGACACCGGCGTCGACGAGGCGTACGCGGACGCCGTGGCCCGGCTGGACGCCATGGAGGCCGACCTGTCCCGCGCGGTCGCCCAGCCGCCCGCCGAGCTGCCGCCCTCCGAACTGCCCGAGTACACCGCGCTGTGGGGCGGCGAGGACTTCCGGGCGGCCGTCGAGGACATCAAGGAGCGCATCCGCGCCGGCGAGGCCTTCCAGGTGGTGCCCTCCCAGCGCTTCGAGACGCCGTGCACGGCGAGCGCCCTGGACGTCTACCGGGTGCTGCGGGCCACCAACCCCTCGCCGTACATGTACCTGTTCCGCTTCGACGGGTTCGACGTCGTGGGCTCCTCGCCCGAGGCGCTGGTGAAGGTGGAGGACGGGCGGGCCATGGTCCACCCCATCGCCGGCACCCGGCCCCGCGGCGCCACCCCGCAGGAGGACCAGGCGCTCGCCGACGAACTGCTCGCCGACCCCAAGGAGCGCGCCGAGCACCTGATGCTCGTCGACCTCGGGCGCAACGACCTCGGCCGGGTCTGCGAGCCGGGGTCCGTGGAGGTCGTGGACTTCATGTCCATCGAGCGGTACTCGCACGTCATGCACATCGTGTCCACCGTGACCGGCCGCGTCGCGCCGGGGCGCACCGCCTTCGACGTGCTGACCGCCTGCTTCCCGGCCGGCACCCTCTCGGGCGCGCCGAAGCCGCGCGCGATGCAGATCATCGACGAGCTCGAGCCCTCCCGGCGCGGACTGTACGGCGGCTGCGTGGGCTATCTCGACTTCGCCGGCGACTCCGACACCGCCATCGCCATCCGCACCGCCCTGCTGCGGGACGGCACGGCGTACGTCCAGGCGGGCGCCGGCATCGTCGCCGACTCCGACCCGGTCGCCGAGGACACCGAGTGCCGCAACAAGGCGGCCGCCGTGCTGCGGGCGGTGCACAGCGCCGGCCGGCTGGGACGGCAGGCCGGCCGGCCGGGACGGTAGGACGCGGGGCGCGACGGCCGCGATCCGCGCGGGTGGGGCATTTCTCACGTGTCTCGTGTGCACCCCCGGGTGACGGTTCGCCCGGGGTTCAGGCGATAGTGGACCACGTGACTGCCGTACCTCACCCCCGTACCGAAGCCGGGCCCGCCCGGCCCGGCCGCCGGAGCCTCGCCGTCGCCCTGCTGTGCGGCGCGCTCGGCGCCGCCGTGGCGCTGCTGGCCACCCGGCAGCGCTGGGCGGAGGGCACCGCGACGGTGGCCGGCGGCGCCTTCCCGCTCACCGCCAGGGGCAGCGAGGTCACGGGCGTGCCCGCGGCGCTCGCCATAGTGGGCCTGGCCGCGCTCGTCGCCGTGTTCGCCGTGCGCCGCTCCGGCCGTCTGCTGGTCGCGGCGCTGCTGGCGCTGTCCGGCGCCGGCACCGTCGCCGCCGCCCTGGGCGGCGTCTCCGACCGCTCCGCGCTGGACGAGAAGGCCGCGCAGGCCTCCGGCGACACCGCCGCCACCGCCGCCGCGCTCAGCCACACCGGCTGGCCCTACGTCGCGGCCGCGGGCGGCGCGCTGCTGCTGCTGGCCGGGCTGCTCGCGCTGCGCTACGGCCGGCTGTGGCCGGCCATGTCCGGCCGCTACGACCGCTCCGGGGCGCCGCGTGCCCGTGCGGCCCGGCCCGTCGACCCCGACCGCCCCGAGGACCTGTGGAAGGCCCTCGACCGCGGCGAGGACCCGACCGGCACCGAACCAGCCTGACGCCCCGCGCCAGCCGCGACTCCGCGCCGACCGCGACCCCGTGCCGGCCGCGACTCCGCGCCGACCGCGACCCCGTGCCGGCCGCGGCCACGGGCCAGCCGCGACTCCGCGCCGACCGCGGCCACGGGCCGCCCGGCGGACGCCGGGCGGCCCAGTGGACCCCGGTGGCGCTCACGCGGCAGCGGGGACTTGGTGGCCATCCGCGCCGCGCGCCGTGGAGGCCAGGCGGCAGTACCGCGCGCCGCAGGCCGGGGGCACCCCGCACGGCCGCGCGTGCGGGCGCACTCGCGCGCGTGCGGGAGCACTGCGTGCGGCCGAAGGCACCCCGCGCGTCCGGGTGCACCCCGGGCAGCCGAGAGCACCGGGCGTGTACGGGCGCACCCGCGCGGCCGAAGGCGCTCCGCACGGCCGGGGGCACCCCGCACGGCCGCGCGTACGGGCACACCCCCGCGCGTGCGGGAGCACTGCGTGCGGCCGAAGGCACCCCGCGCGTCCGGGTGCACCCCGGGCAGCCGAGAGCACCGGGCGTGTACGGGCGCACCCGCGCGGCCGAAGGCGCTCCGCAGGCCGGGGGCACCCCGCACGGCCGCGCCTGCGGGCACACCCCCGCGCGTGCGGGAGCACTGTGTGCGGCCGAAGGCGCGCCGCACGGCCGGGGGCACCCCGCACGCGCGCGCGTGCGGGCGCACTCGCGCGCGTGCGGGAGCACTCGCGCGCGTGCGGGAGCACTCGCGCGCGTGCGGGAGCACTGTGTGCGGCCGAAGGCACCCCGCGCGGCCGGGTGCACCCCGGGCAGCCGAGAGCACCGGGCGTGTACGGGTGCACCCGTGCGGCCGAAGGCGCGCCGCACGGCCGGGGGCACCCCGCACGGCCGCGCGTACGGGCACACCCCCGCGCGTGCGGGAGCACTGCGTGCGGCCGAAGGCACCCCGCGCGGCCGGGCGTACCCCGGGCAGCCGAGAGCACCGGGCGTGTACGGGGGCACCCGCGCGGCCGAAGGCGCTCCGCACGGCCGGGGGCACCCCGCACGGCCGCGCGTGCGGGCGCACTCGCGCGCGTGCGGGAGCACTGTGTGCGGCCGAAGGCACCCCGCGCGGCCGGGTGCACCCCGCCCGGCCCCGCCGCCGGGGCGTCGAGGAGCCACCCCCGATCACACGGCGCGCACCGGTACGCGACAATGGGCCGGAGCGTCCGGCTCGGAAACGTACACATCACGAGGAGCAAGTCATGGCGGGCAGCAGCCACGGTCACACCCCGGCCGCCTGGACCGGTGTCATCATCGCCTTCATCGGTTTCTGCGTCGCGGGCACCTTCATGGTGGCGGACCAGCCTGTCGGCTTCTGGGCCGGCATCGCCATCGTGCTGCTCGGCGCCGTCGCCGGCGGCGTCATGCGCATGATGGGCCTGGGTCAGAAGGACGAGCACCCGGTGCACGAGGTCGCCGGCAAGGGCCGCCCCGCCGGCGCCTGACACCCGAACGGCGCAGCGCCGCCCGGTGGGGTGACATGGAGGGGCGGCCCGGTGCCGCCCCTCACGCGCGCGTACGCGACGCGACGGGCACAATGCGTCAGGTGAACGCCCACCGTCACGGGGCGGGGCCCGGCCGGGCCCCCGTTCCGCACCCGAGACGCACCGCCGACGGCCCCGAGCCGCCGGCGCGCCCCGGCGCCGTGCTCGGACGGCTCGCCGTCCCCGCGGCCGTACTGGCCGCCGTCGCCGGGGCCTTCGCCTATGTGGGCGCCGTCGACCCCAACCGCCCCGGCCACTACCCGGTCTGCCCCCTGCTGCGCTTCGCAGGGATCTACTGCCCCGGCTGCGGCGGACTGCGCGGCGCCCACGCCCTCGTCCACGGGGACCTCCTCGCGGCCCTCCGGGACAACGCCCTCGCCGTCGGCGGCTACCTGCTGTTCGCGGTGCTGTGGACCGGCTGGGTGCTGCGGGCGGTGCGCGGGCGCCCGGCGCGCCTCGACGTCCGTCCGGCCCACCTGTGGACGCTGGGCGTCCTGCTCGCGCTCTTCACCGTTGTCCGGAACCTGCCGTTCGGCGGCTGGCTGCACCCTTGATCCGCCGGCATCCGTCCAGGTAGTGGGACCGCGGTCCACCTGATGCGAGGTGCGGGCCCCGCTGCGGATACCATCGCAGGTGACCACCGGTTTCACCCGCTTGATTCCATCACCGTCCGAAAGGGGGCCGCTCGCGTGAGTGTGCTCGACGAGATCATCGACGGAGTCCGTGCCGACCTCGCGGAGCGGCAGGCACGCGTCAGCCTCGACGAGCTCAAGGAGCGCGCGGCGAAGGCTCCCGCGGCCAAGGACGGCGTGGCCGCGCTCAAGGGCGACGGCGTCAAGGTGATCTGCGAGGTCAAGCGCTCCAGCCCGTCCAAGGGCGCGCTGGCCGCCATCGCCGACCCGGCCGCGCTCGCCGCCGACTACGAGGCTGGCGGCGCCGCCGTCATCTCCGTGCTGACCGAGCAGCGGCGCTTCGGCGGCTCGCTGGCCGACCTGGAGGCCGTGCGCGCCCGCGTGGACATCCCGGTGCTGCGCAAGGACTTCATCGTCACCTCGTACCAGCTGTGGGAGGCGCGGGCCTACGGCGCCGACCTCGCCCTGCTCATCGTCGCGGCCCTCGACCAGCCGGCCCTGGAGTCGCTGATCGAGCGCGCGGTGTCCATCGGGCTCACCCCGCTCGTCGAGGTGCACGACGAGGACGAGGTGGAGCGCGCGGTGGCCGCGGGCGCCCGGGTGATCGGCGTCAACGCGCGCAATCTGAGGACCCTGGAGGTCGACCGGGACACCTTCGAGCGGGTCGCGCCGGAGATCCCGGACCACCTCGTCCGGGTCGCCGAGTCCGGCGTGCGCGGGCCGCACGACCTGATCGCCTACGCCAACGCGGGCGCCGACGCCGTCCTGGTGGGCGAGTCCCTGGTCACCGGCCGGGACCCGAAGACCGCGGTCGCCGACCTGGTGGCGGCGGGCGCCCACCCCGCGCTGCGGCACGGCCGCGGCTGAGGCGGGCCGGACACAGCCACAGCCGTACGCCGGTAGAGTTCACCCTGATGACGACTGCGACCCTCACCGAGCCCTCCAGGGACCCGTACGCCCGCCTCGCGCGCGGCTGCCGGCCCCGGGGCTGCCGTGCGCCCGCGCGCCGCGTGCACGGACGCCGGGTGCGCTACGTCATCGGCGACGAGCCGGGCCAGGTGAACGGCATGCGATGGCAGCGTCCCGCCAGGGGTGCGGGGCAGCGCCCGGCCACCCGGCCGGGCCGTACGGCCGCGACGGCGCCCGGCCGGCCCGCGGCCGGCTGACGCCCGCCCCGCCCCCACGGAGATCGGTTCGACGCAACTCACCGCACTCACCGTGAGGTTTCCGCATGCCCAGCGAGTTCTTCATCCCGGACCCCGAGGGCCGGGTCCCCGACACCGGAGGCTACTTCGGCGCGTTCGGCGGCAAGTTCATCCCGGAGGCGCTGGTCGCCGCCGTGGACGAGGTCGCCGTCGAGTACGACAAGGCCAAGGCCGACCCCGAGTTCGCGCGCGAACTCGACGACCTGCTCGTGCACTACACCGGGCGCCCCAGCGCCCTGACCGAGGTGCCCCGCTTCGCCGAGCACGCGGGCGGCGCCCGCGTCTTCCTCAAGCGCGAGGACCTCAACCACACCGGCTCCCACAAGATCAACAACGTGCTCGGCCAGGCGCTGCTCACCAAGCGCATGGGCAAGACCCGCGTGATCGCCGAGACCGGCGCCGGGCAGCACGGCGTGGCCACCGCCACCGCCTGCGCGCTGTTCGGCCTGGACTGCACGATCTACATGGGTGAGATCGACACCCGGCGGCAGGCCCTCAACGTGGCCCGCATGCGCATGCTCGGCGCCGAGGTCGTCGCCGTGAAGTCCGGCAGCCGCACCCTGAAGGACGCCATCAACGAGGCGTTCCGCGACTGGGTCGCCAACGTCGACCGCACCCACTACCTGTTCGGCACCGTCGCCGGCCCGCACCCCTTCCCGGCCATGGTCCGCGACTTCCACCGGGTCATCGGCGTCGAGGCCCGCCGCCAGCTGCTGGAGCGCGCCGGACGCCTGCCCGACGCGGCCGTCGCCTGTGTGGGCGGCGGCTCCAACGCCATCGGCCTCTTCCACGCCTTCATCCCGGACCGGGACGTGCGCCTGATCGGCTGCGAGCCCGCCGGACACGGCATCGCGACCGGCGAGCACGCGGCGACCCTGACCGCGGGCGAGCCCGGCATCCTGCACGGCTCGCGGTCCTACGTGCTCCAGGACGACGAGGGCCAGATCACCGAGCCGTACTCCATCTCCGCCGGCCTGGACTACCCGGGCATCGGCCCCGAGCACTCCTACCTGAAGGACTCCGGCCGCGCCGAGTACCGCGCCGTCACCGACGACGCGGCGATGCAGGCGCTGCGCCTGCTGTCGCGGACCGAGGGCATCATCCCCGCGATCGAGAGCGCGCACGCGCTGGCCGGCGCCCTGGAGGTCGGCCGGGAACTCGGCCCGGACGGGCTGATCGTGGTCAACCTCTCCGGCCGCGGCGACAAGGACATGGACACCGCCGCCCGCTACTTCGGCCTGTACGACACCGACGCCGAGGTGGCCGCCGACCAGGCCGACACCGCCGAGATCGAGGGGGACGCCAAGTGAGCGGGGCTGTGACCAACGGCGGCAACGGCCGGCTGCTGACCGAGACCCTGGCCGGTGCGAAGGCCGAGGGGCGCTCCGCCCTCATCGCCTACCTCCCGGCCGGCTTCCCCACCGTGGACGGCGGCATCGAGGCCATCAAGGCCGTCTTCGACGGCGGTGCGGACGTGGTCGAGGTGGGCCTGCCGCACAGCGACCCGGTCCTCGACGGGCCGGTCATCCAGACCGCCGACGACATCGCTCTGCGCGGCGGCGTGCGGATCGCCGACGTCATGCGCACGGTCCGCGAGGCCCACACGGCCACCGGGAAGCCGGTGCTCGTCATGACGTACTGGAACCCGATCGACCGGTACGGCGTCGAGCGCTTCACCGCCGAGCTCGCCGAGGCGGGCGGCGCCGGGTGCATCCTGCCCGACCTGCCGGTGCAGGAGTCCGCGCTGTGGCGGCAGCACGCCGACAAGCACGGCCTGGTGACCGTGTTCGTCGTGGCGCCCAGCAGCAAGGACGAGCGGCTGGCCGAGATCACCGCGGCGGGCTCCGGCTTCGTCTACGCCGCCTCGCTGATGGGCGTGACCGGCACCCGCGAGTCGGTCGGCGAGCAGGCCCAGGACCTGGTGCGGCGGACCCGGGCCACCGGCACCGGCCTGCCCGTCTGCGTCGGCCTCGGCGTCTCCAACAAGGCGCAGGCCGCCGAGGTGGCCGGCTTCGCCGACGGGGTGATCGTCGGCTCGGCCTTCGTCAAGCGGCTGCTGGACGCCCCGGACCACGCGGCCGGCCTGGAGGCGGTCCGGGAACTGGCGGGCGAACTGGCGGCCGGGGTGCGCGGGCAGGCGTAGACCGGCACAGGCCGGGACCGGAACAGGCCCCCACCGGACGGGCTGAGACCGGACACGCCTGGACCGGACAGGCCCGGACCACGAGCCGCGGGAGCCACCTGGGGCCGGGCGGGCGCGTGGGGCCGGGCCGGTGGGTGGGGCCGGGCGGGTCCGGCGGCCACCGCGCGCACCGGCCACTTCGCTCACCCGAACGGGTGGACCTGGGACCGGGGAGGCGCATTGCGCCTCCCCGGTTCGTTCTCGGGGTGTGAGCGAGAAGAACCATGAGGCAAAGCGCACCGCACGGGACCGGCTGGCGGTCGAGCGTGAGAGGCACAAGGCCGCGGAGCGGCGACGGCGCACGCTGATCGTGGGCGCGAGCGTGGTCGGCGTCCTCGGCCTGGCGACCGTGATCGGCGTCGTCGCGGCCACCTCCGACAGCGGGAAGCCGAGCACCTCCGGACCCGCCGTGGCGCCCTCCGGCGCGCAGGGCAAGGACGGCCTCGCGATCCCGGTCGGCAAGGACGACGCGCGGGTGACGCTCACCGTGTGGGAGGACTTCCGCTGCCCGGCCTGCCAGGCCTTCGAGGCGGCCTACCGGCCGACGATCAACGAGCTGACCGGCTCCGGCAAGCTCCGGGTCGAGTACCACCTGGTCCGGCTGATCGACGGCAACTTCGGCGGCACCGGCTCGCTGCGCGCGGCCAACGCCGCGGCCTGCGCCCAGGACGCCGGCAAGTTCCCCGCCTACCACGACGTCCTCTTCGAGAACCAGCCCAAGGAGACCGACGACGCCTTCGCCGACAACGGCAGGCTCATCCAGCTCGCCGGCAAGGTGAACGGGCTGGACACCCCGGCCTTCCAGAAGTGCGTCAAGGACGGCACGCACGACAGCTGGGTGGACAAGTCGAACAAGGCCTTCCAGACCGGCGGCTTCTCCGGCACCCCGACCGTCCTGCTGAACGGGAAGAACATCGTCGAGGACCGGTCCATGACCCCGGCGAAGCTGAAGCAGGAGGTCGAGCAGGCCGACAAGGGCTGAGCGGCCGCGGCGCCGCGGCGCCCCGGCCGTGCGGACGGCCCCCGTTATGGACCCGTAGCCGGGCCGCCCCGCGTGGGGCCGGTCCGGCTGCGGTAGCGTCGACCCTGCCATGGAACTTGCCTACATTCCCAGCCCGTCGCGCGGGGTGCTCTACCTCGGCCCCATCCCGCTGCGCGGCTACGCCTTCTGCATCATCATCGGCGTCTTCGTCGCCGTCTGGCTCGGCAACCGGCGCTGGATCGCGCGCGGCGGGCGGGCCGGCACGGTGGCCGACATCGCGGTCTGGGCCGTGCCGTTCGGCCTCGTCGGCGGCCGGCTCTACCACGTGATCACGGACTACGAGCTGTACTTCAGCGAGGGCCGTGACTGGGTGGACGCCTTCAAGGTGTGGGAGGGCGGTCTCGGCATCTGGGGCGCGATCGCACTCGGCGCGCTCGGCGCCTGGATCGGCGCACGGCGCCGGGGCATCCCGCTGCCCGCCTACGCCGACGCGGTGGCGCCGGGCATCGCCTTCGCGCAGGCCATCGGCCGCTGGGGCAACTGGTTCAACCAGGAGCTCTACGGGCGCGAGACGCATGTTCCGTGGGCGCTGCACATCACCTCCTCCGCCGACGGCCGGATCCCCGGCTACTACCACCCGACGTTCCTGTACGAGTCGCTGTGGTGCGTGGGCGTCGGCCTGCTGGTCATCTGGGCCGACCGCCGCTTCCGGCTGGGGCACGGCCGGGCGTTCGCGCTGTACGTGGCCGCCTACTGCGTGGGCCGCGGCTGGATCGAGTACATGCGCGTCGACGACGCCCACCACGTCCTCGGCCTGCGGCTGAACGACTGGACGGCCCTGGCGGTCTTCCTGCTCGCGGTGGCCTACATGTGGGTGTCCGCGAAGAAGCGGCCGGGCCGGGAGGCCGAGGTCGAGCCCGGCACCGAGCAGGCGCCCTCCGAGCCGGCCGTCCCCGGGAAGTCCGGCTCCGCCGCATCCGCGCCCGAGGAGTCCGGGAAGGCCGGCGCGCCGAAGGACACCGCGGGCCGGGACACCACGGGCGACGCCGGTGCCGGGAACGGGGACGCCGTCGAGGCGCCGGAGAAGACGGACGCCGCCCCGGCGGACGGGAAGGACGCGGACGCCGCGTCCGGGGCGAGCGAGGCGCAGGACGAG
Source organism: Streptomyces sp. NPDC004065 (assembly GCF_044903565.1). NCBI lineage: Bacteria > Bacillati > Actinomycetota > Actinomycetes > Kitasatosporales > Streptomycetaceae > Streptomyces > Streptomyces sp. NPDC004065. The sequence continues at coordinate 56,446 of NZ_JBJDQT010000017.1, read as the reverse complement.
ACGGCCGAGTCCGCCAAGCGGGGCTGACAAGCGGGTTCCACGACGGCGAGGGCGCCCCGGCCTCCGGGGCGCCCTCGCCGCGTACGGGGGGGCTGGATCTTCGGGGCGCCCTCGCCGTGTGCGATGTCCCGGTCAGTATCTGCGGGCCAGTGCCAGGGTCCGCCGGGCCGCCGCCACCACCGCCGCGTCGACGAAGCGGCCGTCCGGCAGGGCTTGGGCGCCCCGGTCCGCGGTGGCCGCCTTCACGATCGTCTCGGCCTCCTCCAGCTCGCGGTCGGTCGGCAGATAGGCCCGCTCGATGATCGGGAGCTGGCGGGGGTGGATGGCGGCGCGGCCGAGGAAGCCCAGGGTCCGGCCGTGCGCACAGGAGGCGGCCAGCCCCTCCAGATCGCGGATGTCGGGGTGCACGGACTGGGGCGGCGGGGCCAGCCCGGCGGCCCGCGCGGCGACCACGACCCGGGCGCGGCACCAGTCGAGCCCGGAGTCCTGCCGCATGCCCAGATCGGCCCGCAGATCCGCCTCACCGATCGAGACGCCCCGCAGACAGGGGTGCGCGCGGGCGACGGCGAAGGCCTGCTCGATCGCCAGCGCGCTCTCCAGCAGGGCGTGCAGCGGAGGCCCGGCGACCCCGCCCGCCGGCCCCGCCTGCCCGTCCCCTCCGTCCCGCCGCTGCCCCGGGGCGGTCTCCGTCGCCGCGGCGATGCGCACGATCTGCTCCGGTGAGGTGACCTTCGCCAGCCGTAGGCCGGCCAGCCCGGGCCGGAACGCCACCGCGGCCAGGTCCGCGGCGGCCAGCGGTCCGTCGACCGCGTTGATCCGCACCTGGACCGGGACCGGGGGAGGCTCGGTCAGCAGCTCGGCGGTGGCGGCGCGGGCGTACTCCTTGCGGTCCGGGGCGACCGCGTCCTCCAGGTCGACCACCACCACGTCGGCGCCCGACAGCAGCGCCTTCGCCACGATGTGCGGGCGGTCGCCGGGGACGTAGAGCCAGGTCAGCGGGAAGGGGGCGGTGGCCGTCACAGGGCGCCCTCCGCGCGTAGCGCGGCCAGCTCCTTCGGGGTCAGGCCCAGCTCGGTCAGCACCGCGTCCGTGTCCGCGCCGTGCGGCCGGCCCGCCCAGCGGACCGCGCCGGGGCTGGCGGAGAGCCGGAAGAGGACGTTCTGCATGCGCAGCCGGCCCAGCTCCGGGTCGTGCAGCGTGGTGAGGCTGCCCAGGGCCTGGTACTGCGGGTCGGCCATGACGTCCCGGACGTCCTGGACCGGCGCGATCGCCGCCTCCGCCTTCTCGAAGGCCGCCATCACCTCGGTGCGGGTGTGCCGGGCGATCCAGCCGCCCACCGCCTCGTCGAGCACATCGGCGTGGGCGGCCCGCTCCGCGCCGGTCGCGAACCAGGGTTCGTCGATCAGCTCCGGCCGCCCCACCAGCCGCATCACCCGTTCCGCCACCGACTGGGCCGAGGTGGACACGGCCACCCAGGTGCCGTCGCAGGTGCGGTAGGTGTTGCGCGGGGCGTTGTTCTGGGTGCGGTTGCCGGTGCGCGGCTGGACGTAGCCGAGCTGGTCGTACCACAGGGGCTGCGGGCCGAGGACCGTCAGGATCGGCTCGATGATCGCCATGTCGACGATCTGGCCGGCGCCGGTGCGCTCGCGCGCCGCGAGCGCCGTCATCACCGCGTACGCCGTGGCCAGGCCCGCGATCGAGTCGGCGAGCCCGAACGGCGGCAGGGTCGGCGGCGCGTCCGGTTCCCCGGTGATCGCGGCGAAGCCGCTCATCGCCTCGGCCAGGGTGCCGAAGCCGGGGCGGGAGGCGTACGGGCCGAACTGGCCGAAGCCGGTGACCCGGGTGAGGACCAGCCGGGGGTTGGCGGCCGACAGCTCGGGCCAGCCCAGCTCCCACCTCTCCAGGGTGCCCGGGCGGAAGTTCTCGACGATCACGTCGGCGGTGGCGGCCAGCCGCAGCAGGGTGCGGCGGCCACCGGGCTTGGACAGGTCCAGGGTGATGGTCCGCTTGTTGCGGCCGAGGAGCTTCCACCACAGGCCCACGCCGTTCTTCGACGGGCCGTGGCCGCGGGCGGGATCGGGCTTGGCGGGGTGCTCCACCTTGATGACCTCGGCCCCGAAGTCGCCGAGCATCATGGCCGCGATCGGCCCGGCGAACAGGGTGGCGAGATCCAGGACGCGGAGGCCGGCGAGGGGCGCGACGGGCTCGGGGTCGGTGCGGTGGGCGGTGGGCTCGTCGTCGGGGAGGGGGGCGGTGGGCCCGCGGCCCGTGCGGTGCGCGGTGGGCTCGTCGTCGGGCTCGGGGCCGGGCGGGTGCGGCGTCATGGGCGCAGCGCCTCCCGGTGGGTGAGCCGGGCCAGCTGGTCGAAGCCGCTGCCGTCGAAGTCGCCGACGGACGTGGTCAGCCGGTTCTTGAGCGGGGCCGTCCACCGCTCGGGCAGGGCGCCCGGGGAGCCGGCGAGCAGGCCGGCCACGGAGCCCGCGGTGGCGCCGTTGGAGTCCGTGTCCCACCCCCCGGACACCGCGCGGCAGACGGACCCGGCGAAGTCGCCGTCCGCGTGGGTGAGGGCGGCGGCGATCAGCGCGGTGTTGGGGACGGCGTGCACCCAGTGGTAGGTGCCGGCGTGCGCGGCGTGGAGGTGGTCCACCACCGTGTCGAAGTCCTCGTGGGACCGTGCCAGGCGCACCGCGTGGCGGACGGCCCGGGCCAGCCGCGAACCGGGCGGCACCACGGTCAGCCCGGTGGCCAGGCAGGCGTGCACGTCGTGGGCGCCGGTCGCCGCGCAGGCGATGACGGCGGCGGCGAACATCGCGGCGTAGACGCCGTTCGCGGTGTGGGTGAGGACGGCGTCGCGGTGGGCCTGTGCGGCCGCGGCGGCCGGGTCGCCCGGATTGGTCCAGCCGTGCAGGTCGGCACGGATCAGCGCGCCGATCCACTCGCGGAACGGGTTGCGGTACCGCGCGGTGTGCGGGGGCCCGATGCCGAGGAGGAGGTTGCGGTAGGCGACGCGCTCGGCGGTGAAGACCCGCCCGGCGGGAATCTCCTCCAGCCAGAGGCGGGCCACGTCGGTGGTGGTGAACTCCCTGCCGTGGCGGTGCAGCAGGAGCAGGTTGACCAGCGGGAAGTCCAGGTCGTCGTCCGCGGGCATGCCGTCGATGTTCTCGGCGAGACAGGTGGCGGCCGAGCGGCGGTTCCAGGGGTGCCTGGCCAGGAGGTCGTCGGGGACGCCGCGGGCGGTGAACCAGGTGCGCAGCGGCCAGTTGCCGGAGGCGCGGGCGAGTGCGCGGATGCCGTCCAGGGGCAGCTTCTCGACCGGCTTGCCGAGCAGACAGCCCGCGGCCCGGCCGAGCCAGGCGGCTTCGAGACGGGCCTCGAGGGCGGGGGCCGCGCGGGGGGTGACCTCGCGGGAGGACGCGGCAGGGGAAGACGCGGCAGCGGAAGGCGCCGCGGAGGAGGAGGCGGCCGTGGCGATGGGGGCGGCGGGCCAGTCCGGGCACAGGGCCCTGATCGCGGCCAGGTCCGTCGGTTCGGCGTCCGCCAGCCGGCTGGGCAGTTCGGCCAGCTCGTCCAGGAGGTCCTCCGCCAGCAGGCGCAGATACCGCGAGGCACGCTCGGGGGAGGCGCCCGCGCGCGCCGGGGCGTCGGGGCCGCCGGCGGCGCGCCAGCGCGCGGCGACCGCCGAGGGCTCGCGCCCGTCCTGCGCCGCCTGGCGCAGCTCGTGTCCCAGCAGGTCCTCCGGCTGGACCCAGGTCAGTCGGAGCATCCCGGACCTCCCATCTCGGCGAAGGCCCGCTCGTGGGCGCGTCGCCGTCGTACGTCCCTGGCGAAGATCTCCCGGGTCACCCCGGTCAGCGTGCGCGCCGGTTCCCACAGGTCCAGGCGGCTGGCCTCGGCCACCGTCTTCGCCCAGTCCTCCGGCACCGGCGAGCCGAGCGCTCCCGCCAGGGCCCCGGCCATCGTCGCGATGGAGTCGCAGTCGCGGCCGTAGTTCACCGCGCCGAGGACGGCCTGGCGGTAGTCGCCGCGCGCCACCGTGAGCATGCCCAGCGCGACGGGCAGTTCCTCGATCGCGTGCAGCCGGGACGGGCGGCGGGCGCCCAGCGAGGGGTTGCGGTAGTCGGGGCCCACCGTGTCGTACGGCTCCACCGCCTGCCGCAGCGGACCGAGCGCCGACTCGAAGTCCGTGCACCGGCCGGCCGCCTCGCACACCTTCTCGATCGCGGTCCGGGTGCCGTCCTTGGCCAGCGACAGGCACGCCGCGACCACCGAGTCCGCCGTCGCGCCGGGCGCGCACGCCGCCGCCACGGCGGCCGCGAGGACGCCGGCCGCCTCCCGGCCGTACGAGGACTGGTGGGCACCCGCGACGTCCAGCGCCTCGGCGTAGGCGGCGGCCGGGTTCGCCGCGTTGACCAGGCCGACCGGCGCCATGTACATCGCGGCACCGCAGTTGACGATGTTGCCGGTGCCGGCCTCGCGCGGGTCGGCGTGGCCGTAGTGCAGCCGGGCCACCAGCCACTTCTCCGCCAGGAAGATCCGCTGCAGCGGCAGGGCCTCGGCCTCCAGCTCCGGGATCCAGCGCGGCCGCGTCATCAGGTCGGGCACCAGATGACCGGCGATCGCGTAGGCGTCCAGATGGTCGCGGACCCGCGCGTACACCCGTACCAGGGCGTGCGTCATCAAGGTGTCGTCGGTGACGTGGCCGTCCCCCTTGTGGTACGGCGCGAGGGGGCGTGCGGTGCGCCAGTCGTCGCCGGCCCAGGGGCCGACCACGCCGTGCACGCGGCCGCCGTGGCGCTGCAGGATCTGGTCGGGGGAGTACCCCTCGACGGGCCCGCCCAGCGCGTCGCCGACGGCCGCGCCGACGAGTGCACCGGTGATCCGCTCCTCCAGTCCCGCACCGCGACTTCGTTCTCCTTTGGGCGTCATGCCCGAATCATCCTCCTGGGGCGGCCGGTCGCGCGGCTTCCAGGAGACCGGCGAGTTCCACCAGGTCGGTGCCGGTCAGCCGGGGCAGCACACAGCCGGACAGGGTGCGGCAGGCCTCCCGCCAGGACGCCGGGACCGCCTCGCCGCCGCCGAGCGCGCCGGTGAGCGCCCCCGTGAGGGCCGGCGCCGAGTCGGCGACCCGGGACAGGCAGGCCGCGGCCGGCAGCGCCTCGGCGATCCGGCCGTCCGCCGCCGTGGCCAGCGCCAGGGCCACCGGCACGGTCTCGGCGGCGGCGACGCCGTAGCTGTAGACGTGGTCGACGATCCGGTGCTCCAGCAGAGGCACCAGCGCGAACGCCCCTTCACCGCCCCCGCGCCCGCCCCGGCCCCCGGCCGCGCTCCCGTGTTCGCCGTCGGCCCCGTCCCCACCCCCGCTCGCCGCCCCGGCCAGGGCGAGGGCGTGGCGGGCGTTGCGGCCGATCTCCGTCTCCTCGGGCAGCTCGGCCAGCGCGGCCCCGGCGCACTCCCGGACGTCCGCGCCGTCCAGGGCCAGCGCGATCGCCGCGGCCATGGCCCGCGCGCCGTGCACGCCGTCGCCGTCCTGGGTGTAGCGGGCATCGAACTCGGCCAGCCGGGCGGCCCGCCGGGGGGCGCCGGGGTGTGCCACGGCCAGCGCGCACGCCCGGACGCAGGCGGCGTCGTCGAAGTAGTGCGGGTTGTCGTGTCCGGTGGCGGGCGGACGCAGACCGGTGGCGAGGTTGCCCAGCCCGGCCCGCACGGAGATCCGGGCGCGCAGCGGCAGCACCGCCGACTCGATCTCGGGTGCGCGCTCGGCCGCCGCCGCGACCTCGCTCGCCAGCGCGTTCCAGCTCAGGTCGATCGCCGCCCGCATCCGCCGCTCGCGGTCCAGGTCCCCGAGCAGACCGTCGTCCCCGGCGAGCAGTACGGCCTCCGCGGCGAACGCCGCCCACTCGGCGTCGTCGGAGGGGCCCAGGCGCAGCGGCTCCGGCGGCTGGTTGAGGGCGATGGGGACCGGCAGGGTGGTGGTGGCGTTCTGCTCGGCGAAGGTGTCCAGTTCGCGGGTCAGCCGGCGGGTCCACTCGGGCATCCGCGCGGCCCGGTGCCGGGCCGCGGGCCACCCGGCCGCGTCCCCGGCGGCCAGCCCCAGCAGCAGCCCCTCGATCCGCCGGGTCACGGCCGCGCCTCGGTGTCGTCACCGGTCAGCACATAGGCGGCGGGGTCCGCGGCGGGCCGCGCGGCGGTCCTCACGGGGGAGGGGGCGGGGGCGGACGCGGCGGGTGCGGGGGCGTTCGCGGGTTCGGGGTCGTCCGGCTGCCCGCGGGTGCGGGTGGAGTCGGGCCCGGGGGCGTCCGCCTGTGGGGGAGGGGTGGGTTCCGGGTCGTCCGCCCGCAGGGGACCGCGGGCGGCCGCCGGGGCCACGGGCCGTACGGCCGGGGCGGGCCGCGTGGGGGCGCCGGCGGGCGCGGGGGCCGGCTGCCGTACGCGAGCGTCCGGGCGTACGGCGTCGTCGGGGCGTACGGCGTCGTTCGGGCGTACGGCGTCGTCGGGGCCTACCTGGTCGTTCGGGCGTCCCGGGTCGTCCGGGCGTACGGGAGTCCCGGTGGGCGCCGGCGGAAGCGACCGCGCCGGAGTGGTGTCCGGCCGTACCGCCGCCCTCTCCTCCAGGGCTCGCTCGACCAGCAGGTCGGCCAGTTCCAGCACGTGCCGGCCGGCCATGGACGGCAGGCAGCTGCCGCGTGCGGGCCCGATCGCCGCGGCCCATTCCGCGGGGACGGCGGCCACCCCTCGCGTCGCCCCGGCGAGGGCGCCGGCGACCGCCGCCGTGGTGTCGGCGTCGCGGCCCATGTTGACGGCGGTGAGCACCGCGTCGCGGAAGTCGCCGTCGGCGGCGGCGTACGCGCCGAAGGCCAGGGCCACCGCCTCGGGGGCGAGGTCGGTCCAGGGGTAGCCGCCGATGACCACCGCGGAGCGCACCGCGTGGGCCCCGCGCCGCGCCGCGGCGGCGGCCCGGCGCAGTGAGCGGGCGGTCCAGGAGTCGTCCGGGACGACGGCGAGGGCGGAGGCGACGACCGCGACCGGTGACGCGCCCGCCATGGCCGCCGCCACCCCGGCCGCCACCGCCTGTCCGCCGTAGATGCCCTCCCCCTCGTGGCTGACCGAGCCGTCGACGGCCACCAGGCGGGCCGCCTCGGCGGGCCGCCCGGCGGCGAACACCCCGAAGGGCGCCGCGCGCATGGCGAGACCGTCGCTCCAGGCGTGCCGGTGCTGCGCGGTGACCGGGGCGGCCAGGCCCCGGCGCAGGTTCTCCAGGGTGCCCCGCTCGCTGAAGCCGGCGCCGCGGAAGGGGCCCTCGGGCCGGTCGGCGATCCACTCGTGCCAGGCCGCCTCCACCCGCCGCGGGGTGAGCGCCGAACCGTACCGGGCCAGCAGGAGACCCGAGAACAGCGTGTACTCCGTGTCGTCGGTGCCGGCCGGGTGCTCGGTGACATAACCGGTGATCCGGCCCCAGCGGGCGCGGATCTCGGACGGCTTGAGGTTCTCGGCGGGCGCCCCGAGCGCATCCCCGACGGCAAGGCCGAGCAACGCCCCACGCGCCCGCTCACGCCACGCGGCGGCACCCTCACGCGCAGCGGCCGCGCCTCCGCGCACGGGGGCGGCACGCTCGCCCGCCGGGGCGGTGCCTCGCCGCGTCGGGGGGCGGGGTCGGCTGGTGGGGGCTGGGCCCTGGCGCACGGAGAGGGCGGACCCGCCTGTCGGGGCTGGGCCTTCGTGTACGGGGGTCGCGTGCCCGCTCGCCGGGGTGGCGCTTCCTCGCGTCGGGGGGCGGGGCCGGCTGGTGGGGGCTGGGCCCTGGCGCACGGAGACGGCGGACCCGCCTGCCGTGGCCGGGCCTTCGTGTACGGAGGTGGCGCGCCCGCTCGCGGGGTCGGCACCTCTTCGCGCCGAGGCGCTGGGCCGGCCCGTGGGGGCTGCGTCTTCGCGCAGGGGCGCGACTGCTTCGCGGCCCGTGGTGGCGGGCCCGGCGGGAGAAGCGTCGCCTTCGCGTACGGAGGCGGCGCGTCCGCCCGCCGGGTTCGGGCCTTCGCCTACCGGGGCGGCGAGCCGGCCGGCGGGACCCGGGCTTTCGCGCAGCAGGGCGGCATCTTCGTGCGCGGAGGCGGCGCGCCCGCCGGGAGGCGTGGCTCCCTCCGGCGCCAAAGCGGTGCGCCCGCCGGAAGGCGCTGTTCCTTCGCGCGCCGCGGCGCCGTGCTCGCGGGGAGGGGCGGCGCGCCCGCAGGCGAGAGCGGCACCTTCCTCAGAAGCGGCACCGCCACCGGCCGAGGGGATACCACCTCCCCCGGAGGTGGCCGCAGCTTCGCGGCCCGATGTCGTGGCGTGCTCGCGCGGGGCCGTGCCGCCGTCGCGGGGTGCGGCGGCGGAGGACGGGGCTGGGGCCATCGCGGCCCTCCTCTCCGGGCGCCCCGCCCGGACGCGCCCGCGAAGGCCCGGAACCCGTGGGCGCGGGACCGAAGACGCGGGACCGGCAGGTCCCGGAGCCCGGAGCCCAGAGCCCGGAGCCCAGAGCCCGGAGCCCAGAGCCCGGAGCCCCGAGCCCTGGGACCCGGAGATCCGGAGGCGCGGGATCCGTAGCCCCGGGACCCCGACGCGCGGGACCCGGCGGCGGTCGGGACCGGGCGGGAAACCCTTTGCGGAACTGTCCCCGGATCCCGGCACGGTGCAGCCTCGTACGGGCCCGCGTCACCCGTACGACATCTGTGCAAGCACGCTCACGAATGAGCGCCGACGGCATAACCGCAGGTTAGCCGAGCCTTTCCTTGCTGGCGGGAGCGGCGCCCGGGGCGTAGATTTCAAGTTGTCGAAAAGTAGAACTCGTCCAAAAGTAAGCCTTGCCTCATCTCTCAGGGGGAGACCCGTGGCCATCCTCGACACCGAAGCGACGCTCCACGAGGCGCACCGCGACAACCACACGCACCGCGACGTCAACGGCGGCTGGCTGCGCCCGGCGGTCTTCGGCGCGATGGACGGCCTGGTCTCCAACCTCGCCCTGATGACCGGTGTCGCGGGCGGCGACCTGAGCCGGCAGGCCATCGTCCTCACCGGACTCGCCGGGCTGGCCGCCGGCGCCTTCTCGATGGCCGCCGGCGAGTACACCTCGGTCGCCTCCCAGCGCGAGCTGGTCGAGGCCGAGCTGGACGTCGAGCGGCGCGAGCTGCGCAAGCACCCGCAGGACGAGGAGGACGAACTCGCCGCCCTGTACGTGGCGCGGGGCGTCGAGCCGGGGCTGGCCCGCGAGGTCGCCCGGCAGCTGTCGAAGGACCCGGAGCAGGCCCTGGAGATACACGCCCGCGAGGAACTCGGCATCGACCCGCAGGACCTGCCCTCGCCACTGGTGGCCGCCGTGTCCTCCTTCGGCTCCTTCGCCCTGGGCGCGCTGCTTCCCGTGCTCCCCTATCTGCTCGGCGCCACCGTCCTGTGGCCGGCCGTGCTGCTCGCGCTCGTCGGGCTGTTCGCCTGCGGTGCCGTGGTGGCCAGGGTGACCGCCCGCACCTGGTGGTACAGCGGCCTGCGCCAGCTCGCCCTCGGTGGCGCGGCGGCCGGTGTGACGTATGCCCTGGGCTCCCTGTTCGGAACGGCCGTAGGATAGGGCGCAGGGCACTTATGCCAGGGACCGCATAAGTAACCGTTACCCGCTGGTTTCGACGGCATGACCACCGGGCATGAGCCGTAAGCGCTGTGGGCAATGAGGCCTGCCGCGCACTCCCGGGACGGGCGGACACCGCTCTTCCCGCCCCCTCGTCGACCGGCGCACAGGGATCCGACCGATCCCGCCCGCGCCGGCCACCCACAGCCTCCACCGCCGGGCGCGGAACCCCCGCCGACGACCCCGCGGTGTCCGCATGCTGGAACGGAGTATCCGGTTCCCGATCCCCGTTCCATCATGTAACCTGCACGAAATTTCGCACTTACGCAGAGGGCCAACGTCGTCCCTCGGCACCAGCACATGCCAGATGACGACGACGGGAGAGCCGATGCGTACGCCGCGCCAGCCGTCCCAGCACTCCACGAATGACCGGAACTGGTCGTTCATGGATGCTCGCCCTGCTGCGCAGGGTATGTACGACCCCCGCGACGAGCACGACGCCTGCGGCGTCGGCTTCGTGGCCACCCTCACCGGCGAGGCGAGCCACGCGCTGGTCGAGCAGGCGCTCACGGTTCTGCGCAACCTCGAGCACCGCGGCGCCACCGGCTCCGAGCCGGACTCCGGCGACGGCGCGGGGCTGCTCTCCCAGGTGCCCGACGCGTTCCTGCGGGAGGTGGCCGGATTCGAGCTGCCGCGGGCCGGTGCCTACGCCGTCGGCATCGCCTTCCTGCCCGAGGACGGAACCGAGGACACCGTCTCGCATATCGAGACGATCGCCGCCGACGAGGGCCTGACCGTCCTCGGCTGGCGCGAGGTCCCGGTCGCCCCCGAGCTGCTCGGCGCGACCGCCCGCTCGACCATGCCGGTCTTCCGCCAGCTCTTCGTCACCGACGGGGCCAGCGAGGGCATCGCCCTGGACCGCAAGGCGTTCCTGCTGCGCAAGCGCGCCGAGCGCGAGGCGGGCGTCTACTTCCCGTCGCTGTCCGCCCGCACCCTCGTCTACAAGGGCATGCTCACCACCGGGCAGCTGGAGCCCTTCTTCCCGGACCTGTCCGACCGCCGCTTCGCCTCCGCGATCGCGCTCGTCCACTCCCGCTTCTCGACGAACACCTTCCCGAGCTGGCCGCTCGCCCACCCCTACCGCTTCGTCGCGCACAACGGTGAGATCAACACCGTCAAGGGCAACCGCAACTGGATGGTCGCCCGCGAGTCCCAGCTCGCCTCCGACCTCTTCGGCGGCAAGGACAAGCTGGAGCGGATCTTCCCCGTCTGCACCCCGGACGCCTCCGACTCCGCCTCCTTCGACGAGGTGCTGGAGCTGCTCCACCTCGGCGGCCGCTCGCTGCCCCACTCCGTGCTGATGATGATCCCGGAGGCGTGGGAGAACCACGACTCCATGGACCCGGCCCGGCGCGCCTTCTACCAGTTCCACTCCACGATGATGGAGCCCTGGGACGGCCCCGCCTGCGTCACCTTCACCGACGGCACCCAGGTCGGCGCCGTACTCGACCGCAACGGCCTGCGCCCCGGCCGCTACTGGGTCACCGACGACGGCCTCGTCGTCCTCGGCTCCGAGGTCGGCGTCCTCGACATCGACCCGGCCCGCGTCGTCCGCAAGGGCCGGCTGCAGCCCGGCCGCATGTTCCTCGTCGACACCGCCGAGCACCGCATCATCGAGGACGACGAGATCAAGGCGAGCCTCGCCGCCGAGCAGCCCTACGCCGAGTGGCTCGAGGCCGGCGAGATCGAGCTGGGCGACCTGCCCGAGCGTGAGCACATCGTCCACACCCACGCCTCGGTCACCCGACGCCAGCAGACCTTCGGCTACACCGAGGAGGAGCTGCGCGTCATCCTGGCGCCGATGGCCAAGGCCGGCGCCGAACCGATCGGCTCCATGGGCACCGACTCGCCCATCGCCGCGCTCTCCGAGCGCCCCCGCCTGCTCTTCGACTACTTCACCCAGCTGTTCGCGCAGGTCACCAACCCGCCGCTGGACGCCATCCGCGAGGAACTGGTCACCTCCCTGCGCAGCTCCCTGGGCCCCCAGGGCAACCTGCTCGAGCCGACCGCCGCCTCCTGCCGGTCCGTCGCGCTGCCCTTCCCGGTCATCGACAACGACGAGCTGGCCAAGCTCATCCACATCAACGCCGACGGCGACATGCCCGGCTTCAAGGCCGCCACCCTCTCCGGCCTGTACCGCGTCTCCGGCGGCGGCCAGGCCCTCGCCGCCCGCATCGAGGAGATCTGCGCCGAGGCCGACGCCGCCATCGGCAACGGCGCCCGGCTGATCGTCCTGTCGGACCGCCACTCCGACGCCGAGCACGCGCCGATCCCCTCCCTGCTGCTCACCGCGGCCGTCCACCACCACCTCATCCGCACCAAGCAGCGCACCCACGTGGGCCTGCTGGTCGAGGCCGGCGACGTCCGCGAGGTCCACCACGTCGCCCTGCTCATCGGCTACGGCGCCGCCGCCGTCAACCCGTACCTGGCGATGGAGTCCGTCGAGGACCTGGTCCGCGCCGGCACCTTCCTGCCCGGCATGGAGGCCGAGAAGGCCATCCGCAACCTCATCCACGCCCTCGGCAAGGGCGTGCTGAAGGTCATGTCCAAGATGGGCATCTCCACCGTCGCCTCCTACCGCGGCGCCCAGGTCTTCGAGGCCGTCGGCCTGGACGAGGGCTTCGTCGAGAAGTACTTCAACGGCACCGCCACCAAGATCGGCGGCGTCGGCATCGACGTCATCGCCGAGGAGGTCGCGGCCCGCCACGCCAAGGCCTACCCCGCCAGCGGCATCGCGCCCGCCCACCGCGCCCTCGACATCGGCGGCGAGTACCAGTGGCGCCGCGAGGGCGAGCCGCACCTGTTCGACCCGGAGACGGTCTTCCGCCTCCAGCACTCCACCCGCACCGGCCGCTACGACGTCTTCAAGCAGTACACCTCCCGGGTCAACGAGCAGTCCGAGCGGCTGATGACCCTGCGCGGCCTGTTCGGCTTCAAGTCCGACCGCGCGCCGATCCCCCTCGAGGAGGTCGAGCCGGTCTCCGCGATCGTCAAGCGCTTCTCCACCGGCGCCATGTCGTACGGCTCCATCTCCAAGGAGGCGCACGAGACCCTCGCCATCGCCATGAACCAGCTGGGCGGCAAGTCCAACACCGGTGAGGGCGGCGAGGACCCCGAGCGCCTGTACGACCCGGCGCGCCGCTCGGCGATCAAGCAGGTCGCCTCCGGCCGCTTCGGCGTCACCAGCGAGTACCTGGTCAACGCCGACGACATCCAGATCAAGATGGCCCAGGGCGCCAAGCCCGGCGAGGGCGGCCAGCTGCCCGGCCACAAGGTCTACCCGTGGGTGGCCAGGACCCGGCACTCCACGCCCGGCGTGGGCCTCATCTCCCCGCCGCCGCACCACGACATCTACTCCATCGAGGACCTGGCCCAGCTGATCCACGACCTGAAGAACGCCAACCCGGCCGCCCGCATCCACGTGAAGCTGGTCTCCGAGGTCGGCGTCGGCACGGTCGCGGCCGGCGTGTCCAAGGCCCACGCCGACGTCGTGCTCATCTCCGGCCACGACGGCGGCACCGGCGCCTCCCCGCTGACCTCGCTCAAGCACGCGGGCGGCCCCTGGGAGCTCGGCCTGGCCGAGACCCAGCAGACCCTGCTCCTCAACGGGCTGCGCGACCGCATCGTCGTCCAGACCGACGGCCAGCTCAAGACCGGCCGCGACGTGGTCATCGCCGCCCTGCTCGGCGCCGAGGAGTTCGGCTTCGCCACCGCGCCGCTCGTCGTCTCCGGCTGCGTCATGATGCGCGTCTGCCACCTGGACACCTGCCCGGTCGGCATCGCCACCCAGAACCCGGTGCTGCGCGAACGGTTCGCCGGCAAGGCCGAGTTCGTCGTGAACTTCTTCCAGTTCATCGCCGAGGAAGTCCGCGAGCTGCTGGCCGAACTGGGCTTCCGCTCCATCGACGAGGCCGTCGGCCACGCCGAGGTCCTCGACGTCACCCGCGCGGTCAACCACTGGAAGGCCCAGGGCCTCGACCTCGAGCCGCTGTTCCACGTGCCCGAACTGCCCGAGGGCGCGGTGCGCCACCAGGTCGTCGCCCAGGACCACGGCCTGGAGAAGGCGCTCGACAACGAGCTGATCCGGCTCGCCGCCGACGCCCTGGCCGCACCCGGCGCCGCCGACGCCCAGCCGGTGCGCGCCCAGGTCGCCATCCGCAACATCAACCGCACCGTCGGCACCATGCTCGGCCACGAGGTGACGAAGAAGTTCGGCGGCGCCGGCCTGCCCGACGACACCATCGACATCACCTTCACCGGCTCCGCCGGCCAGTCCTTCGGCGCCTTCCTCCCGCGCGGCATCACGCTGCGCCTGGAGGGCGACGCCAACGACTACGTCGGCAAGGGCCTGTCCGGCGGCCGGATCATCGTCCGCCCGGACCGCGCGGCCGACCACCTCGCCGAGTACAGCGTCATCGCGGGCAACACCCTCGCCTACGGCGCCACCGGCGGCGAGATGTTCCTGCGCGGCAAGGTCGGCGAGCGGTTCTGCGTCCGCAACTCCGGCGCGCTGGTCGTCTCCGAGGGCGTGGGCGACCACGGCTGCGAGTACATGACCGGCGGCCGCGCGGTGGTCCTCGGCGAGACGGGCCGCAACTTCGCGGCCGGCATGTCCGGCGGCATCGCCTACGTGATCGACCTCGACCGCGACAACGTCAACGCCGGCAACCTCGCCTCGGTCGAGGCGCTGGACGACGCCGACAAGCAGTGGCTGCACGACGTGGTGCGCCGGCACCAGCAGGAGACGGGCTCCACCGTCGCCGAGAAGCTGCTGGCCGAGTGGGACACCGCCGTGGACCGCTTCAGCAAGATCATCCCCAGCACGTACAAGGCAGTGCTCGCCGCCAAGGACGCCGCCGAGCGAGCCGGTCTGTCCGAGACCGAGATCACCGAGAAGATGATGGAGGCGGCGATCAATGGCTGACCCGAAGGGCTTTCTGAACCACGGCCGCGAGGTCGCCAGGACCCGCCCCGTCGGCGAGCGCGTCAAGGACTGGAACGAGGTCTACGTCCCCGGCTCGCTGCTGCCCATCATCAGCACGCAGGCCAGCCGGTGCATGGACTGCGGCATCCCGTTCTGCCACAACGGCTGTCCGCTCGGGAACCTGATCCCGGAGTGGAACGACTACGCCTACCGCGAGGACTGGGCGGCGGCCTCCGAGCGGCTGCACGCCACGAACAACTTCCCGGAGTTCACCGGCCGCCTGTGCCCGGCGCCCTGCGAGTCCGCGTGCGTCCTCGGCATCAACCAGGCCCCGGTCACCATCAAGAACGTCGAGGTCTCCATCATCGACAAGGCGTGGGAGACCGGGGACGTCGCCCCGCGCATCCCCGAGCGCCTGTCCGGCAAGACCGTCGCCGTCGTCGGCTCCGGCCCGGCGGGCCTGGCCGCCGCCCAGCAGCTGACCCGGGCCGGCCACACCGTCGCCGTCTACGAGCGCGCGGACCGGGTCGGGGGCCTGCTCCGGTACGGCATCCCCGAGTTCAAGATGGAGAAGCGGCACATCAACCGCCGTATCGAGCAGATGCGCGCGGAGGGCACCCGGTTCCGCACCGGCGTGGAGATCGGCCGCGACCTGAAGGCCACGGACCTGAAGAAGCGGTACGACGCCGTGGTGCTGGCCGTCGGCGCCACCACCGCGCGCGACCTGCCCGTGCCCGGCCGCGAGCTCAAGGGCATCCACCAGGCGATGGAGTACCTCCCGCTGGCCAACAAGGTGCAGGAGGGCGACTACGTCTCCCCGCCGATCACGGCCGAGGGCAAGCACGTCGTCGTCATCGGCGGCGGTGACACCGGCGCGGACTGCGTGGGCACCGCCCACCGCCAGGGCGCCGCCTCCGTCACCCAGCTGGAGATCATGCCCCGCCCGAACGAGGAGCGGGACGCGGTGCGCCAGCCCTGGCCGACCTTCCCGATGCTCTACAAGGTCACCAGCGCCCACGAGGAGGGCGGTGAGCGGGTCTACTCCGTCTCCACCACCCACTTCGAGGGCGACGAGGACGGCAACGTCCAGTGGCTGCACATGACCGAGGTCGAGTTCGTCGACGGCAAGCTGGTCCAGAAGCCGGGCACCGAGCGCAGGATCCCGGCCCAGCTGGTCACCCTGGCCATGGGCTTCACCGGCACCGACCGGGACAACGGCCTGGTCGAGCAGTTCGGCCTGGAACTCGACGAGCGCGGCAACATCGCCCGCGACGCCGACTTCCAGACCAACGTGCCGGGCGTGTTCGTCGCCGGCGACGCCGGACGCGGCCAGTCGCTCATCGTGTGGGCGATCGCCGAGGGCCGCTCGGCCGCCCGCGGCGTCGACCGCTTCCTCACCGGCGCCAGCGACCTGCCGGCCCCGATCCGCCCGACGGACCGCGCGCTGATGGTCTGACGCGCGCACCGCAGAACGTCCCGCACAACGGCGTGCGGAACACCTGACGGCGCCTGCCCATCGTCCCCGACCGGACACCAGGGCAGGCGCCGTCGCATGCCTGCCCGCCGGCCGATGCCATGGCCTCCGCGGGAGCCGGGGATCGTACGGCCCGGCCGGCTCGCCCACCCCGCCCGGGGCCGGTGAGGTGCTTGTCGCCTGCACCCGGCCGGTGAGGTGCCGCACCCGGCCGGTGGTGTGCCCCGCCCGGCCGGCTACGTGTCGCACTCCAGCACCGTCCGGCACAGCGCGCACCGCGCCCGGATCCGCCCGCGCACCGGCACCCTGATCCGCTGGTGGCAGGTCGGGCAGGGGAACGACACGCGCAACGGCTCGTGCCCGGCGGGTACGGCCGGGCTGAACACGTACGGCACGCCGGACGCCGCCGTCCCCTCCGGCGCACGGCCGTGCTCCTGGGCATGCCGGCGGTCGCGGGCGTAACGGCGGCGGCCCGCCCAGCCGGCCGCCGTCAGCGGCGGCTGCCGCCCGTCGCGGCGGGCCAGCATCATCCCCTCGGTGTACGCCTCGTAGGCCTGCGGGCTGGTGAACCAGACCGACGGATCCTCGCCGAACGCCAGCGCCCGCTTGGCCAGCACATAGCCGAACTCCTCCGGGGTGAGGTAACCGAGCTTCTGCGACGACTCGCCGAACTCCCGGAAGGCGTCCAGCAGCAGCCAGCCCGCGCCCAGGTACGCCGCCACCGTGTCGGTGAGGATCTCGTTCTCCCGCAGACCGGGGAAGGACAGGCCGAGCCGGTGCAGATACACGTGCGCCACCTCGTGCGCGAGGGCCGCGCCGATGTCCTCGCGGTGGGTGCGGAAACGGTCGTTGAGCTCGATGAAGTACTCCGGCCCCGCCGTCAGCTCCACGTTCGCCGCATGCGTCATCTCGCGGAAGCTGACGATCAGCCGGGCGTCCGGCAGCCGGTAGTGGCGCACCATCTCACGGGCCACCCGCTGGGCGCCCAGATGCAGGTCGTCGGTGTCGGCGAAGGCCACGTCGGCCGGGGCCACACTGGTCGAGAAGGTCCGCACGGTCTCGTACGTCAGCCTCCTGTAGAGCGCCGTGACCGCGGCCCGCACCGTGTGAAGATGCGGGAACCCGTGCTCGACCGGTCCGTCGTTCGCCACGTCCGCACCCCCGAAGACGCCCAGAACTGTCTCCCACTGTAGGCGCACCCCCGGCAGCCGACGGGGGAGCGGCGCACCGGGCTGCTCCCCGTGGGCCGGGCGGGTGCGCCGGTGTGCCGGACGGCTCCGGGTGCGCCGGGCGGGTGCGCCGGTGTGCCGGACGGGGGGCGTCCAGACGTCGGACGGGGCGTCACGGAAACGGCGCACCGCCGTAGGGTAGGCGCCCATGACCACCAGTGACACCGGTACCGGTGACGTCGATCCCGCCGTCCTGGCGGAGCTCACGCGGCTGCGCGCCAGCATCGACAACATCGACGCGGCCGTCGTGCACATGCTCGCCGAGCGGTTCAAGGCGACCCAGCAGGTCGGGCACCTCAAGGCCGCCCACCATCTGCCGCCCGCCGACCCGGCCCGCGAGGCCCGCCAGATCGCCCGTCTGCGCGCCCTCGCCGAGGACGCCAGACTGGACCCGGGGTTCGCCGAGAAGTTCCTCAATTTCATCATCGCCGAGGTGATCCACCACCACGAGCGCATCGCCGAGAACTCCGCCGAGAACTCCGCCGAGAACTCGGCCGAGGACTCCGTCCGCGACTCCGTCGAGGACTCCGCCGAGGGCAGCCCGTCCCGATCCGCCGGCTGACGAGCCCACCCCCCGGGGCGGACACCCCACCCCCCTGGGGCGGACACCCCGCCCCGGGGCGTCCGCCCGCGCGGAGCGCGTGCCGCGTCCACCGGCGCACGCCGTACAGGCCGGCGCGATCCGGCAGGTGAGCGTGCGCCGGAGCGGGCGGAAAGGGCGCGGGGCGTGGCGCGGGTCACGGGCAGGCCGGCGATGGATCATCTGTCGGTGAAACCCCCTCGTGCCCTGTCGGTCGCATCAGGCAGCATGGCGTCCATGTCCGTACTCACGCGCGACGAAGCGCAGACCCGTGCCCAGCTCCTCGACGTCCACCGCTACACCGTCGGCCTCGACCTGACCGGCGGGGACGACACCTTCGGCTCCGTGACCGTCATCCGGTTCGCCGTACGCGCCGGCCAGGACGTCACGGACACGTTCGTCGAGCTCAAGCCCGCTCAGCTGCGTTCGGCCACCCTGGACGGACAGCCCCTCGACCCCGGCGCCCTCGCCGAGAACCGGCTGCCGCTGAAGAACCTCACCCCCGGCGAGCACGAGCTGCGCGTCGACGCCATCATGCGCTACTCCCGCACCGGCGAGGGCATGCACCGCTTCACCGACCCCTCCGACGGCGAGACGTACGTCTACACCCAGCTGTTCATGGAGGACGTCCAGCGCGTCTTCGCCGCCTTCGACCAGCCCGACCTCAAGGCCGTCTTCGACGTCACCGTCAAGGCCCCCGCCGGCTGGACCGTCCTCGCCAACGGCGTCACCGAGCACACCGGCGACGGCGTCTGGAAGGCCGCGCCCACCCCCCGCGTCTCCACCTACCTGGTCGCCGTCGCCGCCGGCCCCTGGCACTCCGTGCGCACCGAGCACCGCGGCCTGCCCTTCGGCATCCACTGCCGCCGCTCCCTCGCCCCCCACCTCGACGCCGACGCCGACGAGATCCTCGACATCACGCGCGCCTGCTTCGACCGCTACCACGAGAAGTTCGACGAGCCGTACCCCTTCGACTCCTACGACCAGGCGTTCGTCCCCGAGTTCAACGCCGGCGCCATGGAGAACCCCGGCCTGGTCACCTTCCGCGACGAGTTCGTCTACCGCTCCGCCGTCACCGACACCGAACGCCAGACCCGTGCCATGGTCATCGCCCACGAGATGGCCCACATGTGGTTCGGCGACCTCGTCACCCTCAAGTGGTGGGACGACATCTGGCTGAACGAGTCCTTCGCCGAGTACATGGGCTACCAGACCATCACCGAGGCCACCCGCTTCACCGACACCTGGACCGACTTCGGCATCGGCCGCAAACCCTGGGGCTACGACGCCGACCAGCGCCCCTCCACCCACCCCGTCGCCCCCGACGCCGTCGACGACACCGCCGCCGCCCTGCTCAACTTCGACGGCATCTCCTACGCCAAGGGCGCCTCCGCACTGCGCCAGCTCGTCGCCTGGCTCGGCGAGAAGGACTTCCTCGCCGGCATCAACACCCACTTCACCCGGCACCGGTTCGCCAACGCCACCCTCGCCGACTTCATCGACTCCCTCGCCTCCGCCACCGACCGCGACGTGCACGCCTGGGCCGAGGCATGGCTGCGCACCACCGGCGTCGACACCCTCACCCCGCACATCACCCCCGCCGCCGACGGCACCTGCGCCCTCACCGTCGAGCACCGCGGCAGCCGCCCGCACCGCGTCTCGGCCGGCCTGTACGACCAGGACCTCACCGACGAGGGCCGCCTCACCCTGCGCGCCCGCCTCGACCTCGACGTACCGCAGTCCGAGCCCCACCCCATCGGCAAGCGCCCCGCACTGCTCGTGCTCAACGACGGCGACCTCACCTACGCCAAGATCCGCTTCGACGCCGACTCCTTCCGGACCGTCCGCGCACACCTGTCCGGCCTGCCCGAGCCGCTGACCCGCGCGGTGGTGTGGAACGCGCTGCGCGACGCGGTCCGCGACGGCGACCTGCCCGCCACCGACTACCTGGAGACCGCCCGGACCCACCTGCCGTACGAGACCGACCTCGCCCTGGTCGAGACCGTCCTCGCCTTCGCCCGCGCCCAGATCGCCGACCGCTACCTCACCCCCGAGGCCCGGCCCGCCGCCCTGGCCACCCTCGCCGGCCTGTGCCGCGACCTCATCCGCCGCACCGAGGACGGGGACAACCCCGGCCTGCGGCTGATCGCCGTACGCCAGTTCATCGACGTCGCCGCCCACCCCGACACCATCGCCGCCTGGCTCGCCGACGGCACCGTGCCCGGCGGGCCCGAACTCGACCCCGAGCTGCGCTGGCGCGTGCTGTCCCGGCTCGCCGTACTCGGCGCAACCGACGAGGCCGCCATCGCCGCCGAACTGGAACGCGACCCGTCCGCCACCGGCCGGGAGGGTGCCGCCCGCTGCCGCGCCGCGCTGCCCGACCCCGAGGCCAAGCGGCGCGCCTGGGAGGCGATGTTCGCCGCCGAGGAGAGCGAGGACCTGTCGAACTACCTGTTCACGGCCACCGCCCAGGGCTTCTGGCAGCCCGAGCAGGCCGACCTCGTGGCCGACTACGTGCCGCGCTTCTACCAGGACGCGGTCGCCGTCGCCGCCCGCCGCGGCCCCGCCATCGCCGACGCCGCCGGCCGCTGGGCCTTCCCCGCCCACGCCGTCGACGCCGAGCACCTGCGCCTGGGCGAGGCGTGCCTGCGCGACGGCGACCCGATCCCGGCCCTGCGCCGCAAGCTCGTCGACCAACTCGACGACCTGGCCCGCGCACTGCGCGTCCGCGAGGCGTAACGCCACGGCTGGGCCGGTGTCCGGGCGGGGCGGCGGCTGGGCGGCGGCCCGGCCACGGCCCCGGCCGTTGACCACGGCCCCGGCCGTTGACCACGGCCCCGGCCGTTGGCCGCTGACCCGGCCGGCTGCCGGGCAGGGGCAGCAGCGGGGCGGACGTAGCAGCTGGGCGGGGTGGCAGCCGGCGGGGGTGGCAGCGAGGCCGGGCGGGTGTCCGGCGCGCCCTGCCTGACGGCCGGCAGTCGGCGGCCGCCCGTCGCGCGCCGGGTGCCGGCGGTTCCCGCGTGCGTGTCGTGGCCGCGTCCGCCGGCGGTTGCCGCGTGCCGGCGGTGGCTGCCACCTGCCGGTGGGGCCGCGACCTGCCGCCGACGTCTGCCGACAGCATCCGCCCCGACGGCCGCTGCCTGTCCGCCGACGGCCGCTGCCCATCCGCTGCCGGTGGCCGCCGGCCGACGTTGCCGGTAGGTGCCGCATACCGCTCGGCGGCTACGACCCGCCGCCAGTTGCCGCCAGCCCGCCGAAGGCCGCCGACGGCATCGCCCCAACTCCTGTTCCTCCGCTACGTCCTCTTCTGGGCCGACGCCTGGAGCCGCGCCAAGTGGTTGCCGCAGACCGCCGCGCTCCACTTCGCCCTCTCGGTCCTGCCCACCGGCGGCTTCTTCGCGCAGCGCAGGCGCAAGCGGGAGGCCGAGGACGCGGTGATCGCCTCCCGCGCCCGCCGCGAGGGGTCCTGAACGCCGCTGCCTGCCCGCCGAAGGCTGCTGCCCACTCGCTGCCGGTGGCCGCCGGTCGGCGTTGCCGGTAGGTGCCGCATTACCGCTCGGCGGCTGCCACCCGCCGCCGGTCGCCGTCCGCCCGCCGAAGGCCGCCGACGGCCGCGGCCCAGCGTCGCCACCCACCCGCCGTCGCCCTCCGCCCGCCGCGCCGCCAGCGGTTGCCGCCCGCCCCGCCACCGGCGGCTGCCGTCCGCGCTCGGCCCGGGCGGCCTCGTGACCCCACGGGCCTGCGCGGCCCGAAGACCCCCCGGCGGCCGGCGGGCCCCACCGCTCAGCGGCCGGGCGGCCCCGTGGCCGTCCTGAGGCCGCGCGACCCGAGGGTCACCCGGCCCGTGGGCGCTTCCGCTCACCGGCCGGGCGGTCCCGCGGCCGCCATGCGGCTGCACGACCCGATGTCACCGGGCCGGTGGGGCCTTTCACCCACCGGTCGGTGGACCCGTGAGCGCGAGGCCCTGCGCGGCCGGAAGGGCCTGCGCGGCCAGTTACGCGGCCCCCGGGGGCCCGTGCCGGCGCCCCCCCGGGGCCCGTGCCGACGCCCCCCCGGGGCCCGTGCCGACGC
The DNA here is from genome assembly GCF_044903565.1 of Streptomyces sp. NPDC004065. Taxonomy (NCBI): domain Bacteria; kingdom Bacillati; phylum Actinomycetota; class Actinomycetes; order Kitasatosporales; family Streptomycetaceae; genus Streptomyces; species Streptomyces sp. NPDC004065. The sequence goes on along the minus strand of NZ_JBJDQT010000017.1, from coordinate 34,519 downwards.
CCCCCCGGGGCCTGTGCCGGCGCCCCCCCGGGGCCTGTGCCGGCGCCCCCCCGGGGCCTGTGCCGGCGCCCCCCGGGGCCTGTCCGGCGCCCCCCGGGGCCTGTGCGGCGGCGCCCCCGGGGCCCGTGCCGACGCCCCGCCCGTGCCGGACCCCCGGCCCCTGGCACCGCACCCCTGTCCGCCGGACGCGGCTCGCGGCGCGCGTCTCACCCGACCCCCGCCCCAACATGTTTTCCCCGCACGGCAGTACCCACTTTCGGGTTCCGATCGCCACGCACCCGGGCGCGCCGCGGCACCTTGCGTCCAAGCTGGAAGTCCCTGCCCCCGCGCCACGGAGGACAGCCCATGAGCACTCCGCCCCCGGCCGACCCCGCCCGTCTCGCCTCGGGAACCGAAGGCCCCCACGCCCTGAGGCCCCTCCTCGACACCGTGCTCGACGCGCTCGACACCGGCCGGCGCGCCCGCGGCGGGCCGCTGCCCGCGGGCGGCCCGGAAGCCGTCGCCGCCCGCATGCGCGACGCCGCCGGGGAGATCCTGCCCGACCGGGGCGACCCGGACGCCCTGCGCGCCCTCGTCCACGCCCTCGCCGAAGGCGCCGCCGACCCCGCCGACCCGCTGTGCGCCGCCCACCTGCACTGCCCGCCACTCGCCGCCGCGGCCGCCGCCGACCTCGCCGTCAGCATCCTCAACCCCTCCCTGGACTCCTGGGACCAGGCCCCCGCCGCCTCCGAACTCGAAGCCCTCGTCACCCGCGAACTCGCCCACGCCGCCGGCCTCGCCGACGCCGTCGTCACCACCGGCGGCACCGAGTCCAACCAACTCGCCCTGCTCCTCGCCCGGGAGAACCACGGCGGCGGCATCCGCCTGGTGCACGGCGCCAACGCCCACCACTCCCTGCCCCGCGCCGCCTGGCTGCTCGGCCTGCCCGAACCCGTGGTCGTACCCGCCCCCTCCGGCACCATCGACCTCGCCGCCCTGCACAGCGCCCTCACCGACCTCGCCGGCCCCCGCGGCTCCCTGCTCGTCGCCGCCACCGCCGGCACCACCGACGCCGGACTCGTCGACCCGCTCCCCGAGATCGCCGGACTGTGCGCCGCCCACGGCGCCCGCCTGCACATCGACGCCGCCCACGGCGGAGGCCTGCTGTTCAGCGACCGCCACCGCGACAAGCTCACCGGGATCGAGGCAGCCCACACCGTCACCCTCGACCTGCACAAACTCGGCTGGCAGCCCGTCGCCGCCGGCCTCCTCGCGGTCCGCCACCCCCGCGACCTCGCCGTCCTGCACCAGCGCGCCGACTACCTCAACGCCGACGACGACACCGAAGCCGGCCTGCCCGACCTCCTCGGCCGCTCCCTGCGCACCACCCGCCGCCCCGACATCCTCAAGATCGCCGTCACCCTCAAGGCCCTCGGCCGCAGCGGCCTCGGCGCCCTCGTCGACACCGTCTGCGCCCGCGCCCGCGAACTCGCCGACCTCATCCACGCCCACCCCGGCTTCGAGCTCTACGACCGGCCCACCATCAGCACGGTCCTGTTCCGCCCCACCGGCGCCACCGACGAGGCCGTCGCCGCCGTCCGCCGCAGACTCCTCAGCGAGGGCCGCGCCGTCCTCGGCCGCGCCCGCCTCGACGACCGCCTCTGGCTCAAGGCCACCCTGCTCAACCCCGAAACGCGGCCCGACGACCTGGCCGCCCTGCTGAAACTGGTGGAAGGAAGCACCCCCCAATGAGCCACGCCCCCGACACCCCCCACGACCTCGTCGGCATCGGCATCGGACCGTTCAACCTCTCCCTGGCCGCCCTCGCCCACCCCCTCACCGGCCTCGACACCGTCTTCTACGACAGACGCCCCGAGTTCACCTGGCACCCCGGCCAGCTCATCGAAGGCGCCCGCATCCAGGTCCCCTTCCTCGCCGACCTCGTCACCCTCGCCGACCCCACCAGCCCCTGGACCTTCCTCAACTACCTCAGATCCGGCGAGAGACTCTTCCCGTTCTATTTCGCCGAACGCTTCCACGTCCACCGCGCCGAATACGACGCCTACTGCCGCTGGGTCTCCCGCAACCTGCCCGCACTGCGCTTCGGCCACCAGGTCGACGCCGTCCGCTGGAACCCCGAACGCAGCCTCTTCGAAATCGACTTCACCGAACTCGACGCCACCGGAGAGGCACTGGCCCTCGGCCGCACCCACACCCGCAACATCGTCCTCGGCATCGGCACCGAACCCCACGTCCCCGACCCCCTCAAACCCCTCGTCCACGCCCCCGGCGCCCCCGTCGTCCACGCCGCCGACTACCTCCACCACCGCGACACCCTCCTCGCCGCCGGCCACATCACCGTCGTCGGCTCCGGGCAGTCCGGCGCGGAGATCTTCCTCGACCTGCTCCGCCGCCGGCCCCCCGGCCGTGAACGGCTGCACTGGCTCGGCCGCACCGAGGCCCTCGCCCCCATGGAGTACTCCAAACTCGGCCTGGAGCACTTCACCCCCGACTACACCCGCTACTTCCACGCCCTGCCCGAAGCCGTCCGCGACCGGCTCCTGCCCACCCAGTGGCAACTCCACAAAGGCATCGACGGCAACACCCTGGGCGCCATCCACGACGAGCTCTACCAGCGCAGCCTGCACGGCGGCTGGCCCGACGCCGTCCTCACCCCCGGCGTCCACGTCCGCACCGCCGGCCGCCTCGCCACCGCCAAGATCGAACTCCACCTGGAACACATCCGGCAGGGCACCCGCACCCGCCACACCACCGACGCCGTCGTCCTCGCCACCGGCTACCGCGAACGCCCCCTCACCCCCCTCCTCACCGGCCTCGACCCCTACCTGCGCCGCGACAGCGCCCAACGCCCCCGCATCGACGACCGGTTCCGCCTCCTCCTCGACCCCCGGGTCACCGCAACCGGCTGCCACGTCTACGTCCAGAACGCCGGCCTGCACGCCCACGGCGTCGGCACCCCCGACCTCGGCCTCGCCGCCTGGCGCAGCGCCCACATCCTCAACTCGGTCACCGGCGCCCAGACCTACCCCCTGCCCACCCGCACCGCCTTCACCACCTTCGGCCTGGACCACCAACGCCCCCACATCCCACCCACCCGCCACATCAAAACCCTGACCCCACTGACGGACGGAATCTGAGACGACACGCGGATCAGATCCAGCACGACATGGGCATCAAACTGATCAGGGGCGACGGGCACATCACGCTCGCCGCGTGCGACGACTCCGCGCAGCAGATCAAGGTGCTCACCGTGCAGGGTCCCAGCGGCAATCCGCAGGGCGCGTACTGCTTCACGGCGACCGCGAAAAGCGGCTACCTCTCCCTCGAACTCCCGCGGGTGTTCGCCCTGGAGACCGCCGACCATCCCATCAGTGCCGATCTGCGGCCGCAGGCCGATCCCTCGGCGCCGGTGAAGACGGTGACGGTGGCCAGGAACGGCTACCAGAGCGTGGGCGAGGGCGCGGCCGGTGGCGCACCGAGCGTGCTGCTGGAGCTGCGGGTCACCGGCTGACCGGCCCACCCGCCACCACCTGCCCCATCCTCCCTTTTCCCACCGCCTTTTCTCGCATGACAAGCAAGGAATTCTCCATGTCTGCCTCTCGTCCGCGCAGGGCGTGGACCGACCGGCGGCCTGATCGCCGCCGCTTCCCTGGCCGTCTCCCTGACCGCCACCCCCGCCACCGCCGTGTCCGGCCCGCAGGCCCCCGATTCCGTCTCGGCCGCCACCGCACGGCTCGACATCGGTGGCCGGCGGGGCTGTTCGGCCACGCTGGTGGCCCCGCAGTGGCTGCTGACGGCCGCCGGCTGCTTCACCGAGATCCCCGGCGGCACCCTGCCGCAGGGTGCGCCGAAGCTGAAGACCACGGCCACCGTCGCGGGCACCGCCCAGCAGGTGGTGAACCTGGTCCCGCACACGGACCGCGACGTGGTGCCGGCCCAGCTGGCCAAGCCGGTCACCGGTGTGACCGCGATCCCGGTGGCGAGCGCCGCGCCCGCGGCCGGGGACGAGGTGCAGGCTGCCGGGTTCGGGCGTACGCACACCGAGTGGGTGCCCGACCAGGTCCACACGGCAGCGTTCACCGTCCAGAGCACCGCCACCACGACCGTCGACCTGGCCGGCCGGTCCGAGAGCGCGGCGATCTGCAAGGGCGACACCGGCGGCCCGGTGCTGACCACGGCCGGCGGGCGTACCGCGGTCGTGGGGGTGAGCAGCCTGTCCTGGCAGGGCGGTTGCCTGGGCACCGATGCGTCCGAGACCCGCACCGGGGCGGTCGCCGCCCGGGTCGACGACCTGGCCGCCTGGATCGGGCAGGTCGTCTACGCCCCCGTCCTCGCGGCCGCGCCGTGGAAGCACACGGTGCAGATGACGGCCGGCTACTGCACCGGGCCGGCCGGCGGCAGCCGCCGTATGGATGTCATCGTCGTCCGGGACGACGGCGAGGTCACCCTCTACCAGGGCGGCGACGGCGCCGATCCCGCCCGCCCGTTCTCCGCCGAGCACCGGCTCCAGCCCGCCAAGAGCGTGTGGACCCACGCCGTCAACGTGACCGGCGTGAACACCGGCGGCACCACGGACGGCGTCGTGGTGCGCTGGGACGACGGTGAGATGACCCTCTACACCACCGTCGACGCCAAGGGCTTCCATGGCGAGAAGCAGCTCGCCGCGCCGAAGAACACGACCTGGAGGGACGACGCCCGACTGCTGACCGGCGGCCGCTTCGCCACGGGCGCTCACCGTGACGACCTGCTGGTGGACTGGAAGGACGGGCACGTCTCCCTCTTCCGCGACCTGGCCGTCAACGGGCTGAAGAAGCAGACCCAGGTCGTGGCCAAGAACACCACCTGGACCTACGCCACCCAGCTGGCCACCGGCTCCTTCACCGGCAAGAACGCCGACGATCTGCTGGTGCGCTGGATCGACGGCGAGACCACGGTCTATCCCGGCATGACCGCCAAGCTGCCCGCCGAGATCAAGATCCGGCCCGCGAAGTCGTACTGGGCCAACGCCGGCGCCCTCACCGCCGGCGCCCTCACCGGCGACACCACCGCCGACGACATCCTCGTCCGCTGGAAGGACGGCCACGTCAGCTACTTCACCGGCGTCGACGCCAAGGGCCTGCACACCGAGATCCAGCTCGCACCCGCCAACTGACGCACCCGCCGACCGACACACCCGGACACGGCCCTCTCGGTGCGGCTCGCGCACGACCGCGCGAGCCGCCCGCTGGCACCGCGCCGCCCGCGTGTCCACGGCGCGGCCCCCCAGCCGACCACGAAACGGATTGAGAGACAGGTGAAGACGAGGAAATCGGCGAGCACCGCGGTGAGAAGCACCGTGCGAGTGGCACGCATGCTCTGTCTGTGTCTGCTGCCCCTGGCGCTCCTGTGCGGCCTGCTCACAGGCGCTGCCTCCCGCGCGGTGGCCGACGGCACCCCGACCGGTGACGGCAGCGCTGTCGCGGACGAGGTGACCGACCGCGCCCGGGTGCTCGCCCTGTGGTCGACGGGCGGGCCAGAGCTGCGGGCCGCCGCGGAAGTCGCCCTGACCGGCAGCGACGACGACGTACACCGTTTCCTCAGCACGGCGAACGATGTACGGCTCCAGGACGAGCGCGTTGCCGTGGCCCAGATCGCCAGTGTGGGTGGGCTGAATCTGCAGGAGGCCGCCCGCAAGGCTCTGGACGGAACGCAGGACGACCTCGAGGACTTCCTGTACGAGGACTGGCGGGATCCGTATTTCCAGGATCAGCGGGTCCGGGTCGCACAGGTCGTCGATGCGGGTGGTCCGGAGGTCCGGAAGGCGGGGCAGGCCGCGCTGGATGGGACGCCGGAGGACGTCAAGGCCTTCCTGGCGACGGGTCAGTACGAGCGGCGGGCGCAGGACGAGCGGGTCGAGGTCGCGCAGATCATCAGTGCCGGCGGCTGACCAATCCCGCGATTGATCCTCGCTTCCGAACTGCGCTTGAATCGCACATCGACAAGCTGAGGCAGGCGAATCCTGGCGTCGATATCAGGCTGGAGTTTGCTCAATGAGCTACTATTTCGAGGTCGCGGGCGAGACTGTATGGGATCCATCTCTCCGGATCGGAAAGTGGTACCTCTCCTTCGCGGAGAGTGCGGCAGAACTGGTCCAGCGCCCAACTGGCCTGACACCGTCGGACGACGATACGTGCGCTGTGGACGTGCAAGTATTTCGACAGTTCGTCGAGGGCCTGCTCGACTGCTACGGCTCGACGCGACACCCGGTTCAGCACGGCCTCATGCGAGGCGTGCTACTCGCTTCTCTCGTGATGTTGGAGCGCGCGGGGGTCGTGCTTGAGCCGAAAACCGGGAGGGAAGCAGCCCTGCTGGAGGAAGTGGAAGCCTTCGCGCACGCGATGTAGGCGATGATCGGACAGCTCGCCGGCACTGCCCATCCCACCAAACGGCCTTAGCCGACACGAGAAGACCGCCGCCTCACACGAGGCGGCGGTCACGCTCGCTCATTCGCGCACCGCACCGGGCAGGACCCGTCCGAAGGCGGGCCCTAGAACACCGGCGTGCCGTCCCGCGTCAGGCGCCAGTCGGCCGACGCGAAGTCCTTCGGGTCCAGCACGCCCTTCGCCGTCACCCACTCCGCGATCCGGGTACGGATCTCCGTCGACTCCGACCACAGCTCCTTCGCCGACGCCACGTACGGGAACGCGCCGCCGCCGTTGGCCCGGTAGTTGTTCACCGCCAGCACGAACTGCTGGGAGTCGTCCAGCGGCGCCCCGCCGAACGTCAGATTCCTGATCCGCGACCCGGCCGGCTGCGCGATGTCGATGTCGTACGCCAGCCCGGACACATAGTCGTAGTTGTAGTCCGGACGGTTGTTCGCGTTCGTCAGTTTCTCCACGTCCACCGGCGCGCCCGCCGCCGTCTGCACGAAGTACTCCGCCGAGTACTCCAGGTACGCCCGCACCTGCGCACCCGTCATCAGCTTGGCGACCAGCGTGTTGTCGTACACGTACAGGCCCGACAGATCCCGGATGGTCACCTCGCCCGCCGGGATCTCGGAGGTCCGCGAGAAGGGGGAGGCCTGCGCGATGACCGGCAGCGAGGCGTACTCCGTGCCCGCCAGCGCGGCCTTCACCACATCCTCCTGCACCTTGGTGATCAGGTCGATGATCGGGGCGTCCTTGTAGCGGGCCTCCACCGTCGTCAGCGTCTCGGTCGCCCGGCCGACGACCTGGTTGACGTAGGCCACGACCTTCGCGTGCTCGTCCGCCAGCAGCCGGGTGATCCTCGGGTCGTCGGCGACCGAGTTGGAGTTGCGCAGCGAGGCCGACACCGACTCCACCTCCCACCGGCCCTTGGCGAACACCAGCTCGAAGTCGAACAGGGTGAGCCGCTCGGCGAAGCACAGCGGCTCCGACAGCACGACCGTCCTGCCCGTCCGCTCGTTCGTCACCCGCAGCTCCGGAATCTCCAGGTGCGCGTGACCCACCAGGATCGCGTCGATGCCCGGCACCTGCCGCGCCACGTTCGCCGCCGCGTCCTCCACCCACGGCAACTGGTCGCCGTACGAGGACTTGCCCGACGTACCCGAGTGCGCCGACACCACCACCACGTCCGCACCCATCGAACGCAGCTTCGGCACCCACTTCGCCGCCTGCTCCTCCAGCCCCGGGAACGTCAACTTCCCCTGCACATACGCCTTGTCCCAGATCGCGATGCCCGGGTTCGTCAGACCCAGCACGGCCACCTTCACCGGCGGAGCACCCGGCACATGGAACTTCTTCATCACGTACGGGGCGAACGCCGGCCGCTGCGTCCGCGCGTCCAGCGCGTTGGCGCCCAGCAGCGGGAAGTGCAGCTGCTGCTCGAACTTCCGCAGCGTCTCGATGCCGTAGTTGAACTCGTGGTTGCCCAGCGCCGCCGCGTCGTACCCGATCGCGTTCATCGCCTGCGCCATCGGATGCACCGGACCGCCCTTGGCGGTGATCGGGTCCACCTTCGCGTAGTAGTACGTCAGCGGGGTGCCCTGGATGGTGTCACCCGCGTCCAGCAGCAGCGTGTTGCACCGGCCCTTCTCCTCGCGGACCTGGTTCACCAGCGTGGAGACGCGCGCCAGGCCCTGGGCGTTGCCCGCGCTGTCGGAGTACGCGGCGTCCTTGAAGTAGTCCCAGTTGAACACATGTCCGTGCAGGTCGGTCGTGCCCATGACGGTGAGCGAGTACCGCTTCGCCGCACCCCCGTGACGACCGGCCGCCCCGGCCCCCGCGGGCTCGGCGGCCCGGGCCGCCGGAGCCGCCACCGCACCGGCCAGCGCGGCCCCCGCCCCCGTCACGGCGGACTGCTTCAAGAACTTCCGGCGGTTCAACGGCATCTCTCGTTCTCCTCGGGCAGAGACAACAACGCGCGTAGATTCTGACCCGCACATGACCACCAGCAACAGCCCCCACAGGTTGCGATCCGGTGACCGGCAGGCGCCCCGCACCCCCGGCCGATGCCACAGTGGGACGTATGACCTCCCCCGCCGCGCCCCAGCCCGCCCTCCCCTACGGAACCCCCGACGCCCCCCGCATCGCCGTCCGCGGCGAGGCCCACCTCGAAGTCGACCCCGAGACAGCCCGCATCGGCATCACCGTCACCGCCCGCGGCAAGGACCGCCGCACCACCCTCGACGACCTCGCCCGCCGCAACGCCCACATCATCGACCTCGTCAAAAGCCACGGCCAGGCCGTCGAACACCTCGAAACCGGCGCCCTCACCCTCACCCCCGAACTCACCCGCCACGGCCGCGGCGAACGCGTTCGCACCTACCAGGGCACCGTCCACCTCACCGCCGAACTCTCCGACTTCACCGCCCTCGGTGAACTGACCACCCAACTGGCCGACTTGGAACTCACCCGGGTGGACGGACCCTGGTGGGGCCTGCGCCCCGACTCGCCCGCCCACCGGCAGGCCCGCCGGCAAGCCGTCCAGGACGCCCTCCAGCGCGCCAGGGAATACGCCGAGGCACTCGGCGCCACCCTCGCCGCCCTCGTCGAAATAGCCGACATCGGCGCCGAGAACGCCCCGCACCAGCCCCCGCACCCCACCCGCACCCGCGCCATGACGGCCTACGGCGCACCCGCCCCCGAGGACACCGCCACACCCCTCGACCTCGAACCGCAACGGCAGCACGTATACGCGCAACTCAACGCGCGATTCACGATGACACCGCCCAGACTGTGAGTACGCGGAACACCGCGACGCTCATCGGAGCGGCGCCCCGCACAATTCAACAGTTGTCAATACCCCTTCATTCAAAGGTTGTTGAGCAGTCACACGGCACCAAATCCCTACCGACCGGTAAGGCCTAGGCTCCCCTTATGCGCCGAGCAAAGATCGTCTGCACTCTGGGTCCCGCGACCGACACATACGACCAGATCAAGGCCCTGGTCGACGCCGGAATGGACGTCGCCCGCTTCAACCTCAGCCATGGCACCTACGCCGAACACGAGGAGCGGTACCAGCGGGTCCGCAAGGCCGCCGACGAAACCGGCCGCAGCGTCGGAATCCTCGCCGACCTTCAGGGCCCGAAGATCCGCCTCGGCCGATTCGGCGAAGGCCCCGTACTCCTCGAACGCGGCGACACCTTCACCATCACCGTCGAGGACGGCGCCGAAGGCGACCGCCACATGTGCGGCACCACCTACGCCGGCCTCGCCGACGACGTCACCCCCGGCGAACGCATCCTCGTCGACGACGGAAAGGTCGCCCTCGAAGTCACCGCCGTCGACGGCCCCCGGGTGCGCACCACGGTCCTCGAAGGCGGCATGATCTCCGACCACAAGGGCCTCAACCTCCCCGGCGTCGCCGTCTCCGTCCCCGCCCTGTCCAAGAAGGACGAGGCCGATCTGCGCTGGGCCCTGCACACCGGCTTCGACGTCGTCGCACTGTCGTTCGTGCGCTCCGGACGCGACGTCCTCGACGTCCAGCGCATCATGGACGACGAGGGCCGCCGGCTCCCCGTCATCGCCAAGATCGAGAAGCCCCAGGCGGTGGAGAACCTCGACGACATCGTCGCCGCCTTCGACGGCATCATGGTCGCCCGCGGGGACCTCGGCGTCGAGATGCCCCTGGAGCAGGTCCCCCTCGTCCAGAAGCGCGCCGTCAAACTGGCCAAGCGCAACGCCAAACCGGTGATCGTCGCCACCCAGATGCTCGACTCGATGATCGACAACTCGCGCCCGACCCGGGCCGAGGCGAGCGACGTCGCCAACGCCGTCATCGACGGCACCGACGCCGTGATGCTCTCTGGCGAGACCAGTGTCGGCAAGTACCCCGTCCAGACCGTCCGCACCATGGCCCGCATCGTCGCCGCGGCCGAGGAGGACATCCTCGCCAAGGGGCTGCCGCCGCTCACCGACCGCAACAAGCCCCGTACCCAGGGCGGCGCCGTCGCCCGCGCCGCGGCGGAGATCGGCGACTTCCTCGGTGCGAAGTTCCTCGTCGCCTTCACCCAGTCCGGCGACACCGCCCGCCGCCTCTCCCGCTACCGCTCGCCCATCCCCCTGCTGGCCTTCACCCCCGAGCCCGCCACCCGCTCCCAGCTCAGCGCCACCTGGGGCGTGGAGACCTTCCTCGGCCCCCGGGTGAACTCCACCGACGCCATGGTCGCCCAGGTGGACGAACTCCTCCTGCGTTACGGTCGCTGCCGCAAGGGCGACGTGGTCGTCATCACGGCGGGCTCCCCGCCGTCCGTGGCCGGCTCCACGAACATGGTCCGCGTCCACCACATCGGCGAGGACGACTGCCCGAGGTAGGACCCCTCAGTACTTGGGGCCGACGTGGGCGTCCATGAGGGCGACGGAGGCCCGGCGGGCGACGGAGATGTTGTACGCGTCGCCGTCGCGGGCGCAGTGGGCCCACTCCACGCCGAGTTTGTCGAGGGTGTCCGTGTAGAGCCGCCGGATGTCGGCGGAGACATTGGTGAAGAAATAGCGGGGGTATTCGTACCGCTTGCGCTCGCCGCCGACGAGGCGGGTCGTCCAATTGGTGATCCGGCAGCCGTCGGAGTGAATCAGGCCGCGGACGAATTCCCAGGGATGCGCGTCGACGATCCCCTGCTGCCAGGGCTCGAGCACGATCCGCCGCTCGTGCTTCCGGCCGGGGGCGTGCTGGGGGAAGAGGTGCGGCCAGTGCGGCGAGTAGCTGGTCACCATCGCGCAGCCCTGTTTCCGGACCGCGTACACACTGACGCCGGGGGACACGCGCATGATGGCCTCGCGGCACAAGCGCATGAGGCCGGGCCAGGCGTCGGCGCAGGCGATCCTGAGGTAATAGCCGCTGCGCGGGTGGGCGCTGATGCAGCCGTCACCCAGATAGAGACCCAGAAGATACGCGTAGGCGCGATCGTCGGAAGGGGGACCGGGGGCGCGCGGCGCCATGCGGGGCAGTGGCTCGAGGCGGTTCTGCCAGGAACGGATCGCGGCGCGTGAGATTCCGGTCTGCTTGCTGACGGAATTGAGGCTGCGCCCCTGCGCCACCAGGGACAGGACTCGCATACGGGTGCTGACGTCGTACATGCGGACACTTTCCGGAAGTCGTCCGCGCGACACGCAGCGAAAAGCGGATGTTCACGAGAACGTGGACATCCGCTCGGAATAGGTGACCTTCGATTTGAAGGAAAAGTGCCCCGGGTCGGACTCGAACCGACACTGTATGGGTTTTGAATCCATTGCCTGCTGCCAATTGGGCTACCGGGGCCCAACGAATCCAAGGTTCCCCCTGACCCGTTGCCTGACCACCTTACCGCAGCTGGGTAGGCTCTTGGGAGCACTACCTGCCCGCCCCGGAACGAGGAGCGCCCCCGTGACCGCCGAGTCGCCACAGCCCGTTGACGTGTCCGACGACGACAAGTCGCATGTGCCTCCGCTGACGACCCGAGTCGTCATCGCGGAGGACGAGGCGCTGATCCGGCTTGATCTCAAGGAGATGCTGGAGGAGGAGGGGTACTCCGTCGTCGGTGAGGCCGGGGACGGTGAGCGGGCGGTGGAGCTCGCCCGGGAGCACCGGCCTGACCTGGTGATCCTGGATGTGAAGATGCCGAAGCTGGACGGCATCTCGGCGGCGGAGCGGATCGCCGAGGAGCGGATCGCCCCGGTGCTGATGCTGACCGCGTTCTCGCAGCGTGATCTGGTGGAGCGGGCGCGGGACGCGGGTGCGATGGCGTACCTGGTGAAGCCGTTCAGCAAGAGTGACGTGGTGCCGGCGATCGAGATGGCCGTCTCGCGGTTCACGGAGCTGAAGGAGCTGGAGAAGGAGGTCGCGGACCTCTCCCAGCGGCTGGAGACGCGGAAGCTGGTGGACCGGGCGAAGTCGATCCTGCAGACGGAGTACGGGCTGTCGGAGCCGGCGGCGTTCCGCTGGATCCAGAAGACGTCGATGGACCGCCGGATGTCGATGCAGCAGGTGGCGGAGGCGGTCATTCAGGACAGCGAGGAGAAGAAGGCGGCCAAGGGCGGCGGCGGGGGGAAGTCCGACAAGGACTGAGGACCGCAGGCCGGCGTGCGGCACGCCGGTACCGCCGCTCACCGCCCGCCGATGACGGCAGTGGTTCGCCGGTACGCGCCGTGATCGCGACAGGGCCCGCACCCTCCGGGGTGCGGGCCCTGTCGCGTGGTGCCGGCCGTCCTGGCGGACCGCGGTGGGGTCAGTCCTCGCCGAGGTACGCCTTGCGGACGGATTCGTCGTGCAGGAGGTCCTGTCCGGTGCCGGAGAGGACGATGTTGCCGACCTCCATGACGTGTCCGTGATCGGCGAGGGAGAGCGCGGCCTGGGCGTTCTGCTCGACGAGCAGGATGGTGGTGCCCTGGGCCTTGAGTTCCGCGATGGTCGCCATGATCTTCTGCATCATGATCGGGGACAGGCCCATGGAGGGCTCGTCGAGCATGAGCAGTTTGGGCTGGGACATCAGGGCGCGGCCCATGGCGAGCATCTGCTGTTCGCCGCCGGAGAGGGTGCCCGCGGCCTGCTTCCTGCGTTCGCCGAGGATGGGGAAGAGGTCGTAGGCGCGCTGGATGTCCTTCTCGATGCCGTCCCTGTCCTTGCGGAGGAAGGCGCCGAGGCGGAGGTTGTCCTCGATCGTCATGCGGGGGAAGATGTGCCGCCCCTCGGGGGAGTGGGCGAGTCCGAGGGAGACGATCTGGTGGGCGGGGATCTTCTTCAGTGATCGGCCCATGAACTTGATCTGGCCGCCGACCGGCTTGAGGAGGCCGGAGAGGGTGCGCAGGGTGGTGGTCTTCCCGGCGCCGTTGGTTCCGATGAGGGTGACGACCTCGCCGGCGTCGACCTTGAAGGAGATGCCCTTGACGGCTTCGATCTTGCCGTAGGCGACGCGGAGGTCCTCGACCTCGAGGAGTGCGGTCATCGGTCGTTCTCCTTGCCGGGCGCGGCGTCCGTGGCGGTGTCGGCGTGTGCCTCGGCGTTCTGCACCTCGGCGGCTTCCTCACCGCCGGGTGCGCCTTCGAAGGGTTCGCCGAGGTAGGCGGCTACGACGCGTTCGTCGCCCTGGACGGTGGCGCTGTCGCCTTCGACGAGTTTCTCGCCCTGGACGAGTACGGCGACGCGGTCGCAGAGGTTGAAGATGAACCGCATGTCGTGCTCGATGACGAGGACGGCGATGCCCATGTCGCGGATGGCGAAGACGAGTTCTTCGGTGGCGCGGGTTTCCTGGGGGTTCATGCCGGCGGTGGGCTCGTCGAGGAGGAGCAGGCCGGGTTCGCTGGCGAGGGCGCGGGCGATCTCGAGTTTGCGCTGTTCGCCGTAGGGGAGGTTGCGGGCGAGGTGGTCGGTCTTGTTGTCGAGGCCGACGAACTCGAGCAGTTCCATGGCGCGTTCGCGGGAGGCGGCTTCGGCCTTGTGGAAGCCGGGGCCGCGCAGGACGGCGGACCAGAAGCCTTCCTTGGTGCGGGTGTGGCGGCCGACGAGCACGTTCTCCAGGACGGTCATGTTGGCGAAGAGCCGGATGTTCTGGAAGGTGCGGGCGATGCCGGCGGCGGTGACCTTGAAGGATTTGGGCGGCAGGACGTTGCCCTTGTAGCGGACTTCTCCCTCGGTGGGGATGTAGAGCCCGGTGAGGCAGTTGAAGAAGGTGGTCTTGCCGGCGCCGTTGGGGCCGATGAGTCCGACGATCTCGCCGCTGTTGACGGTGAGGTCGACATTTCGTACGGCGGTGAGGCCGCCGAAGCGCATGGTGACGCCGCGTGCGTCGAGGACGGTCTGGCCGGGGGTGTGCGCGGCCGGTGCGGTGTCCTTGGTGGTGGTGTCGGTGGTCATGTGGTCAGGCCCCTGTCTTGCCGAGGACCGTGGGCGCTTCGGCCTCTTCGTGGAATTCGAGCTGGCGGCGCCGGTTGGGGATGAGGCCCTCGGGGCGGAACCGCATCAGCAGGATGAGGGCGACGCCGAAGGCGAAGAGCTGGTAGTCGCCGAGGAACTGGAGTTTGTTGGGGATGAGGAAGAGCAGTGCGGCGCCGATGAGGGGGCCGGCGATGGTGCCCATGCCGCCGAGGACGACCGCGGCGAGCAGGAAGGCGGAGTTGGGCGGGATGGCACCGGCGAACAGGTACTGCTCGGGGGTGACGGTGTAGGTGACGTGTGCCTGGACGGTGCCGGCGAGTCCGGCGAGGGAGGCGCCGACGGCGAAGGCGATGAGTTTGACGCGGAAGCCGTTGATGCCCATGGCGAGGGCGGCGGTCTCGTCCTCGCGGATGGCGACCCAGGCGCGTCCGATGCGGGAGTTGCCGCTGCGCCGGAAGACGAGGACGACGACGGCGGTGATGAGGAGCATCAGGAAGAAGTAGTTGGCGAAGCGTCCGATGGTGAATCCGCCGACGTCGTGGGTGGCGCCGAAGTCGAAGCCGGCGATGTCGAGGTTGGGGATGGACGCGATGCCGTTGGAGCCGTTGGTGAGGTCGGGTCCGCTGGTGCCGTCGAGGTTGTTGGCGGTGATGCGGAAGATCTCACCGAAGCCGAGGGTGACGATGGCGAGGTAGTCGCCGCGCAGGCGCAGGGTGGGTGCGCCGATGAGGACGCCGAAGACGAGCGAGGCGAGGGCGCCGATGATGACGGCGGCCCAGAAGGGGAAGTGCACGTCGAAGGGCGAGTTGGGGGAGCCGCTGACGAGTGAGGCGGCGTAGGCGCCGACGCCGAGGAAGGCGACGTAGCCGAGGTCGAGGAGGCCGGCGAGGCCGACGACGATGTTCAGGCCCAGGGCGACGGTGGCGAAGATGAGGATGTAGACGCCGAGGGTGGCGTACTGGTCGTCGGTCTGGGTGAAGGGGAAGAGGGCGGCCGCGATGAAGGCGCCGAAGACGGTGATGTTCTGGTGCCGGGCGGTGAGCTGGGAGACGTGGGCGATCAGGCCGGACTTGTTGAGGGCGGCGAAGCCGAGGCCGGCGAGCATGAGGAAGCCGACGAAGAGTTCGTCGTACTCGGTGCCGATGCCGTAGGTGAAGACGGCGAGTCCGACGGCGAGCGCCGCGACGATGACGAGGATCTCGGCGTACGAGGGGAGCTTGCCGAGCGGCTTGGGGCTGTCGGTGTGGAAGGCGGCCTTGGTGGTGTTCCAGGCGTGGCCGAGGCTGTGCCGGAACTTCTCGGAGCCGGTGCTGTCGGGGTCGATGGGGTCGGGCTCGGGCCGTTCGAAGGGCAGGGCCAGGGCGCCGACGAGGGTGACGAGGCTGGTGGCGGCGACGATGTAGCCGCCGGGTTCGAGGTTGACGACGCCGCCGAGTTCGCTGCTGATGGCGATGACCGTGTACCAGGCGGTGGCGAAGGTGGCGAGGGCGGCGAGTTTGACGGCCGCGTCGGCGCCGGCGGGGACGAGCCAGTTGAGGCCCTTGACGCCGTAGGAGGCGACGGCGAGCACGGTGGTGAGGGCCGCGCCGATGAGGACGAGGACCTGCAGGCCGCCGGGGTAGCCGTACACGGTGAGGTCGCCGGGGAAGGCGGAGGTCCAGGTCCAGGCGAGGAAGGTGGCGGCGGCGGTGAGGGCGCCGCCCGTGGTGGCGAGGGCGCGGCCGGCGGGCGCCGGGATGCCGAAGAGGCCGGAGGGCGCGGCGCCGGTGGGGGCGCTCGGGGTCTCGGGGGTCTCGGGTGCGGTGGTCTGTGTGGTCATCGGTGTCACGCCCTGTCGGCCACGCGCTCGCCGAGCAGGCCCTGGGGCCGGAACAGGAGCACGAGGATGAGGAGTACGAACGCCCAGACGTCTGCCCAGGACTGGCTGCCGAACTTGTCCATGCCGGGGAGGTCGGCGATGTAGGCGGTGGCCAGGGTTTCGGCGATGCCGAGGACGACGCCGCCGATCATGGCTCCGTAGATGTTGCCGATGCCGCCGAGGACGGCCGCGGTGAAGGCCTTCAGTCCGAGGATGAAGCCCATGCGGAAGTCGATCTGGCCGTACTTGAGGCCGTAGGCGACGCCGCCGATGGCGGCGAACGCGGCGCCGAGGGCGAAGGCGACCACGATGATGCGGTCGGTGTTGATGCCCATGAGCTTGGCGGTGTCGGGGTCCTGGGCGGTGGCCTGCATGCCGCGTCCGGTGCGGGTCTTCATGACGAAGTAGGCGAGGACGGCCATGCTGATGGGGGCGGCGATGAGCAGGAAGATGTCACCGGTCTGGATGGTGACGTCGCCGAGGTGGAAGGGGCCGCCGGGGATCTGGGGGAAGGTGCGGGCCGACTTGGCCTCGGGGTACCAGGCCCAGACGGCCTGCTGCAGGGCGAGGGAGAGGCCGATGGCGGTGATGAGCGGCGCGAGGCGTGGGGCGGTGCGCAGCGGCCGGTAGGCGAACCGTTCCGCTCCCACGGCGACGAGTACGGCGACGATGACGGCGCCGATGAGCATGAGGGGCAGGGCCACCCACATGCTGGTGCCGTCGGGGAGTACGTACACGTAGACCGTGAGGGCGCCGAAGGCGCCGGTCATGAAGATCTCGCCGTGGGCGAAGTTGATGAGCTGGACGATGCCGTAGACCATTGTGTAGCCGATGGCGACCAGCCCGTACATGGATCCTAGTAGCAGGCCGTTGACCAGCTGCTGCGGCAGTTCGTTCACCGCATGTCCTCCGATGATTTCGGACGTTCGACGGATGTGACCGGATGTGAGTCCGCGCGGGGCGCCAGTGGTACAGCGCCCCGCGCGGCCTGGGGTGGTGCGGGTGGGGTCAGCCGGTGTAGGTGCCGGACTTCTCCGCCGCCCAGGCACCGTTCTTCACGGCGTAGACGGTGAGCTGCTTGTTGGTGGCGTCACCGAACTCGTCGAAGGCGACCTTGCCGGTCACACCGTCGAAGGAGACGTTCTGCATGGCCTCGGTGACCTTGGCGCGGGCGTCCGAGGGGAGCTTGCCGCCGTTGTCGTCGACGACCTTCTTGACGGCCTCGATGATCGCCCAGGCGGAGTCGTAGGAGTAGCCGCCGTAGGCCGCGTAGCCGTCCTTGTAGCCGGCCGCCTTGTAGTCGGCGACGAACTGCTTGGCGGAGGGCAGCGTCTCGACGGGCGCGCCGACGGAGGTGGCGAGGTCGCCGGTGGAGTCGGCGCCGGCCAGCTTGATGAAGGTCGGGTCGTAGATGCCGTCGCCGCCGACCAGCGGGATCTTGGCGCCGGCGGCCTTGATCTGCTTGCTGAGCGGGCCGGCCTGCGGGTACTCGCCGCCGTAGTAGACGACGTCGGCGCCGGAGTTCTTCACCTTGGTGGCGACCGCGGAGAAGTCCTTGGTGTCGGGGTTGATGTGCTCGGTGCCGACGACCTTGCCGCCGAGCTTCTTGAACTCCGCCGTGAAGGTGCCGGCGAGGCCGGCGCCGTAGGTCTTCTTGTCGTCGATGACGAAGACCTTCTTCTTCTTGCCGTCGTTGTAGAGGTACTGCGCGGCGAACGGGCCCTGGATGGCGTCCGTGGTCGCGGTGCGGAAGTACGACTTGAACTGGCGGACCTTCTTCTTCTGCCAGTCGGCGCCCTGGGTGAGGGAGGGGCCCGTGTTGGCGGGGGAGACCTCGACCAGTTTGGCGTCGTCGAAGACCTTCTGCATGGACTCGGCGACGGAGGAGTTCAGCGGGCCGACGACGCCGAGGACGCTCTTGTCGGCGACGAGGGCGGTGGCGTTCTGCTGGCCGGAGGACGGCTGCGCCTGGTCGTCGCGGGCCTCGATCTTGAAGGTGACGCCCTTGACGTAGTTCTTCTTGTTGGCCGTCTTGGCGGCGAGGTCGGCGGAGTTCTTGATGCCGAGGCCGAGCGCGGACAGGTCGCCGGTCAGCGGGGCGTCGACGCCGATGGTGACGGTGGTGCCACCGCTGCCGGAGTCGGAGCCCTTGTCGTCGCCTCGCGAGCCGCAGGCGGTGAGGGTGAGCGCTCCCGCCGCCAGAGCGGCGGTGATGGCGATGAGCGAACGTTGACGCACGATCAGTCCTTTCCCTGGCACGGCCCTCCCCCCTGGAAGTGGCCGAGTCGAGCGCAAGGCCGAGGTGACTTGTCGACCGGGCGCCGTGACTGGCGGTGACTCTAGGCGCGTGCGGGGAACGTGGAGGAGGGTCTGACCAAGGCTGTGACGCTCTTGTTATGACACGACGTATTGCAGAGCGGTACTGGGAGGGTGGAACAGCGGAATTCAGGCCGATTCGCCCTGTCCGCATATTGAGAACCCGCAGGACGGGCCACGCCGCGTTCAGGCGTCTCAGGTGTTTTGCTGATTACCGGAAATCGTTGCCACAGGCTACGTACAGGGCTTCGGAGAGGGCGTGCGCATAGCGGGGGCCGAGGATGTAACTGTGAAGTTCGATTGCACGCGTATTACTCAGCGTTACATCCAGGAAAGGAAGTCCGGCGTCCACCGGGACCCGCCCGCATTTCGTCACCCGCATGGTGATCAGGACCTTCCGTGCGGAGCCCGCCCTGACGCGGAACGGCGTGGGGGGCGTGGAGGTCAGCGCGACCCCGTCGTAGGGCTGGGTGATCTCGGTGAGGGCGACCGGCGGTCCGGACGCCACGCTGACCAGCACGGTCAGGGCGAAGCTCCGGGGTCCGGCGCCGCGCGGCGCGGGGGCGGGCTCCAGGTAGGAGATGTCCACCACTTGGGACGGGTACGGCGGGTCGGGGGCCGGCCGGGGGGCCGGGGGCGCCGGCGGCTGCGGCCGGGTGGCGACGAGGTAGCCGCCGCCCGCGAGCAGGAGGGCCGCCGCGGCGGCGCCGAGGACGGCGCGCCGGTGCCGGGCGAGGAACCGGGCCGGCCGCCAGGCGCGCGGCCGGGGAAGGGGCGGGGCGGCGGGGTCGGGGGCGTCCCACGCGCGCGTGCCCTCGCCCGGCTCGACGGGGCCGACGCCGCTCAACTCCACGGCCCCTTGCCGGGACCGCCCGAGCGGTACCAGTCGGCGCAGCCCTCGCGCGCCCGACGGTCGATCAACTCGTCGGCTGCGCGGGCACCCTGACGCCTCTTCATCTCGCGGGCCGCGTCCACGACCGCGCGCAGGATCTCGTACTGCCCGTTGGACAGCCCCATCGACTGGTAGTCCCCGTAGGTGCGGTCGTCGAGCACCTCGCGCGACCAGTGGCCCACGACACGGGCGCACAGCACCTCGGGGGGCGTGGCCCGCGGCGAGGGCGCGGGGGAGGCGGGCGCGCCGGCCGTGGCGCCGTGGCCGGCGCTCGCGGGGGTGCCGGGTGCGGTGGCCGGAGGGGTGCCGCAGGCGCTCGCCGGCCCACCCGTCAGGAGGGCCAGCGCGAGCCAGGGCACGAGCGCCCTCACCCCCGGCCGCGGGGCCCCTTCGCTTCCCATGCCCCGACGCTAGGGCGTGGCGTGCTCCGGGGGCAACGGCCCGGCGGCCGCCGCCCGAAGCCCGGCCGCCGACGTGCGTGCGGTCGCCGTCGCCGCCACCGTCGCCGGGCCGGACGTCGGCATGCGCGCGTAGACGCCGTCACCGTCGCCGGGCCGGACGTCGGCGTGCGCGCGTAGACGCCGTCACCGTCGCCGGGCCGGACGTCGGCGTGCGCGTGGCCGCCGCCCTGAGGCCGGCCGCCGGTGCGCGCGTGGCCGCCGTCGGACCTCGGCCGCCGGCGCGCTCGTGGTGGCCGCCGGCGGGCTCGTGGCCGCCGCCCGGTGCTCAGCCGTCGGCGCGCACGTGGTCCCCGTCGCCGGGCCGTACGTCGCGCAGCAGGCAGGTCAGGCGCGCGGTGCACACCCGCCGGCCCTCCTCGTCGCTGATCACGATCTCGTACGTCGCGGTGGAGCGGCCCCGGTGCACCGGGGTGGCCACGCCGGTGACCAGGCCGGAGCGCACCCCGCGGTGGTGCGTGCAGTTCAGGTCCACACCGACGGCGATCTTGGAGCTGCCGCCGTGCAGCATGGAGCCCACGGAGCCGAGGGTCTCGGCGAGGACGGCGGAGGCGCCGCCGTGCAGCAGCCCGTAGGGCTGGGTGTTGCCCTCCACCGGCATGGTGCCCACGACGCGGTCGGCGGACGCCTCGAGGATCTGCACGCCCATCCGGGTGCCGAGGTGCCCGGCGGAGAACAGGGCGGGCAGGTCGACGCCGAGCGCGGCGTACTCGTCGAGGACCTCCTGCGGGAACTTCACGTGCTGCTGCTCGCCCATGGGGTCGTGCTCCGTTCGTCTTCGAATCGGCTCGCCGTCGGCCGGCCACGGGGACCGGCCGCTGTCGGCTGAGCAAACGCTCAGTCGGTCGCCGATTGTTCCAGACGCACCACCACGGACTTGCTGGCCGGGGTGTTGCTGGTGTCCGCGGTGGCGTCCAGCGGCACCAGGACGTTGGTCTCCGGGTAGTACGAGGCGGCGCAGCCGCGGGCCGTCGGATAGTGCACCACGCGGAAGCCCGGCGCCCGCCGCTCCACCCCGTCCGTCCACTCGCCGACCAGATCGACGTAGGAGCCGTCGGCGACACCGAGCCGGCGGGCGTCCTCCGGGTTGACCAGCACCACCCGCCGGCCGTTGCGGATGCCCCGGTAGCGGTCGTCGAGGCCGTAGATCGTGGTGTTGTACTGGTCGTGGGAGCGCAGCGTCTGCAGCAGCAGCCGGCCCTCGGGCAGCTCGGGGTACTCCACGGGAGCGGCGGTGAAGTTGGCCCTGCCGGTGGCGGTCGGGAAGCGGCGCTCGTCGCGCGGGGCGTGCGGCAGGGCGAAGCCGCCGGGGCGGGCCACGCGCGCGTTGAAGTCCCCGAAGCCCGGGACGACCCGGGCGATCCGGTCGCGGACCGCGGCGTAGTCGCGCTCGAACTCCTCCCACGGCACCACGCTGTCCTCGCCCAGCACCCGGCGGGCCAGCCGGCAGACGATGGCCGGCTCCGACAGCAGGTGCGGGCTCGCGGGCTCCAGCCGGCCGCGTGAGGCGTGCACCATGCCCATGGAGTCCTCCACGGTGACGAACTGCTCGCCGCCCGCCTGAAGGTCGCGCTCGGTGCGGCCGAGGGTGGGCAGGATCAGGGCACGGGAGCCCGTGACGACGTGCGAGCGGTTGAGCTTCGTCGACACGTGCACGGTCAGCCGGGCCCGCCGCATGGCCGCCTCGGTGACCCGGGTGTCGGGGGAGGCGGCCACGAAGTTGCCGCCCATCGCGAAGAACACCTTGGCCTCGCCGTCGCGCAGGGCACGGATGGCCCGCACGACGTCGTAGCCGTGCTCGCGCGGCGGGGCGAAGCCGAACTCCTTCTCCAGGGCGTCCAGGAACGCCGGAGCGGGACGCTCGACGATGCCCATGGTGCGGTCGCCCTGCACATTGGAGTGACCGCGCACCGGGCACACGCCCGCGCCGGGGCGGCCGATGTTGCCGCGCAGCAGCAGGAAGTTGACGACCTCGCGGATGGTGGGCACGGAGTGCTTGTGCTGGGTCAGGCCCATCGCCCAGCACACGATGGTCCGCTTCGAGTCGAGGACCATCCTCAGGGCCCGGTCGATCTCCTCACGCGTCAGGCCTGTCGCGGTGAGCGTCGCGTCCCAGTCGGCGGCGCGGGCGGCGGACGCGAACTCCTCGAAGCCGTGGGTGTGGTCGCGGACGAACTCCTCGTCGACCGCGCCCGGCGTCTCGAGGACC
This sequence comes from Streptomyces sp. NPDC004065, assembly GCF_044903565.1. Taxonomy (NCBI): domain Bacteria; kingdom Bacillati; phylum Actinomycetota; class Actinomycetes; order Kitasatosporales; family Streptomycetaceae; genus Streptomyces; species Streptomyces sp. NPDC004065. The sequence continues at coordinate 12,476 of NZ_JBJDQT010000017.1, read as the reverse complement.
AGCTTGTTGAGGAGGCGGAACAGGGCCTGGTCGCCGCCGATGCGGATCTGCAGGAACAGGTCGGTCAGCGCCGCGCCGGTGGCCAGGCCCCTGACCGTCTGCGGGTTCTTGAAGCGCTCCAGGCCCGCCTCGGGCAGCGGGTTGACGGTGATGATCCGCGCGCCGGCCGCCTTCGCCTTCTCCAGCGCGGTGAGCATGCGCGGATGGTTCGTGCCGGGGTTCTGGCCGGCCACGATGATCAGATCGGCCCGGTGGAGGTCCTCCAGCAGGACGCTGCCCTTGCCGACGCCGATGGTCTCCGACAGGGCCGAGCCGGAGGACTCGTGGCACATGTTGGAGCAGTCCGGCAGGTTGTTCGTGCCCAGCTCGCGGGCGAACAGCTGGTAGAGGAACGCGGCCTCGTTGCTGGTGCGGCCGGAGGTGTAGAAGACGGCCTGGTCGGGGGAGGCGAGCGCGGCGATCTCCTCCGCGACGATGCCGAAGGCCCGCTCCCAGGTGACCGGCTCGTAGTGCTCGGCGCCCTCGGGCAGGTACATGGGGTGGGTGAGCCGTCCCTGCTGGCCCAGCCAGTAGCCGCTGCGGGTGGCGAGGTCGGCCACCGGGTGCGCGGCGAAGAACTCCGGCGTGACCCGGCGCAGGGTGGCCTCCTCGGCGACCGCCTTCGCGCCGTTCTCGCAGAACTCGGCCCGGTGCCGGTGGTCCCCCTCCGGCCAGGCGCAGCCCGGGCAGTCGAAGCCGTCCTTCTGGTTGACCCGCAGCAGGGTCAGCGCGGTGCGCCGCACGCCCATCTGCCGCTGGGCCGCGCGCAGCGTGTGCCCGATGGCCGGCAGCCCCGCCGCCGCGTGCTGGGGCTCGGCGACCTCCGGCGCGTCCTGAACCGGATCCCCCTTGGGCGGCTTCGTGGCCATGGCACGGTCCCCTTCGACTGCGTGTGTGCTGTGCGCTGTGCTGTGCGCTCCGCGCGCCGGGGCGGACCCCGGACGTCAACGATCCTCGCACGAGGTACCGACAATGATTCCCGCCGGGGAAGGGGGCCGGAAGGGGGCCGGGGCGGGGCTCGGGGAGGGCCCCGGAATGCTCCCGGGGAGGGTCCGGGAGAGCGGCGGCGGGACTTGGGGCGCCCGGAGCGGGGCGGGCGGGGCCCGGCGTGCCGGGAGCCGGGCGGGCCGGGGCCGGCGTGCCGGGCGGGCGGGAGACGCGGGGTGCCGGGGGCGGCGGAAGACGCGGGTGCCGGAGACCGGTGGCGGCCCGCGCCGTCCGGGGCGGGAAGGGGCGGGGGCGGCGCGCGCGAGGCCCGGAGCCGGGCCGGGGCGGGCCGCGGACGGTCCCGGCTGTCAGTGGTACGTGGCAGGATCGGGGACGTGGCAGAGACAGCATCGAAGAAGACCGACAACGCCTCCGGCGGCACCCGTCCCCGGCTGATGCTCATGGACGGGCACTCGCTGGCCTACCGCGCGTTCTTCGCGCTGCCCGCGGAGAACTTCACCACCGCGACGGGCCAGCCCACCAACGCCATCTACGGCTTCGCGTCGATGCTGGCCAACACGCTGCGTGACGAGCAGCCCACGCACTTCGCCGTCGCGTTCGACGTCTCCCGCAAGACCTGGCGCTCGGAGGAGTTCACCGAGTACAAGGCGAACCGGTCCAAGACCCCGGACGAGTTCAAGGGCCAGGTCGAGCTGATCTGCGAGCTGCTCGACGCCATGCACGCCGCCCGCTTCGCCGTCGAGGGCTACGAGGCGGACGACGTCATCGCCACCCTCGCCACCCGGGCCGAGGCCGAGGGCTTCGAGGTGCTGATCGTCACCGGCGACCGCGACTCCTTCCAGCTGGTCTCCGAGCACACCACCGTGCTGTACCCCACCCGGGGCGTCTCCGAGCTGACCCGGTTCACCCCGGAGAAGGTCGTCGAGAAGTACGGGCTGACGCCGGCCCAGTACCCCGACTTCGCGGCGCTGCGCGGCGACCCCTCCGACAACCTGCCCGGCATCCCGGGCGTCGGTGAGAAGACCGCCGCCAAGTGGATCAACCAGTTCGGTTCCTTCGCCGAGCTGGTCGAGCGCGCCGACGAGGTCAAGGGCAAGGCCGGGCAGAACCTGCGCGACCACCTGGAGGCCGTCAGGCTCAACCGCCGGCTCACCGAGCTGGAGCGCGACGTCGACCTGCCCAGGACGGTCGCCGATCTCCGGCGCACGGCCTACGACCGCAAGGCCGTCGCGATGGTCCTGGACACCCTGGAGATCCGCAACCCGTCGCTGCGGGAGCGGCTTTTCGCCGTCGACCCGGGCGCCGAGGAGGCCGAGACCACACCGGTCGCCGCGGACGGCGTGGAGCTGGACGGCTCCGTGCTGGGCACCGGCGAGCTGGCCGGCTGGCTGCAGGAGCACGGCGGGGACGTCCTCGGCGTCGCCACGGTCGCCGCCTGGGCGCTGGGCGCCGGCTCGGTCGCCGAGATCGCGCTCGCCGCGCCCGGCGGCGCCGCCGCCTGGTTCGACCCGTCCGAGCTGGACGAGGCCGACGAGCGCGCCTTCGCCGGGTGGCTGGCCGACGCCGGCCGGCCCAAGGTGTTCCACGACGCCAAGTCGGCGATGCGGGTCTTCGCCGAGCACGGCTGGTCCGTCGAGGGCGTGACCATGGACACCGCGCTCGCCGCCTATCTGGTCAAGCCGGGCCGCCGCTCCTTCGACCTGGACGCGCTGTCCCTGGAATACCTCCACCGGGAGCTGACCCCCGCCGCCACCGCCGACGGCCAGCTCGCCTTCGGCGCGGACGAGGGCGCCGAGGCAGAGGCCCTGATGATCCAGGCCCGCGCCGTCCTGGACCTCGGCCGGCACTTCGAGGACCGGCTGGCGGAGGTCGGCGCCGCGGAGCTGCTGCGCGACGTGGAACTGCCCACCTCCGCGCTGCTGGCCCGCATGGAGCGGCACGGCATCGCGGCGGACCGGGCCCATCTGGAGGCGATGGAGCAGACCTTCGCGGGCGCGGTGCAGCAGGCCGTGAAGGAGGCGCACGCGGCGGCCGGGCACGAGTTCAACCTCGGCTCGCCCAAGCAGCTTCAGGAGGTGCTCTTCGGCGAGCTCGCCCTGCCGAAGACCAAGAAGACCAAGACGGGCTACACCACCGATGCCGACGCCCTGGCCTGGCTCGCCGGCCAGACGGACAACGAACTGCCGGTGATCATGCTCCGGCACCGTGAGCAGGCCAAGCTCCGCGTCACCGTGGAGGGCCTGATCAAGACGATCGCGGCGGACGGCCGTATCCACACCACGTTCAACCAGACGGTCGCCGCTACCGGCCGGCTGTCGTCCACCGATCCCAACCTGCAGAACATCCCGGTGCGCACCGACGAGGGCCGGGCCATCCGGCGCGGCTTCGTCGTCGGCGAGGGCTTCGAGTCGCTGATGACCGCCGACTACAGCCAGATCGAGCTGCGCGTGATGGCGCACCTGTCCGAGGACGCGGGGCTGATCGAGGCGTTCACCTCCGGCGAGGACCTGCACACCACGGCGGCCTCCCAGGTCTTCGGGGTCGAGCGGTCCGCGGTCGACGCCGAGATGCGCCGCAAGATCAAGGCCATGTCCTACGGCCTGGCGTACGGGCTGTCGGCCTTCGGCCTGTCCCAGCAGCTGAACATCGAGGCGGCCGAGGCCCGCGCCCTGATGGACGCCTACTTCGAGCGCTTCGGCGGGGTGCGCGACTATCTGCGCAAGGTCGTCGACGAGGCCCGTGCGACCGGCTACACGGCGACGCTCTTCGGCCGCCGCCGGTATCTGCCCGACCTCAACAGCGACAACCGCCAGCGCCGTGAGGCGGCCGAGCGGATGGCGCTGAACGCGCCGATCCAGGGCACGGCCGCCGACATCGTCAAGATCGCCATGCTGAACGTGGACCGGGCGCTGCGCGAGGCCGGCCTCACCTCCCGGATACTCCTCCAGGTCCATGACGAGATCGTCCTGGAGATCGCCCCCGGCGAGCGGGCCGCCGTGGAGGAGATCGTCCGCCGCGAGATGTCCGGCGCGGTCCGGCTCAGGGCTCCGCTGGACGTCTCGGTGGGCGTGGGCCCGGACTGGGAGTCGGCGGCCCACTGACCCACGGCGCCCCACGGCCTGGGGATGCGTTTCCCCAGGCCGTGGGGCGGGCCGGGCCGGGATGCCCAGGTGAGTGGCGGGGCGGGAACGTCCGCGTGTGACGGCCGGGAGCGTCCACGCCCGAGGGCGCCGCGGACGCGGCCGCGGCCCCTTCGGCCGTCACTCACGTGGCCCCCGCGAAGGCGCATCCGGCATGCGCGGCCGCCAGGATGCGGGCATGGGTATACGCATGCTCAATCACCGGCCGGCGGTGTCCCCCACAGCCGTCGGCGCGGCGCCCGCCGCGCCGCCCCCGCCGGTCCCGGCCCTCGCGGCCGGCGCAAGCACCGCCCGCATCCCCGCCGACCTCGCGACCGCTGTCCGGCGCGTCGCGTCCGGCCTCCGCGGACGCCTGGTCCGGGGCGCGGCGGGCCCCGGCGAGACACCGCCCTGGTGCCTGTGGGCCGACCTGGCCCGCGGCTACCTCGCCCTGCTCGTCGCCCGCCTCCCGCGCCCCGCCCCGGCACCCACCGTCACCGTGTTCGTCGCCACCGCGAGCCCCACCGGCGACCGGCCGGACGGCCCCTCCCCGCACCCCTCCCGCCGGCGTCCCCACGACGCGCCGCCGCGGTACGACGACTAGCACGGCCGACGCCGGCGGCGCCACGCTCCGGTATGCCTGCCGGTACCGCCGTCGGCGTGTCCCGGCCGCGCCCCGAGCGCGCCGGCCGGCACGGCGGTCGGCGGTCATAGGTCAGTGGTCAGTGGTCAGTGGTCAGTGGTCAGTGGTCAAGGTCCTGGTCCCGTCCGGGAGCGACGGACCTCACGTCGTTCAGCGGTGCCCGACCGTGTCGCCCTCGCTGGGGCGGTGGCCCGTACCGCCGCGCTCCGACGGGGCTCCGTCGCCGACGGGGCCCGTGCCCGTCGCGCCCCGGCCGGGGACCCGTACCGCCGGACGCCACGCCCGCACCCCCAGGGCCCACAGCGGCAGTCCCAGCACCAGGCCCGCCCCCGCCCCGAAACACAGCGTCGGCACCAGGTCCCAGAACCCGGCCCGGGCTCCCCGTACGGTCGCCCAGTCCTGAGCGGTCCGCTGCACCGCGCCCACCGCCGCACAGCCCGCGATCACCGCACCGGCCCACCACCGGTCCCGTACCGACAGCGCCGGCACGCCCACGGGCGCGCCCGCCGGGACCCGCCGCAGCGCCCGCACCAGGAAGCCGGCGAGCACGACCGCGGCCAGCGCCGAGCTGCCGTACTGGAGGTACCAGTACACCGGCGCGCCCGCCAGCTGCTGCCCGAGGACCGGGAACACGCGCGTGCCCCACCGGCCGGGGTGGGTGAAGGCGTCCCACACCACGTGCGTCAGGGAGCCCAGCGCGGCGCAGACGTACCACCACAGCACCGAGGAGGCGCGCAGGGGCGCGCCGGCCGCCCCGCACCGCGTCAGCGCCGCCCAGAGACCCTGGCGGGACCGCGGCAGCAGCGCCACCAGCGGCTCGCGCACCAGCAGCCACAGTGCCACCAGCGCCCAGGCGACCAGCACATCGAGGCCGAACACCCCGGTCAGGGAGTGCGTGACCGCGCCGAACTCCATGCCGCCGGAGACGGCGCTCGCCGCGTAGTACGTCATGTCGGGGGAGAAGGAGCCCGCCACCAGCACCGCCGGCACCAGCCGGCCCCGGCCCGAGCCGTCACCGCGCACCGCGGGCAGGACGGCCGCCGCGTGACTGAGTGTGAACGGCAACGGCAGTCCTCCTGGGCGGTGTTGAGGGGTTGCGCCGAACCGGGGCTCCGGCGGGGTCCAGTATGCGTGAGCCGCGCCGCGGAACCCGGGCAACAGTACGTGGCCAACCGGTGAAAACCGGACGTGAACGGGTCCCGGCGCCAAGGAAGTTGTCGTAGGGTCACCTGGGTCGCACAACTGAATGACTTCACGAGGGCAACCAGCACCACCGGTCAACCGTCACAACAGGGCGAACGGACGTACACAGACGGACGCTCGGGCGTCCACGGGAGGGGTTCACTCGATGGCGGCGCATTTCGGCAGGAGGCTGCGCAAGGGAGCGGCAACCACGGCCGTGGCCGCGGCGGCGGTCGCGGCCCTTTCCGCCTCCCAGGCCCCGGACGTGACGGCCGACGAGCACGGCAGACAGACGGCGGCGGGCACGGCGCCCGTTCCGGACGCGCCCGCCGACGACAGCGCCACCGGCAACTCGCCCTACTACACCGACCTGCCGCCGCTGCACAGCCCCAACCCGTCCCCGGGCACGGGCGCCCCGGCGGCCACCCCGAGCCTCTCCGAGGCGGGCATACCCGCCACTGTCCTCGACGCCTACAAGAAGGCCGAGGCCGAACTGCGCGGCTCCAAACCGGGCTGCAACCTGCCCTGGCAACTGCTCGCCGCCATCGGCAAGGTCGAGTCCGGCCAGGCCCGCGGCGGCCGGGTCACCGCCGACGGCACCACGCTCTCCCCGATCCTCGGCCCGGTCCTCAACGGCGTCGGCTTCGCCCACATCCGCGACACCGACCACGGCGCCTACGACGGCGACAGCCGCTACGACCGGGCCGTCGGCCCCATGCAGTTCATCCCCTCCACCTGGGCGTGGGCGGGCCGCGACGGCAACGGCGACGGCGAGAAGAACCCCAACAACGTCTACGACGCCGCCCTCGCCGCCGGCCACTACCTGTGCCGCAACGGCTGGGACCTGTCCACCGATGCCGACCTGAGGCGGGCGATCCTCAGCTACAACGCCTCCGAGGACTACCTCCACACCGTCCTGACGTGGCTGGAGTACTACCGCAAGGGCACCCACTCGGTTCCCGACGGCACCGGCTCGCTGCCCTCGAACCGCAGCGACGGCGGCACCGGCTCGGGGGCGCCGTCCGTCCCGCCGGACCACTCCGGGACGTCCGGACCCCGCGGACCCCGCGAACCCTCCACGCCGTCCAGGCCCACCGGGCCGGGCCACGCGGGCAAGCCGTCCAAGCCCGCCGAGCCGGGCGGCGGCGGCACGACCCCGCCGTCCGCACCGGGCAAGCCCACCCCGCCGTCCACCCCCACCGACACGGTGGACCACCTGAAGGACGCGGACACGGGCACGCTCACCGCCATGGCCGGTGACCCGTTCGCGCACAGGGTCAGCACCCGCGCCGAGACCAAGGCCGGCAAGGCGGTCGCCAAGGTGCGGATCAGGTTCATGATCATCGGTGACACCGACGCGACCTTCGCGGGCGGCGAGACGGTCGCCACGACCGTCACCGACAGCTCCGGCACGGCCGTCGCGCCCGTGCTCCAGGCGGGCGGGAAGACCGGCGCGTTCACCGTCCGCGCCCTGGTCGTGGGCCGCACGGTCACCGCGCTCGACTACAAGGCCGCCGTCACCGCGCGCGCCGCCGACACCCTCGTCCGCACCGGTGACACGGCACCGACCTGCACCCCCGGCGGCGAGTTCGCCGAGCAGGTCCAGGTCAAGGCCACCTACAAGGGCGCCGTCGCCGACGGGGTCGCGGCCACGGCCACCCTCGTCAAGTCGGCCGACGACGCCACCGAGAACGACAAGGGCCCCTACTTCAAGGACGCCGACGGCAAGCCGGTGCGCACCCTGAAGGACCTGCGGACCGACGCCAAGGGCCTGCTGAAGCTGCCGAAGCTGTACGCGGACGACACCACCGGCACCTTCCTGCTCCGCATCACCACCACCGGCGGCGCCACCCTGACGGTGGAACTGAAGGTGGCGGCGGACGACACCCCGGCCACTCCGTCCCCCGGCACCGGCACCGGCACCGGCACCGAGTCCAGCCCGAGCCCGAGCGGCGCTCCCGGTCCCAGCGCCGATGCCGGCGCCGGCGCGTCCTCGTAAGGCCGGCGCGTCCTCGTAAGGCCGGACGGCGGCAGCCGCCCGCACGGGCCGGCCGACAGCGGGCCCCGCGCCGGGCCGGACGGCGCGGGCGCGTCCGGTCGGCGGGGCCGGCCCGGTCGGCGCCCGCCCGGTGAGCGCCCCGGCCGGTCAGTACCCGAGCCGGCGAGCGCCCGGGCCGGTCAGCGCCCGAGGCGGGCGTTGGTGTGCCGGGTCGGCCGGGCCGTGGCCGGGTCCTCGGGCCAGGGGTGCTTCGGATACCGACCGCGCAGTTCCGCCCGCACGGCCCGGTAGCCCTCCCGCCAGAAGGAGGCGAGGTCGGCCGTGACCGCGGCCGGCCGGCCAGCGGGGGAGAGCAGGTGCACCAGCACCGGTACGCCCGCGACCACGGGCGACCGGTCCAGCCCGAACATCTCCTGAAGCTTCACCGCGAGCACCGGCCGGTCCGGGTCCGCGTAGTCGACACGGATCCTCGACCCGCTGGGCACGGTGATCCGCTCCGGGGCCAGCTCGTCCAGCCGGGCGGCCTCGCCGGAGGCCCAGGGCAGCAGCCGGGCCAGGGCCTGCCCCGCGTCGATGCGCGCCAGGTCGCCGCGCCGCCGCGCCCGGCCCAGCTCCGGCTCCAGCCACTCGTCCACGCGCGCGTGCAGCGCGCCGTCGGAGACGTCGGGCCAGGGCGTACCGAGACGCCGGTGCAGGAAGGCGAGCCGCTGCCGCAGCACGGTGGCGTCCGGCGACCACCGCAGCAGCCCGAACCCCTCCTGCCGCAGCCCCTCCAGGAGCGCCTCCCGCACCAGGGCGGGGTCGGCGTCCGGCAGGGACCGCACCGTCAGCTCGACCGCGCCGAGGCGCTCCACGCGCCGCGCGACGACGTCCCCGTCGGCCCAGCGGACCTCCTCCCGCTCCTCGAGCAGGGCGCCCGCCGCCCACCGGGCCACGTCCTCGTCCACGGCCGCGGCGAGCCGCACGCGCGCGTGCCCCCGGCCCACCGGCCGGTCGGCCACGGCGACGGCGATCCACGGCGTCCCGCTCAGCGGCGACCCCTCCGGCAGCTCGGCGCGGGTCCCGGAGACCATGAGGTACGACCCGCCGTCGAGCCGCGCGACCCGCTCGGGAAAGGCCAGCGCGGCCACCCGGCCGGCAAGGCCCTCCGTCCGCTCGAACCCCACCCCGCCGGCACCCGACCGGCCCCCGGCACGACCGGGCCCGTTTCCGTCTGCGTCCGGCCTGGCCCGGGTGCTGTCGGATCCGTTCCCGGCACGACCGGGCCCGTTTCCGTCTGCGTCCGGCCTGACCCGGGTGCTGCCGGATCCGTTCCCGGCACCGCCGGGCCCGTTCCCGCCGGCACCCGGCCTGCTGCGGGTGTCGCCCGGTCCGTCCCCCGCACGACTCCGCCCATTTCCGCCGGCGTCCGGCGCGCCCGCGGCGCTGACCGTCCCGCCCGCCGCGCTGCCCGTCCTGTCCCCGGCGCCGTCCGGCCCGCCCGCGGCGGCGCCCGACCCGCCCCTCGCACCGTCGGGCCCGCCCACGCCGATGCCCGACGCGCCGCTCCCACCGTCGGGCCCGCCCGCGCCGATGCCCGGCCCGTCACCGGACCCACCCCCGGGCCCGCGTCCGGCGACCGGCTGCGCGCCGGGGGCCGCCGGGCCGTGCGGGCCGGCCGCCGGGGGACGGGAGACGTCCCGGGCGGCGGCCCGCAGCCGTCGTGCCTCGGCGCGCCAGCGCGCGGCATAGGCGTCGCCCCCGCGCCGGGCGGCGCGCAGGGCGGCGGCGAGGTCGTCCCCGTACTCCCGCGGCGCCTCCTCGCTCAGCAGCGCCACCACCTCGGCCGCGCCCGCCGACCCGCCGCAGGCGAGCAGCGCCCGGCCCAGGCGCGGATGCACGCCCAGCCGTGCCAGCCGCGCCCCGAGCTCCGTGGCCCGGCCCGACGCGTCCACCGCGCCCAGGGCGGTGAGCACGTCCCGGGCCGCCGCCATCGCCCCGGCCGGCGGCGCGTCCAGCAGCGCCAGCCCGGAGGCGCCGGGATCGCCCCAGCACGCCGCCTGGAGGGCGAACGCCGTCAGATCGGCCACCTTGATCTCCGGTGACGGGAAGCGCGGCAGTCGCGCGTCCTCGGCTCCGTCCCAGCACCGGTACACCACGCCCGGGGCCTCGCGCCCGGCACGCCCGGCCCGCTGCCGCCCCGCCGCCCGCGAGGCCCGTACCGTCGTCAGCGCGCTCAGCCCGCGGGCGTGGTCCACCCGCGGCTCGCGGGCGAGCCCCGAGTCGACCACCACCCGCACCCCCGGCACCGTCAGCGACGACTCGGCCACCGCGGTCGCCAGCACCACGCGGCGTCGCCGCCCGGGCGCCAGCACGGCCTCCTGCACGGCCGCCGGCGCCCGCCCGTGCACCTGGAGCACGTCCACACCGCCCAGACCGTCGTCGCCGCCCAGGAGCGCGGCGACCCGGCCGATCTCGCCGACACCCGGCAGGAAGCACAGCACGTCCCCGGTCCGCTCGGCGAGCGCCCGGCGCACCACCGAGGCCACATGGGCCAGCAGCGCCGGGTCCACCCACATGCCGTGCGGCGGCCGTACCGCGCGCGGCGGGGGCGCGTGCACGACGTCGACCGGGTGCGTGTCGCCCCGGGCCTCGACGACGGGCGCCCCGCCCAGCAGCCGCGCCCACTCCTCCCAGTCCGTGGTCGCCGACGCGGCCACCAGCCCCAGATCCGGCCGCAGCGTCTGCCGGACGTCCCACAGGAAGGCGGCCACCGTGTCGGCGTCCAGATGGCGCTCGTGGCACTCGTCGAGCAGCACCACGTCGACCCCGGTCAGCTCCTGGTCCCGTTGCAGCCGCTGCAGCAGCACGCCGGTCGTGACGACCTCCACGCGCGCGTGCCGGCCCACGACCCGCTCGCCGCGCACCGTGTAGCCGACGCGGCCGCCCGCCTCCTCGCCCAGCAGCCAGGCCATCCGCCGCGCGGCGGCCCGTGCCGCGATCCGGCGCGGCTCGGCCACGACCACCCGCCGCGCGGGTCCCTCCCCGAGCAGCCCGGCCAGCGCGAGCGGCACCAGCGTCGTCTTGCCGGTGCCGGGCGGCGCCCCGAGGACGGCGGTGCCGTGCTCCTCCAGAGCGGCGTGCAGCGCGGGCAGGGCGGTGCGTACGGGCAGGGCGTCCAGCGCCTCCTGACGGATCACACGATCAGTCCCGTACGCACACGAAGACCGCCGTGCCCGGGATCAGCCTCCCGCGCAGCGGCGACCAGCCGCCCCACTCGGAGCTGTTCCAGGCCGGCCACTCCGGCTCCACCAGGTCCACCAGGCGGAAGCCGGCCGACACGATGTCCCGGACCCGGTCGCCGAGGGTGCGGTGGTGCTCGACGTACACCGCCCGGCCTTCCTCGTCCTGCTCCACGTAGGGGGTGCGGTCGAAGTAGGACCCGGACACCGACAGCCCCTCCGGCCCGGGCTCGTCGGGGAACGCCCAGCGGACCGGATGGGTCACCGAGAAGACGAACCGCCCGCCCGGCCGCAGCACCCGGCGCACCTCCCGCAGCACCAGCCGCGGGTCCGCGACGAACGGCAGCGCCCCGTAGGCCGAGCACGCCAGGTCGAAGGAGGCGTCCGCGAAGGGCAGCGCGCCCGCGTCCGCGCACACCAGCGGGAACGACCCGCCGATGCGCAGCGCGTGCTGGAGCTGGCGGTGGGAGAGGTCCAGTGCCACCGGGCGGGCGCCCTGCGCGGCCAGCCAGCGCGAGCACTGCGCCGCGCCGGCGCCGACCTCGAGGACGTCCTTGCCCTTCAGCTCCCCGGGCGGGCCGAGCAGCTCGGCCTCCGTCTCGTCCAGGCCCTCGGGGCACCAGACGAAGCGGTCGTCGCCGAGGAACGTGCCGTGCTCGTTCTGGTACTCGTCGGCGTTGCGGTCCCACCAGCCCCGGTTGGCCCGGGCGCTCTCGGCGGTGCCGGCCTCGCGCCGGGTGGCCTCGGGCTCCTCCGGTTCCCGCGGTTCCTGCGGTTCCCGCGGCCGGAACGGTTCGGGCTCTTGGATGATCGGCTCCCTCGTCGTACTCTTCCGTCCAACCCGCCTCGGTGGTGTCGCGCCGGGGTGTCCCGGGGCACGTGTGGCCTCGGGGGACAGGTATTTGTGCCGGTTATGGGGTGATCTGCCCCGGGTGTGCGGCTTCGCGCATTGACCCTGCCCGGCTGCCCCCGTATGCTACAAGTTGCGCTGCGGGCCTGCGCACCTCAGACGTAGCAGGCTGCGCTCGCATCTGTTGTATGTCCCCTCGGTTGTCGAGGCGTCGGCCCCGCGGTGTCCTGATGGACACGATTCCGGTTCCGGCGCTTCCTTGGCTGTCCGGCTTCTGCAGAGCGAAACGGGCTCCCGGCGTAAGCAGTACCTACGACTTCAATGTCCGTACCGGAGCCCTTTCCCACATGACGAGCAGCACCGAGACCACCGCCACCACCCCGCAGGTAGCGGTCAACGACATCGGTAACGAGGAAGCCTTCCTCGCAGCGATCGACGAGACGATCAAGTACTTCAACGACGGCGACATCGTCGA
>NZ_JBJDQT010000016.1:37842-168417 GCF_044903565.1 Streptomyces sp. NPDC004065 | reverse complement strand
CAGACCCCAAGCCGTTCATCTGGACCAAGACCGCCGAGGAGATCCTCGAATCCCTCGCACGATTCTGCCGACGGATCTCCGGCGCAGGACACTAGCCGCACTCGGCCGGCAGCTTCTCCCGTCCGGCAGCTCCTCCCCCTTCCGGACCGCGGCGTACCGCGGGGCGGCGCGGCGTCCACCGCGGCGTGTCGCGCCGCCGCTCCCGCGTGTTCGCCTCTCCCCGGGGTAGACGCACTGTGTCCGATCATTGACTACAACACTTGAACTCACAGAGTCAGGTGGGCCGTCGAACATCACAGTAGAGGGCCTATTGACTTCGAATCTTGAAGGCATAGTCTCTGCGGTGATGCTTTTACCTTCAGGTCTTACCGCCTGCAAGGGCTGACCCCCCACCCCGGCAGCGCTGCCGGTGTGCCCGAGGAGAACACGTGACCAGCACAGCGCAGGCACCCAGGCCCGGAGCCGCCACGGCTCACCCCGATCATCTCGGGCACGTCATCTTCATCGCCGCGGCGGCCGCGATGGGCGGCTTCCTCTTCGGCTACGACAGCTCCGTGATCAACGGCGCCGTGGAGGCCATCCGGGACCGCTACGACGTGGGCTCCGCCGCGCTGGCCCAGGTCATCGCCATCGCCCTGATCGGGTGCGCCGTGGGCGCCGCCACCGCCGGCCGGATAGCCGACCGCATCGGGCGCATCCGGTGCATGCAGATCGCCGCCGTGCTCTTCACGATCAGCGCCGTCGGCTCGGCCCTGCCCTTCGCGCTGTGGGACCTCGCCTTCTGGCGCGTCGTCGGCGGCTTCGCCATCGGCATGGCCTCCGTCATCGGCCCCGCCTACATCGCCGAGGTCGCCCCGCCCGCCTACCGCGGCCGGCTCGGCTCCTTCCAGCAGGCCGCGATCGTCGTCGGCATCGCGATCTCCCAGCTCGTCAACTGGGGCCTGCTCAACGCGGCCGGCGGCGACCAGCGCGGCAGCCTGATGGGCCTGGAGGCATGGCAGGTCATGCTCGGCGTGATGGTGATCCCGGCCGCCCTCTACGGCCTGCTCTCCTTCGCCATTCCCGAGTCCCCGCGCTTCCTGCTCTCCGTCGGCAAGCGCGACCGCGCCCGCCAGATCCTCGCCGAGGTCGAGGGCGAGGGCTCCGACCTGGACGCCCGGGTCGCGGAGATCGAGCACGCGATGAGGCGCGAGGAGAAGTCCAGCTTCCGCGACCTGCTCGGCGGCAGCTTCTTCTTCAAGCCGATCGTCTGGGTCGGCATCGGCCTGTCGGTCTTCCAGCAGTTCGTCGGCATCAACGTCGCGTTCTACTACTCCTCGACGCTGTGGCAGTCGGTCGGCGTAGACCCGACGGACTCGTTCTTCTACTCCTTCACCACGTCCATCATCAACATCATCGGCACCGTGATCGCGATGATCTTCGTGGACCGCATCGGCCGCAGGCCGCTCGCGATCATCGGCTCGGCCGGCATGGTCGTCGGCCTCGCCCTGGAGGCCTGGGCCTTCTCCTTCGACCTGGTCGGCGGCAAGCTGCCCGCCACGCAGGGCTGGGTCGCCCTGATCGCCGCCCATGTGTTCGTGCTCTTCTTCGCCCTGTCCTGGGGTGTGGTCGTCTGGGTCATGCTCGGCGAGATGTTCCCGAACCGGATCCGCGCCGCCGCCCTGGGCGTCGCCGCCTCCGCGCAGTGGATCGCCAACTGGGCGATCACCGCGAGCTTCCCGTCGCTGGCCGACTGGAACCTGTCCACGACCTACGTGATCTACACGTTCTTCGCGGCGCTCTCCATCCCGTTCGTCCTGAAGTTCGTCAGGGAGACGAAGGGCAAGGCGCTGGAGGAGATGGGGTAACCGCCCCCCCACCGTCTCGAGGAGCCGGGCCAAGTCCCCGCCGCCCGCTCCTCGACACCCGTGGACACTGCCCCGGCTCACCCGTCGAGCCGGGGCAGTGCCGTGATACGGGGCGGGGACCGCGGAGCGGTGAGACCGTTCGGGAGCCGCACCGCCGCGATTCCGGCCGGGGGGCGTGATGCCGCGATTCCGGCCGGGGGGCGTGATGCCGCGATTCCGGCCGGGGGCCGCAGCGCCGCCATCCCGGTCGGGGGCCGTCAGCCGACCAGCGCGCCGCCCCGCCGCGCGGGCTCGTGCACCGGCGCGGCGTCCCCCCGGCGGGCCGGGGTCGCCACCGCCGGCTTGGGGAGCAGCAGGTACAGCAGGCCGGAGACGACGATGGTCGCGACCCAGCCCAGGCCGTACTCGCCGATGACGTTGCCCCGGGCGAACGGGCCGGTGAACCAGTCGGACGTGGTGAACATCAGGCCCGTGCCCAGTCCGGTCGCCCAGGCCGCCACCGCCGCGGGACAGAATCCGCCCCGGTACCAGTAGGCGCTGGTCCGTGTGGTGTCGGCCATCGCCGCCCCGTCGTACCCGGGGCGCCGCAGCATGTCCGCGCCGAAGACGCCGGCCCACGCGGAGAAGGCGACGGCCAGCAGCGACAGGAAGGCGATGAACGAGCCCAGGAAGCCCGTCGCCGCCAGCATCAGCACACCGCCGAAGGCCAGCGAGATCACCGCGTTGACCGAGACCGCCCAGTGCCGCGGCACCCGGAAGCCCAGGGTCTGCGCGGTGAAGCCGGCGGAGTACATCGACATCGAGTTGATCAGCAGCATGCCGGCCAGCGCGATCAGCAGATACGGCACCGCGATCCAGGTCGGCAGGATCTCCCCGAGGAAGGAGACCGGGTCGGCCGCGGAGGCCAGGTCCGGCGTGGACACGGCCATGACCGCGCCCATCAGCACCATGGGCAGCACCACGACACCGGCGCCGCCCACGGACGTGCCCACGATCGCCCGGGAGGAGGCCGTGCGCGGCAGATAGCGGGTGAAGTCCGGGGCCGACGGGACCCAGCTGACACCGCCCGCCGCGATCATGCCGATCCCGGTGATCACGGCGGCCGTGGAACCGGCGGGGTGGGCGAGGACCCGGTGCCAGTCGGTGGCCACGACCAGATGGCCCAGGACCAGCACGGAGAACACGCCGAACAGGTACGTGGCGTACCTGCTGCACCGCTGCACGGCGTTGATGCCGAGCCCGGAGATCGCGAAGGTGGCGACCACGAACGCCAGCAGCATGACCATGTCCAGCACGCCGTTCGCCCTGATGCCGAACAGGATGTCCAGCACCGTGAGCATCGCGTAGGCGCCGGTCACCGCGTTGATCGTCTCCCAGCCCCAGCGGGCGACCCAGATCAGCGATCCGGGCAGCAGATTGCCGCGCTGCCCGAAGACCGCGCGGGACAGCGCCATCCCGGGCGCGCCCCCGCGCTTGCCCGCGATGCCGATCACCCCACCAGCCCGTACGACACGACGGGCGCCGCCACGGCGACGACGAGCGCCTGCCAGAGGCTGAGGTGACAGGCCACGACCAGGCTCGCGCCCATGGTCAGCAGCAGCACGCTGATGTTGGCGCCCACCCAGGTGGGAAACAGCCGGCGGGTCCTGGCGGTGCGCTCGTGGTCGGGCACCTGCTCGATGCCGCGGGTTTCCAGAGCGCCTTCGGTCTCGGCGGTCCTGCGCATGAGGAAGGGCGTTCCATGGGGAAGGGGACGGCGGGCTCCGCGCGTCAAGGACGCGCACCCGCACCATCGTACTTTGATCCCACTAAGTCCCTTATGTGTCGTTTGTCTCCACCGGCACGGCGCAAGCGGCCTCCGGGTGGGACCCATGACTGATACTGGACGCGTTATGGAAACCATCATCCTTGCTGTAGTCATCGCCGTGGTCGTGCTCGGCGCGCTCGGCGGGCTCATCGTCGGCAGCCGGCGCCGGAAGCCGCTGCCCCCGCCACCGCCCAGCGCACCGGACATCACCGCCCCTCCGGCCGAGCCGCACGTCGGCGACGAGGCCGAGACGCCGCGCGAGGAGCCGCGGCGGACGATCGAGGAGGTGGACCTTCCCGACGGCTCCCCGGTCGTCGTCGAGGAGCCGCCCGTCGAGGAGCTCCCGGCACCCGCCATCGAGGTGCCCGAGCCCACCGCCGGCCGGCTGGTCCGGCTGCGCGCCCGTCTGTCCCGTTCGCAGAACGCGCTGGGCAAGGGCCTGCTCACCCTGCTGTCCCGCGAGCACCTCGACGAGGAGACGTGGGAGGAGGTCGAGGACACCCTGCTCACCGCCGACGTCGGCGTGCAGCCCACCCAGGAACTGGTCGAGCGGCTGCGCGAGCGCGTCCGGGTGCTCGGCACCCGCACCCCCGCGGAGCTGCGCACCCTGCTCCGCGAGGAGCTGCTCACCCTGGTCGGCACCGACCTGGACCGCACCGTCCACACCGAGCCCGCCGCCGGCAAGCCGGGCATCGTGATGGTCGTCGGCGTCAACGGCACCGGAAAGACCACCACCACCGGCAAGCTCGCCCGGGTACTGGTCGCCGACGGCCGCAGCGTGGTCCTCGGCGCCGCCGACACCTTCCGCGCCGCCGCGGCCGACCAGCTCCAGACCTGGGGCGAGCGGGTCGGCGCCCACACCGTGCGCGGCCCGGAGGGCGGCGACCCCGCCTCCGTCGCCTTCGACGCGGTGAAGGAGGGCAAGGAGATGGGCGCCGACGTGGTCCTCATCGACACCGCCGGCCGACTGCACACCAAGACCGGCCTGATGGACGAGCTCGGCAAGGTCAAGCGGGTCGTGGAGAAGCACGCCCCACTGGACGAGGTGCTGCTCGTGCTCGACGCCACCACCGGACAGAACGGCCTGGTCCAGGCCCGCGTCTTCGCCGAGGTCGTCGACATCAGCGGCATCGTGCTGACCAAGCTGGACGGCACCGCCAAGGGCGGGATCGTCGTCGCCGTCCAGCGGGAGCTGGGCGTCCCGGTCAAGCTCGTCGGGCTCGGCGAGGGCCCGGACGACCTGGCCCCCTTCGAGCCCGAGGCCTTCGTCGACGCCCTCATCGGCGACTGACCGCCCCCCACCGCACGACAGCGCCCGTCTCCCCGCTCCGTCGGGGGACGGGCGCCGTCGTTTCGCCGGGCGCGGGCACGCGGCACGCGGGGTGTGGGGTGCGCAGAGCGGGGGCGCTGGGTGTGCGCGGGAGCGGACGGGAGCGTTGCTGGACGCTGTGAGTCGGCGGATGGTGCGCACGGCGCGTCCAACGGCGCAGTGGTGGGCGGGCCGGCCAAAGGCGCGGCCCGGGGCCGGACCCGGGCGGGGCGCTGGGCTGCGGGGGAGCGGCGGGAGCGCGGGTCCCTGCGGGCCGGTGGATCGTGCGCAGGCCCGTCCACGGAGCCGTACTGGCCGGCCCGTCAGAGGCAGGGCCCGGGCCCGGGGGCCGGACCCGGGTGGGGCGCCGGGTGTGCGCGGGAGTGTTGCCGGACGCTGCGGGTCGGCGGATGGCGCGCATGGCGCGTCGAACGGCGTCGTCATCGCCGGGCCCGCACGCAGGCGGGCGTGGGGCCGGGGCCCGGGGCAGGACCCGGGCGGGGGCGCCGGGTGTGTGCGGGCGCGGTGCCCGCCCGCGGGGCGGCGGGATCGTGCGCGTGCGCGCCTCGGTCGGGGCCGCGGTGGGTGCGCCCGTCAGACGCGGGGCGCAGGGGCGGGGTCACGGCGGGCCGGGCCCGCGTCGCGGGGGTGCGGTCGGCCGGTCACGCCCGTGAGCGGTGGGCCACGTACGCCAGGGTGCCGAGCAGGAGGCGGGCCTCCGGCGGGCGGGCGGTGTCCAGGGCGGGGGGCCGCAGCCAGCGGACCGGGCCGCGTCCGCCCCGGTCGGAGGGCGGGGCCGTGATGTGCGTGCCGGCGCCGAGCCCGTGGAGGTCGAGCGAAGTGGGGGCGTCCCAGCCCATGCGGTACAGCAGGGCCGGCAGCTCGGCCGCGGCGCCGGGGGCGACGAAGAAGTGGGCGCGGCCCTTCGGGGTGGCGGTCACCGGGCCGACAGGCAGCCCCATCCGCTCCAGCCGGGCCAGCGCACGGCGCCCGGCGGGCTCGGCGACCTCGATCACGTCGAAGGCGCGGCCGACCGCGAGCATCACCGCAGCCCCCGGCAGCTCGGCCCAGGCCCTGCTCACCTCGTCCAGGGTGGCCCCGGCGGGGATGGGGGGCGCGAACTCCAGGGGGTGGGCGCCCGGCGCCGGGCAGTCGGTGCGGCCGCAGGAGCAGGCGCCGCCGACGGCGCGCGCGCCGCGCACCACGTCCCAGCCCCACAGCCCGGTGTACTCGGCCACCGCCGTGCACTCCGACGAACGGTACGACCGGCCGCGCCGCCGCGTGCCGGAGCGGATCTCGCGCATGCCGCCGATCGTGAACCCCATGCCCCCTCCAACGGTTGCGCCGCCCCGTTGGTTACGAGGCGGAATCGCGTCGTGACTCTCCGTTCCCGTTTCCTCCCCGGCTCCGCCCGGTCCGCACGGCGCCCGGAAGCACCCCGAGTGGTGTGCCCGGCGACGCGCGCCCCCGTCCGCACCGCTTCACCCGCTCGCGGTTGTCCTATGTCAAGTGAATCGCGCCGGGGCCACCGAGAGTTCATTCGAAGGGGTGGCGAATGGTGGCGTTTCAAGGATCGCCATGGCTGGAAGGGTGATCGTGGGATTACTGTGAGTGTGCGAGTCCTGGGGGCACATGCACTCGTGGGTATGCCGGAGGCAAGTCGGCAGTCCGTTCGACGGGTGAGAACCGGCGGACGGAAGGCCCTGTTGACCGGCATTCTGATAGGGCTTGGCGCACTCGGCGACAAGTGGTCTCAGGGATGGGGGCGTTCCAGTGAGTGGCAACGGCGGTGGCGGGGCGAACACTGCGACTGCGGACAAGCGCACCAACGAGCTGCTCACCTCGTGGTTCGTCCGCAGCGGCTGGTCCAAGGGAGAACTGGCCCGCCAGGTCAACCGCCGGGCCCGGCAGCTCGGGGCCAACCACATCTCCACCGACACCTCGCGCGTACGCCGCTGGCTGGACGGGGAGAACCCGCGCGAGCCGATCCCGCGGATCCTCTCGGAGCTGTTCTCCGAGCGTTTCGGCTGCGTCGTCTCGGTGGAGGACCTCGGCCTGCGCACGGCCCGCCAGACGCCGTCCACGACCGGGGTCGACCTGCCGTGGACGGGCCCGCAGACCGTGGCCCTGCTCAGCGAGTTCTCGCGCAGCGACCTGATGCTGGCGCGGCGCGGCTTCCTCGGGACCTCGCTGGTGCTGTCCGCGGGCCCGTCCCTCATCGAGCCGCTGCAGCGCTGGCTCGTGCCCGCGCCCCCCGCCCCGCTCCCCGAGCCCGAGCCGTCCGCCGCCCCCCGCCGCCCGGGCCGGCTCTCCCGGCCGGAGCTGGAGCTGCTGGAGAGCACCACCGCGATGTTCCGCCAGTGGGACGCCCAGTGCGGCGGCGGCCTGCGCCGCAAGGCGGTCGTCGGCCAGCTGCACGAGGTGACCGACCTCCTCCAGGAGCCCCATCCCCAGCCCACCGCCAGGCGCCTGTTCAAGGTCGCCGCCGAGCTCGCCGAGCTGGCCGGCTGGATGAGCTACGACGTGGGGCTCCAGCCCACCGCGCAGAAGTACTTCGTGCTCGCCCTGCACGCCGCCAAGGAAGCCGGCGACAAACCCTTCGGCTCCTACGTCCTGTCCAGCATGAGCCGCCAGATGATCCACCTCGGCCGGCCCGAGGACGCCCTGGAGCTCATCCACCTCGCGCAGTACGGCAGCCGTGACTGCGCCGGCCCGCGCACCCAGTCCATGCTGTATGCGATGGAGGCCCGCGCCTACGCCAACATGGGCCAGCCGGGCAAGTGCAAGCGCGCGGTGCGGATGGCCGAGGACACCTTCGCCGACGCCGGTGAGTGGGACGAGCCCGACCCCGACTGGATCCGCTTCTTCTCCGAGGCCGAGCTGTACGGCGAGAACAGCCACTCCTTCCGCGACCTCGCCTACGTCGCGGGCCGCAGCCCCGCCTACGCCTCGCTCGCCGAACCGCTGATGGAGAAGGCCGTGCGGCTGTTCGCCGAGGACCACGAACACCAGCGGTCGTATGCGCTCAACCTCATCGGCATGGCGACCGTGCACCTGCTGCGGCGCGAGCCCGAGCAGAGCACCCGGTACGCCGCGCAGGCCATGCGGGTGGCCAAAAAGGTCCGCTCCGAGCGGGTGAACACCCGCATCCGCAAGACGGTCGACAACGCCGTACGGGAGTACGGCGACCTGGCCGAGGTCGTCGACCTCACCGAGCAGCTCGCCGCCGACCTGCCCGAGACCGCGGAGGCCGTCTGACCGCCGCAGGTCCCCCGGACCCCGGCCGCGGCCGGCCCTCCCGAACCGCCCGACTCGGCTCCCCCATGCCAGGTCATCGGAAGGCCGCCCGCGGCCGGCCCTTTTCCCGCACGCAGTTCATCCACGCGTAACACACAAGGCGTCTTCGTCACCCCGGTGAAACAGCGAGGGGCTTCCACCGAAACCGCGCTGCGCCAGTCTCATGGCGCATAACCGGCCCACCCCTCACGCCGACCCCCGGACCTCTCAAGGCTTCGCCCGCACGGGGCCGTACCACACGACGAGGAGACGCCGATGGCTCCAGCCATCATGCTTGCGGCGGACGCACCCAAACTGTCGTCCGCCAACACAGGCTTCATGCTCATCTGCTCCGCCCTGGTGATGCTCATGACCCCGGGCCTGGCCTTCTTCTACGGAGGCATGGTCCGCGTCAAGAGCACACTGAACATGCTGATGATGAGCTTCATCAGCCTCGGGATCGTCACGATCCTTTGGGTGCTGTACGGGTTCTCCATCGCCTTCGGCGACGACAAGGGCTCGCTCATCGGCTGGAACTCCGACTACGTCGGCTTCAGCGGCATCGGCAAGACCGAACTGTGGCCCGGGTACACCATCCCGGTCTTCGTGTTCGCCGTGTTCCAGCTGATGTTCGCGATCATCACGCCCGCCCTGATAAGCGGCGCCCTGGCCGACCGCGTGAAGTTCAGCGCGTGGGGCCTGTTCCTCGTGCTGTGGGTCACGGTCGTGTACTTCCCGGTCGCCCACTGGGTCTGGGGCACCGGCGGCTGGGCCTTCGACCTCGGCGTGATCGACTTCGCCGGCGGCACCGCGGTCCACATCAACGCCGGCGCGGCGGCCCTCGGCGTGATCCTGGTCATCGGCAAGCGCGTCGGCTTCAAGAAGGACCCGATGCGCCCGCACAGCCTCCCGCTGGTCATGCTCGGCGCGGGACTGCTGTGGTTCGGCTGGTTCGGCTTCAACGCCGGCTCCTGGCTCGGCAACGACGACGGCGTCGGCCCGCTGATGTTCGTCAACACCCAGGTGGCCACCGCCGCCGCCATGCTCGCCTGGCTCGCCTACGAGAAGATCCGCCACGGCGCGTTCACCACCCTGGGCGCCGCCTCCGGCGCGGTGGCCGGCCTGGTCGCGATCACCCCGTCCGGCGGCGCGGTCTCCCCGCTCGGCGCGATCGCGGTGGGCGCCGTCGCCGGTGTGCTGTGCGCCATGGCGGTCGGCCTGAAGTACCGGTTCGGCTACGACGACTCCCTCGACGTGGTCGGCGTCCACATGGTCGGCGGTATCGCCGGCTCCCTGCTGATCGGCTTTTTCGCCAGCGGTACGGGCCAGTCCGACGTCAAGGGCCTCTTCTACGGCGGCGGCCTGGACCAGTTCTGGAAGCAGTGCGCCGGCGTGTTCGCGGTCCTCGCCTACTCCCTGGTCGCCTCCGCGATCCTCGCCTTCCTGCTGGACCGCACCATCGGTATGCGGGTCACCGAGGACGAGGAGGTCTCCGGCATCGACCAGGCCGAGCACGCCGAGACCGCATACGACTTCAGCGGCGCGGGCGGCGGTGTCGTCGGCTCCGTCACCGCATCCGCCCCGGCAGCCCCGCAGAGCAAGAAGGTGGACGCATGAAGCTCATCACCGCCGTCGTGAAGCCCCACCGGCTGGACGAGATCAAGGAGGCCCTGCAGGCGTTCGGCGTGCACGGCCTGACGGTCACCGAGGCCAGCGGCTACGGTCGGCAGCGGGGACACACCGAGGTCTACCGCGGCGCCGAGTACACGGTCGACCTGGTCCCCAAGATCCGTATCGAGGTCCTGGCCGAGGACGACGACGCCGAACAGCTGATCGAGGTCGTCGTCAAGGCCGCCCGCACCGGCAAGATCGGTGACGGCAAGGTCTGGTCCCTCCCGGTCGACACGGCCGTCCGGGTCCGGACCGGCGAGCGCGGTCCGGACGCGCTCTGACACCGCACGAGGACAGGAGTCGCCGGGTGACGAGCACGGGCGTGCGAAACGAAGCAGAGGACTCGGGACCCAGCGGCTACGCGGCGGCCCGGCTGCGCCTCCTCACCGAGGGGGCGCGGTCCGGGCCGCCGCGCCGTGCGGCCCTGGCCGAACTCACCGACGAATGGCTGGCCGGACTGTTCGACGCGGCGGTCACCGCGCCGGAGCACCACCGGGAGCGCCCGGAGGGCGGGCCGGCGCCCAAGGGCGTCTCCCTCGTCGCCGTCGGCGGCTACGGCCGCGGCGAGCTCTCCCCGCGCAGCGACCTCGACCTGCTCCTGCTGCACGACGGCGGCGACCCCGACACCGTCGCCGCCCTCGCCGACCGCCTCTGGTACCCCGTGTGGGACCTCGGCCTGGCCCTCGACCACTCCGTGCGCACACCCGCCCAGGCCCGCAAGACGGCGGCGGAGGACCTCAAGGCGCAGCTCGGGCTGCTGGACGCCCGGCACCTCGCGGGCGACCGCGGCCTGACCGCCGCACTGCGCACCGCCGTCCTCGCCGACTGGCGCAACCAGGCGCCCAAACGGCTGCCCGAACTGCGGGAGCTGTGCGCCGAGCGCGCCGAACGCCAGGGCGAGCTGCAGTACCTCCTGGAACCCGACCTCAAGGAGGCCCGCGGCGGCCTGCGCGACGCCACCGTGCTGCGCGCCGTGGCCGCCTCCTGGCTGGCCGACGCCCCCCGCGAGGGCCTCGCCGACGCCCGCCGCCGGCTGCTCGACGTCCGCGACGCCCTGCACCTGGCCACGGGCCGCGCCACCGACCGGCTCGCGCTGCAGGAACAGGACCAGGTCGCCGCCGAGCTCGGCCTCCTCGACGCCGACGCCCTGCTGCGCCAGGTCTACGAGGCGGCGCGCACCATCTCGTACGCCGGCGACGTCACCTGGCGCGAGGTGGGGCGCGTGCTCAGGGCCCGCGCCGTGCGGCCGAGGCTGCGCGCCGTGCTGGGCGGCGGGAAACCGGCCGCGGAACGCTCCCCGCTCGCCGAGGGCGTGGTGGAACAGGACGGCGAGGTGGTGCTCGCCCGCGCCGCCCGGCCCGAGCGCGACCCCGTGCTGCCGCTGCGCGCCGCCGCCGCGGCGGCCCAGGCCGGCCTGCCGCTGTCCCTGCACGCCGTACGGCGCATGGCGGCCACCGTGCGCCCCCTGCCCACGCCCTGGCCCGCCGAGGCCCGCGAACAGCTCGTCACCCTGCTCGGCTCCGGCCGGCCGACCGTCGACGTCTGGGAGGCGCTGGAGGCCGAAGGGCTCGTCACCCGGCTGCTGCCCGACTGGGAGCGGGTGCGCTGCCGTCCGCAGCGCAACGCCGTCCACGTCTGGACGGTCGACCGCCACCTGATCGAGACGGCGGTGCGCGCCTCCGGCTTCACCCGCCGGGTCAGCCGCCCCGACCTGCTCCTGGTCGCCGCGCTGCTGCACGACATCGGCAAGGGCTGGCCCGGCGACCACTCCGTGGCCGGCGAGATCATCGCCAGGGACCTGGCCGGCCGGATCGGCTTCGACCGCGCCGACGCCGCCGTGCTCGCCACGCTCGTCCGCCACCACCTGCTGCTCGTCGAGACCGCCACCCGGCGCGACCTGGACGACCCGGCCACCGTCCGCTCGGTCGCCGAGACGGTCGGCACCCAGAGCACCCTGGAACTGCTGCACGCCCTGACCGAGGCGGACGCCCTGGCCACCGGCCCGGCCGCCTGGTCGACCTGGCGCGGCTCCCTCGTCGCCGAGCTGGTCCGGCGGGTCTCCGCCGTGCTCGCGGGGGACGTCCCCGAGGAGCCCGAGCCCGTCACCGCCGCGCCCACCGCGGAGCAGGAGCGGCTCGCCGTCGAGGCCCACCGCACCGGCGGGCCCGTCCTGGCGCTGCGCGCGCAGGCCGAACCGCCCGGGGAGGACCCCGGACAGGTGGCCGGGCAGGCCGGGGAGCCCGAGCCGCTCGGGGTCGAACTGGTCGTCGCCGTCCCCGACCAGCCGGGCGTGCTGCCCGCGGTCGCGGGCGTGCTCGCCGTGCACCGGCTGACGGTGCGCACGGCCGAGCTGCGCGCACTGGAACTGCCCGAGGGCGTCGACGAGGGCTCCGTACTGCTGCTGAACTGGCGCGTCGCCGCCGAGTACGGCTCCCTGCCCCAGGCCGCCCGGCTGCGCGCCGACCTCGTCCGGGCCCTGGACGGCTCCCTGGACGTCGCGGGCCGGCTCGCCGAGCGGGACGCCGCCTACCCGCGCCGCCGGGGCCTGCTCGCGCCCCCGGCCCGGGTGACGGTCGCCCCGGCCGCCTCCCGGCACGCCACCGTGATCGAGGTCCGCGCCCAGGACGCGCCGGGCCTGCTGTACCGGATCGGGCGCGCCCTGGAGGACACCGGGGTCCGGGTCCGCAGCGCCCACGTCTCGACCCTCGGCGCGAACGCCGTGGACACGGTGTACGTCACCCGCCCCGACGGCACCGTACTCTCCGACACGGACGCCTCGACGGTGGTCAAGGCCCTGGAGTACGCGCTGCGCTGACCACCGGGGCAAGATCCGGCACCGGGCCGGCGCCGAGGTGTGGTCCGGCCGTGCGGGCCGGGCGGGCGTCACCCGCGAACGCGCGTCGGTGCCGGGCGGCGGTGAGGGTGAGGGCCGTGGATGTGCGGCGTGCGGAGGTGCGGTTTCCCCGCGGCGTACGGGCTCGCGCGCCCTCCGTGTCTGTGGATCGCGGCACGTGGGGACGAATGCGCCGCGCGGCCGGATACCCTGGAAGGCGCTCACCCTGCCCCCGACTCCGAGGACCGACGCCGCCGTGTTCGACACCCTCTCCGACCGCCTCAGCGCGACTTTCAAAAACCTCCGCGGGAAAGGCCGGCTCTCCGAGGCGGACATCGACGCCACGGCCCGCGAAATCCGCATCGCGCTCCTCGAGGCGGACGTGGCCCTGCCGGTGGTCCGCACGTTCATCAAGAACGTCAAGGAGCGCGCCCTCGGCGCCGAGGTCTCCCGGGCGCTCAACCCCGCCCAGCAGGTTCTCAAGATCGTCAATGACGAGCTGGTCACCGTCCTCGGCGGCGAGACCCGGCGCCTGCGCTTCGCCAAGCAGCCGCCGACCGTGATCATGCTGGCGGGTCTGCAGGGTGCCGGTAAGACCACCCTCGCGGGCAAGCTCGGCAAGTGGCTCAAGGAGCAGGGCCACTCCCCGCTCCTGGTCGCCTGCGACCTCCAGCGGCCCAACGCCGTCAACCAGCTCAGCGTCGTCGCCGAGCGCGCCGGTGTCGCCGTCTACGCGCCGGAGCCGGGCAACGGGGTCGGCGACCCGGTCAAGGTCGCCAGGGACTCCATCGACCACGCGCGGACCAAGGTCCACGACATCGTGATCGTGGACACCGCCGGCCGTCTCGGCATCGACCAGGAGATGATGCGGCAGGCCGCGGACATCCGTGACGCGATCTCGCCGGACGAGATCCTGTTCGTCGTCGACGCGATGATCGGTCAGGACGCGGTCAACACCGCGGAGGCCTTCCGCGACGGCGTCGGCTTCGACGGCGTGGTGCTCTCCAAGCTCGACGGCGACGCCCGCGGCGGTGCCGCCCTGTCGATCCGCCAGATCACCGGCAAGCCGATCATGTTCGCCTCCAACGGCGAGAAGCTCGACGACTTCGACGCGTTCCATCCGGACCGGATGGCCTCCCGCATCCTCGACATGGGCGACCTGCTCACCCTGATCGAGCAGGCGGAGAAGACGTTCAGCCAGGAAGAGGCCGAGAAGATGGCCTCCAAGCTGGCGTCGAAGAAGGGCCAGGACTTCACCCTGGACGACTTCCTGTCCCAGATGGAGCAGGTCAGGAAGATGGGCTCCATCTCCAAGCTGCTCGGCATGCTCCCCGGCATGGGGCAGATCAAGGACCAGATCAACAACCTCGACGAGCGCGACGTCGACCGCACCGCCGCGATCATCAAGTCGATGACCCCCGGCGAGCGCCAGGACCCGACGATCATCAACGGCTCGCGCCGCGCCCGTATCGCCAAGGGTTCCGGTGTCGAGGTCAGCGCGGTGAAGAACCTCGTCGAGCGGTTCTTCGAGGCCCGCAAGATGATGTCCCGGATGGCGCAGGGCGGCGGGATGCCCGGTATGCCCGGCATCCCGGGCATGGGCGGCGGTCCCGGTCGTGCCAGGAAGCAGCCGAAGAAGGCCAAGGGCAAGCAGCGCTCCGGCAACCCGATGAAGCGCAAGCAGCAGGAGCAGGAGGCGGCCGCCCGCCGCGCCGCGGCCGCCCAGAGCGGCGGTGCCCTGGGGCTGCCGCAGCAGGGCGGCCAGGACTTCGAGCTCCCGGACGAGTTCAAGAAGTTCATGGGCTGAGCGCGGTCCGCGCGCTCGCGCAGGGGCCTCGCGCACGGCGCCGCGGTCTCGACCGGTCGCGCCAGGCGGCCCCGGGGCGTCCCTCACCGTGAGGGGCGCCCTCAGCGCGTGCCGGGGCAGCCCCGGTGCCGTAACGTCCAGATATGAGCAATGCGGCGCCACCACGCAAGGCCCCTGACCAGCCGTGGCGCACCGAGGGCACGCCGGACGAGCCGCCCCGGCGGCCGGGCGGCAGACGGACGCGCGGCCGGTGGTGGGGTCTGCTCGTCACCGCCGTGGTCGTGTTCCTGCTCGCCTACGCCGGACTGACGTACTACAACACCGGGAACGAGCCGACGATCTCCTACACGGAGTTCAGCAGGCAGGTCGACGCGGGCAACGTCAGCAAGATCTACTCCAAGGGCGACGCGATCCAGGGCCAGCTCAAGAGCGCCCGCGAGAAGCCCGGGGGCGGCGGCACCTACACCAAGTTCAAGACCCAGCGCCCCGCCTTCGCGGACGACAGGCTCTGGCAGAGTCTGACCCGCCACGGTGTCACGGTCACCGCCCAGCCGGTGGTGCAGCAGCGCGGGTTCCTGCCCAACCTGCTGCTGTCGCTGGCGCCGATCGTGGTACTGGCGGCGGTGTGGATCTTCTTCGCCCGGCGGATCGGCGGCGGCCTCGGCGGGGCGGGCGGCCTGTTCGGCCGCAAGGAGCCGCCGAAACCGGTCGAACTGCGGCCCGGCACCCAGCGCACCACCTTCGCCGACGTGGCCGGCATCGACGAGGTCAAGGGCGAGCTCGACGACATCGTCGACTTCCTGGAGCACCCCGACTCCTATCGCCGCATGGGCGCCAAGATGCCCCGGGGCGTGCTGCTCACGGGGCCCCCGGGCACCGGCAAGACGCTGCTCGCGCGGGCCGTCGCGGGCGAGGCGGGTGTGCCCTTCTTCTCGGCGTCCGCGTCGGAGTTCATCGAGATGATCGTCGGCGTCGGCGCCTCCCGGGTGCGTGAACTGTTCGCCGAGGCCCGCAAGGTGGCCCCCTCGATCGTCTTCATCGACGAGATCGACACCATCGGCCGGGCGCGCGGCGCCGGCGCCTCGGTGGGCGGCCACGACGAGCGGGAGCAGACGCTCAACCAGATCCTGACCGAGATGGACGGCTTCTCGGGCTCCGAGGGCGTGATCGTGCTGGCCGCGACCAACCGCGCCGACGTCCTGGACCCGGCCCTGACCCGCCCGGGCCGGTTCGACCGGATGGTCCAGGTGTCACCGCCGGACCGCGGCGGCCGGGAGGCCATCCTCAGGATCCACACCCGGGACATCCCGCTCTCCCCCGAGGTCGACCTCGCCCGGGTGGCCCGCAACACCCCGGGCATGACCGGTGCCGAACTCGCCAACCTCGCCAACGAGGCGGCCCTGCTCGCGGTCAGACGGCGGCAGGGCGAGGTCACGCCGAACGACTTCTCCGTGGCCCTGGAGAAGGTCCAGCTCGGCGCCGAGCGCGCCCTGGTGATGCCGGAGGAGGAACGCCGGCGCACCGCGTACCACGAGAGCGGACACGCCCTGCTCGGCATGCTGCAGCCCGGCGCCGACCCGGTACGCAAGATCACCATCGTGCCGCGCGGCCGGGCGCTCGGCGTGACGCTGTCGACCCCGGAGTCCGACAAGTACGCGTACACCGAGGAGTATCTGCGCGGCCGCATCATCGGAGCACTCGGCGGCATGGCGGCCGAGCACGTGGTCTACGGCGTCATCACGACCGGCTCGGAGAACGACCTCGAACAGGTCACGAACATCGCGCGCGGCATGGTGGCCCGCTGGGGCATGAGCGAGCACGTCGGCCGGCTGTCGGCGCTGCCGAGCGACGCCCAGCAGGCGTACGGCCTGTCCGCGGCCCCGCAGACCCTGGACTCCATCGACGGCGAGATGCGCCGCATCGTCGACGAGTGCTACGAGGAGGCGTGCCGCAAGCTGCGCGACCACCGCGGGCAGCTGGACGCGCTGGCCCGGGCCCTGCTGGAGAACGAGACCCTGGAGGAGGCGGACGCCTACCGGGTCGCGGGCATCTCCCGTCTGAAGAAGGACATGGAGGCGGGCGTCTGACATCGGTCGGGCGGCCGGGGGCGCGCGAGCGAACGACCGGAGACGCGCCGGAGGCCGGGGCACACGGGGCGGTCAGCGCGCGCCGGGGCCGGAGACGCGCCGGCGGCCGGAGACGCGCCGGCGGCCGGGCACGGGGCGGTCGGGCCGCGCCGGGGCCGGAGACGCCCCGGCGGCCGGGGCGTGCCGGGGCCGGGGGAGCATGGCGCGCAGGGTGCGGTGGGGGCACGCCCGCATCCGGGGGCGCACGGGGTGCACGGGCGCACGCGGCGCGCGGCACGGTCGGGGCGCACAGGCGGCCGGCCGGTTCGCCGCCGGCCGGCGTGGCGCGCGGGCCGTCAGGGCGTGCGGGCGGCCGTCAGGGCGTACGGGCGATCAGGTAGCGGAACACGTTCGGCATCCACACCGTGCCGTCCCGCCGCTGGTGGACGTGCAGGGCTTCCGTCAGCTCCTTGTCCACCCGGTTCGGGTCGGTCGCCGCGATCGCCGCGTCGAACAGACCCGTGGACAGCAGCCCCCGCACGGCGCTGTCGAGGTCGGCGTACCCGAAGGGGCAGGCGACCCGGCCGGAGCCGTCCGGCCGCAGCCCGGCGCGCAGGGCCACCTCCTCCAGGCCGTCGCGCAGGGCGGGACGCGGTCCGTCCGGGCCGTCCAGCGGGTCGGCCAGCCCGGCCGCGGCCCGCAGCACGGAGGACGTGGCGCAGCGCTCCGGGGGTCCCCAGCCGGCCAGCACCACGGGCGCCCCGCGCTCGGCGAGCCGCGTCGCCGCGGCGAGCGGTCCGCTCAGCCGCTCCGCGTCGTCCGCCGGGTAGCCGACCGGCTCGAAGGCGGTCACCAGGGTGTACGCCGGCGCGTTCGCGCCCTCCCCGTCCCCGGCCGCGTCCCCGGATCCGTCCGCGTCCGCCGGCGACCCCTCGACGATGCGGGCCCGCGCGCCGGCGCGCGAGTCCCACGGCTGGGGCAGCAGCCGCTGCCGGGCGAGGGCGAGCCGTTCGGGGGAGGAGGTGTCGACACCCGTGACCGCCGCGCCTCTGGACGCCGCCATGAGCAGGGCGAGGCCCGAGCCGCAGCCCAGGGCCAGCAGCCGTGTGCCGCGGCCCACTTCCAGTCGCTCGTAGACGGCCTCGTAGAGCGGGACCAGCATCCGCTCCTGGATCTCGGACCAGTCACGCGCGCGTGCACGCTGGTCCACGCGGGGCGTCCGTCCCGCGTGACGTACGTGCCGGCGCACGAGCGTAGGTGTCATGGATAAGCGCCCCAATCCGCCGAGAGTTGCCCTGGTTTCCGATTGCCCGGCCCCCGTGCAGTGCGCTCGCACTCCCCCCGTATGTCAGGTAACTCCGCGCCCCCCACCGCGTCCAGGGGTCGCGAGGCCCCGCTTGCGCCCATTGGGCGCATGGGACGAGATTTCACAACCCGGCAATCCGGCTGCTGCCATCGCGTCATGGCGCGGGCACGTGCCGGGCGCGCATGGCACGTGGCCGGATCGCGTCCCGGGCGATGACAGCGGGTGAGCCGCCGGCCCGCGCGGACGGGCCGGTGCCCGGGGCCCGCGGCGCGCCCGGTAACGTCACGGGCGCGGCGCACGCTGACCGAGACGGGACCCTTCGGCGCCGAAGCGGCCGAAACGCCCCTTGCGCGGCGCACGAGGCGGGCCCGCCGGCGCACCTGTGCGGGGTACGCGCGGGGGCGTACGCGGGACTACGCACCGGCTTGGTACGAGCTGCGAGGCTTCTCCGCAGATCAGCGCACCCGCCCTCGTCAGGACGCATCAGAGCGAACTGACGGGTACGTGCAAATTATTTGAGATGCCCCGGAATAGGAACACAGGGGCCCCCAGGCTCGTTCTCATTACGTGAGCACGACACCACCTGTTCTCGCCGCAGAGCTGGCGCAGGCGTGGGCCGACATTCAGCGGTACCACCCCGAGCTGCCGGACCTTGCCGCGCCAGAGTCCCTGATCGGGGAGTCGTCGTCCGCGTGCGGGCACGAACTCTCCTTCGAGCGACTGCTCCATGAGGCAGTCCATGGCATCGCCGCGGCACGCGGGGTGCGCGACACCTCCCGTGCCGGCCGCTACCACAACCGCCGGTTCCTGGCGATCGCCGAGGAGCTGGGCCTGGACCACCCGGAGGAGCCGCACCCGAGCAGCGGTTTCTCCCTGGTCACGCTCAGTCCCGAGGCGAAGCGCCGGTACCGCCCGACCATCGAGCGCCTCCAGCGGGCGCTGAAGGCGCACACGGCCGCCACCTCGGCCGACACCGGCCGAAGTTTCCGCGGCCCGGCCGCCCGTCACGGCTCGTCCGGCGGCGGGGTCAGGGTCAAGGCGGTCTGCGACTGCGGGCGCAACGTCCGCGTCGTCCCCTCGGTCCTGGCCCAGGCCCCGATCGTGTGCGGCGGGTGCGGCAAGCCGTTCCGGATCCCCGAGGTGGTGGGGGCGGCGGCGGGCTGACGGCCGCCGGCATCTCGTGGGTGCCGGACGTGCGGGTGAGCTGCCGGGGGTGCCGCCGCGCCGGAGGCGCGCCACCGCGGACGCGACGCGGTGAGCCGTGTGCCGGCGCGGTGGGCGCTGCGTCCACGGCGCCCGGACCGCCGGGCGCGTCTTTGTCATGCCCAAAACCTTCAGCCCTTGGTCAAGGCCGCCCCATGGCGTGTGGCACAATGGCTAGCTGTACTCGACAGCCGCACAGGACCCCTCTCTCCTCCGGCTGACGCGTCCATCGGGCACTCGGGTACCGCAACCCCACGCGGCGTCCCGCCGTGCCCAACCACGTCAATTCCAGGAGAATCCACTCCCGTGGCAGTCAAGATCAAGCTGAAGCGTCTGGGCAAGATCCGTTCGCCTCACTACCGCATCGTCGTCGCCGACTCCCGCACCCGCCGTGACGGCCGGGCCATCGAGGAGATCGGTCTGTACCACCCGGTGCAGAACCCCTCGCGCATCGAGGTCAACGCCGAGCGTGTGGCGTACTGGCTCTCCGTCGGCGCCCAGCCGACCGAGCCGGTGCTCGCCATCCTGAAGAAGACCGGCGACTGGCAGAAGTTCAAGGGCGAGCCCGCCCCCGCGCCGCTGCTGCAGCCGGAGGAGAAGGCCGCGCGTCCGTCGTTCGAGGCCCTGGGCGGCGAGGACGAGGGCAAGGGTGAGGCGATCACCCAGAAGAAGAAGGCTGAGAAGAAGGACGAGGCCGCTGCCGAGTCCGAGTCGACCGAGGCCTGAGCAGCATGCTCGAGGAGGCGCTTGAGCACCTCGTGAAGGGCATCGTCGACAACCCTGACGATGTGCAGGTCGCCTCGCGCAACCTGCGCCGCGGACGGGTGCTCGAGGTCCGGGTCCACCCCGACGACCTCGGCAAGGTGATCGGCCGCAACGGCCGTACCGCACGCGCCCTGCGCACCGTCGTGGGCGCCATCGGCGGCCGCGGCGTCCGGGTCGACCTCGTCGACGTGGACGACGTCCGCTGACGCTTCATCGCAACCGGCTCGGGCCGGGGAAGGCCACAGGGCCGTCCCCGGCCCGTAGTCGTACGACAGGAGAATGGGACACGTGCAGCTGGTAGTCGCACGGATCGGCCGCGCCCACGGCATCAAGGGCGAGGTCACCGTCGAGGTACGTACCGACGAGCCGGAGCTCAGGCTCGCACCGGGCGCCGTACTCGCCACCGATCCCGCCGCCGCGGGACCGCTCACCATCGAGTCCGGCCGCGTCCACAGCGGCCGCCTGCTCCTGCGGTTCGCGGGCGTCGGCGACCGCAACGGCGCCGAGGCGCTCCGCAACACCCTCCTCATCGCCGAGGTCGACCCGGACGAACTGCCCGAGGAGGAGGACGAGTACTACGACCACCAGCTGATCGACCTCGACGTCGTCACCGAGGACGGCACGGACGTCGGCCGGATCACCGAGATCTCGCACCTGCCCTCCCAGGACCTGTTCATCGTGGAGCGCCCCGACGGCAGCGAGGTGATGATCCCGTTCGTCGACGAGATCGTCACCGAGATCGACCTGGAGGGCCAGCGCGCCGTCGTCGCGCCGCCGCCCGGCCTGATCGACGACCGCGCGGAGATCGCCTCGTCCAGGGACGAGGACGCATGAGGCTCGACGTCGTCACGATCTTCCCCGAGTACCTCGAACCGCTGAACGTCTCGCTCGTCGGCAAGGCACGCGCGCGCGGCACGCTCGACGTGCACGTGCACGACCTGCGCGACTGGACCCATGACCGGCACCACACGGTCGACGACACCCCCTACGGCGGCGGCCCGGGCATGGTGATGATGACCGGGCCCTGGGGCGACGCCCTGGACAGCGTCCTCGCCGACGGCTACGAGACCGGCGCGCACACGCCCGCGCTGATCGTGCCCACTCCCAGCGGCCGCCCGTTCACCCAGGAACTCGCCGTCGAGCTCTCCGAGCGCCCCTGGCTGATCTTCACACCGGCGCGCTACGAGGGCATCGACCGCCGTGTCGTCGACGAGTACGCGACCCGGATGCCGGTGTACGAGGTGTCCATCGGCGACTACGTCCTCGCCGGCGGCGAGGCGGCCGTCCTGGTGATCACCGAGGCGGTCGCCCGGCTGCTGCCCGGAGTCCTCGGCAACGCCGAGTCCCACCGGGACGACTCCTTCGCCCCGGGCGCCATGGCGAGCCTGCTGGAGGGCCCCGTCTACACCAAGCCGCCGCAGTGGCGCGGCCGGGACATTCCCGAGGTGCTGCTCAGCGGCCACCACGGCAGGATCGCCCGCTGGCGCCGCGACGAGGCGCTGCGGCGCACGACGGCCAACCGGCCCGACCTCATCGAGCGCTGCGACCCGAAGGCCTTCGACAAGAAGGACCGCGAGACGCTGTCCGTCCTGGGCTGGTCGCCGGACCCGGACGGCGAGCCGTACGGCCGATTTTGGCGCAGGACCGACGGCGTGGAAGAATAGGCCGCTGCTGTGCCCGGTCCGGCGTGCGCCCCTGCCACAGGGGGACACGACGCCCGCCCCGACCCGCACGGCGACGATCCCGAACCTCTAGTTCCCGTTGATGACCTGTGGCATCAGCGAAGAAAGCAGACGAAATGTCTCACCTGCTCGACACCGTCGACGCCGCGTCGCTGCGTCAGGACATCCCGGCCTTCCGCCCGGGTGACACCGTCAACGTGCACGTCCGCGTCATCGAGGGCAACCGCTCCCGTGTGCAGCAGTTCAAGGGCGTGGTGATCCGCCGCCAGGGTTCCGGCGTGCGCGAGACCTTCACTGTCCGCAAGGTCTCCTTCTCCGTCGGCGTCGAGCGCACCTTCCCGGTGCACACCCCGATCGTGGAGAAGATCGAGCTCGTCACCCGTGGTGACGTGCGCCGCGCCAAGCTGTACTACCTCCGTGAGCTGCGCGGCAAGGCCGCGAAGATCAAGGAGAAGCGCGAGAACTGAGCGCCTTCCGGGGTCCGTGCCGGGGCGGGATAGCATTCCGCCCCGATGGACACCGAAGCACAGCCGACGGAGCGCGACCGCTCCCCGCGCCCCCCTGCCGCCGGACCCGACCGGGTCCCGGACGCCAGGGGGCCGCGGGGGCGGTCGCGTTTCGCGTTGGCGGCGCGCCTCGCACCGTGGGTGCCCGGCGGGCGGATCACCCTGACCGCGCTGACCTGCCTGGTCCTGCTGCTCCTGCTGAACACGTTCGTGGCGCAGCCGTTCCAGATCCCCAGCGGATCGATGGAGCGGCAATTGAGGATCGGGGACCGCGTTCTCGTAAATAAGTTGGCGTACCGTTTCGGTGCCGCGCCGCGCCGCGGCGATGTCGTCGTCTTCGACGGCAGCGGGTACTTCGGGCACGCCGACTACGTCAAACGCGTTGTGGGTGTAGGGGGAGACCACGTGGTCTGCTGCGACAAGGAGGGGAGGCTCCAGGTGAACGGCCGGGCCGTCGACGAGTCGGCGTTCCTGTACCCCGGGGACAGCCCCTCCGCGGTGTCCTTCGACGTCGCCGTGCCCGCCGGCACCCTGTTCGTGCTCGGCGACCACCGCGGCGACTCCAGCGACTCCCGCGACCACCTGGGCTCGCCCGGCGGCGGCATGATCCCGGTCGGCGACGTCATCGGCCGGGCCGACTGGATCGCCTGGCCCCCCGGCCACTGGACGCGCCTGACCCGCCCGGCCGCCTACGCGCGCGTGCCCGCCGTAGAAGGGCCCCTGGGGCCCGCACCCACGGGCGGCGCCCATGGGTAACCGCGGCAAGCCGCGCGGCGTACCGGTCAGCGCCGCCGAGAACCTCCTGCCCACCGGGGCCCGGCGCGCCGCCAGTCCGGCCGGCGGCCGCACCCGCGCGGAGCGGCGCAAGCTGCAGCGCAAGGTCAAGCGCAAGCGCAGACGGTCGGCCGTCCGCGAGATCCCGCTGCTGGTCGGCGTCGCCGTGCTCATAGCCCTGGTGCTGAAGACCTTCCTCGTGCAGGCCTTCGTCATCCCCTCGGGCTCCATGGAGCAGACGATCCGCATCGGCGACCGGGTCCTGGTCGACAAGTTCACCCCGTGGTTCGGCTCCGAGCCCAAGCGCGGCGACGTCGTCGTCTTCCACGACCCGGGCGGCTGGCTGGCGGGCGAGCAGACCACCAAGAAGAACGACCCGGTGGGCATCAAGCAGATCAAAGAGGGCCTCACCTTCATCGGGCTGCTGCCCTCCGACAACGAGAAGGACCTCATCAAGAGGGTCGTCGGCGTCGGCGGGGACCACGTCAAGTGCTGCGACGCGCAGGGCCGGGTCACGGTCAACGGCGTTCCGCTGAACGAGGGCGCCTACCTCTATCCCGGCAACGCCCCCTCCGACACGCCGTTCGACATCACCGTCCCCCAGGGGCGGCTGTGGGTCATGGGCGACCACCGCGGCAACTCCGCGGACTCCCGCGCCCACCAGAACACCTCGTACGGCGGCACGGTCTCCCTGGACTCCGTGGTCGGCCGGGCCATGGTCATCGGCTGGCCCGTCGCCCACTGGAACACCCTCAAGGAACCGGAAACCTTCGCCTCCGTCTCCGACGCGGCCCCCGGTTCGACCGCCGCCGCCCCGCCGTCGCATAGGGTTGCCACCGACGGTCCGAACGGATCCGTACAACTCCCGAGCCCTGCGGAACTCCCGCTCGTTATGGGAGTGGTGGGCCTGCGCCGGGCACGGTGTGGGCGGCGGCACGGAGTGAGGAGTTGGCGTGGGGGATGTGGCGGTTGGTGCACGGTCCGGGCACGACGGCGAGGAGCACCGCGGACACCCCGTGGATGCGGCGGACCCCGCCGCCGGCCGCGCCGTGCCCTCCGGGAGTGAGAGCGAGACAGCCGAGGACGGCAGGGTGACGCAGCAGAACGACGGCGGCGGCCAGAGGACCACCGGCACAGCCCCGCAGGCGAGGAGGCCGCGCTCCTTCTGGAAGGAGCTGCCCATCCTGGTCGCCATCGCCCTGGTGCTGGCGCTCCTGATCAAGACCTTCCTGGTGCAGGCGTTCTCCATCCCCTCGGACTCGATGCAGGACACCCTGCAGCGCGGCGACCGGGTCCTGGTCGACAAGCTGACCCCCTGGTTCGGCTCGGAACCCGAGCGCGGCGAGGTCGTCGTCTTCCACGACCCGGACGACTGGCTGGCCGGCGAGCCGACCCCCCGGCCCAACGCCGTGCAGAAGGTGCTCAGCTGGATCGGCCTGATGCCGTCCGCAGAGGAGAAGGACCTCATCAAGCGTGTCATCGGCGTCGGCGGCGACACCGTCGAGTGCAAGGGCACCGGCCCGCTGAAGGTCAACGGCAAGGCCCTGGACGAGCGCAACTACGTCTACCCGGGCAACACGCCGTGCAGCGTCGATGACCAGGGCGGCCAGTTCAAGGTGAAGGTGCCCAAGGGCTACATCTGGGTCATGGGCGACCACCGGCAGAACTCCCGGGACTCCCGCTACAACCAGACCGACCGGCACCACGGCATGGTCCCGGTGAAGGACGTCGTCGGCCGCGCGATCGTGAAGGCCTGGCCGGTCAACCGCTGGGGCACCCTGCCCGTCCCCGACACCTTCGACCAGCAGGGCATCGGCGACCAGTCCTCGGCGGCGGGCGGCGCCCTGCCCGCGGCCCCGGACGGCGCGGCCCTCCTCCTGGCCGTACCGGCGGTCCTGTGGCGGCGCGGGCGGGCCGCGAAGGCCGGGGCCGGGACGGGCTCGGCGACGGTGGCCACCGGGTCGCGCTGAGCGGCACGGCCCCGCGCGTCCGTGCCGTCCCACGCGCCCGCTGGTGGCGTCCGCCGCCCGGTCCGGGGCGCGACCCGGACGTGCTCGTGGCGCCCACCCCCCGACCCGCTCGTGGCGCCCGCTGCCCGGGGGCGCGCCCGGACCCGCTCGTGGCGCCCGACCTTGTGAAGCCCTGGTGGAGCTTGGGGCCGCGGGCGACGAAGAGGGGCTGCCCCCGTTCGGTACCGCCGGGTAGGGTGCGGGTCCATGGGTGGCGAGAGCACGACGCGTACGGCCCCGCGCAGCGGCGGCACCGGCAACCGGCCGGCGGGCGGCAGGCTCGGACAGCGGTTGTCCGGGCTGGCCGTGGCGCTGGGCCTGGTGCTGTTCCTCGGCGGATTCGCGTGGGCGGCGGTCGTCTACCGGCCGTACACCGTGCCGACCTCCTCCATGACGCCGACGATCGACATGGGCGACCGGGTGCTCGCCCAGCGCGTCGACGGCTCCGAGGTGCGCCGCGGTGACGTCGTGGTGTTCAAGGACAAGACCTGGGTGCAGAACGCCTCCGTGGTCAAGCGGGTGGTCGCGGTCGGCGGCGACACGGTCTCCTGCTGCGAGCAGGGCAGGCTGACCGTCAACGGCAAGCAGATCGACGAGCCGTATCTGAAGGGCGAGGCCGCCCAGAGCAAGAAGTTCCCCACGGTGAAGGTGCCCGAGGGCCGTCTGTTCCTGCTCGGCGACGAGCGCCAGGGGTCCCTGGACTCCACCGCCCATCTCGACGACGCGGCCCGCGGCACCGTCGCGCGCGGCGAGGTGACGGCCCGGGTGGACGCGGTCGTATGGCCGGTGAAGGGCATGCTGGAGCGGCCCACCGGCTTCCAGGAGCTGGGCGCCCTGTCCCAGCCGGGCCCGCTGCGCACCATCGTGCTGCTGATCGTGGCCGGCGCCGTCCTCGTCCTGGGCGGCGGCGCCTACGGGCCGGTGGCCAAGCGGGTGGGCGCCTCCCGTGCCCGGGCGCGTACGGAGCCGGCCGGTGTCCGCTGAGCCGGCGGCCGGCGGCGCGGACACCTACGAGGGCGGGCTGCGCAAGGTGGCCCGGGTGGTGCTGCTGGACCCGGCGGACCGCATCCTGCTGCTGCACGGGCACGAGCCGGAGAATCCGGCCGACGACTGGTGGTTCACGCCCGGCGGCGGTGTGGAGGGCGACGAGACGCGCGAGCAGGCCGCTGTGCGGGAACTCGCCGAGGAGACCGGCATCACCGACGTCGAACTCGGCCCGGTGCTGTGGCGGCGCAGGTGCTCGTTCCCCTTCGCGGGCCGCCGCTGGGACCAGGACGAGTGGTACTACCTGGCGCGTACCACCCGGACGGCCGTCGCGGCGACCGCCCTGACCGAACTGGAGCGGCGCAGCGTCGCGGGAGCACGCTGGTGGACGTGCCGGGAACTGGCCCGGGCGCATGAGACGGTGTATCCGACCAGACTCGCCGAGCTGCTGCACAGGCTGCTCGACGAAGGCCCCCCGGCCGGGCCCGTGACCCTGGACACCGAAATCGTCTAGGGCCCCGTGGGACTGGCGCACAATGGTGGGACCGCACGGCTGAAGGGGAACATGCCATGAGCGCCGAGGACCTCGAGAAGTACGAGACCGAGATGGAGCTGAAGCTCTACCGGGAGTACCGCGATGTCGTCGGTCTGTTCAAATACGTGATCGAGACCGAGCGGCGCTTCTACCTCACCAACGACTACGAGATGCAGGTCCACTCGGTCCAGGGTGAGGTTTTCTTCGAGGTGTCGATGGCCGACGCCTGGGTCTGGGACATGTACCGGCCGGCCCGGTTCGTGAAGCAGGTGCGTGTCCTGACGTTCAAGGACGTGAACATTGAGGAGCTGCACAAGACCGATCTGGAGCTGCCGGGCGACTAGTCCGTCGACGCGGTGAGACTGACTCACCCGCACGGGTGACGCGGTTTTCCACAACCGGCCGTTCATCCACCAAGATCCACTTCCGGGCCCGGGATGCGCGACCTTGGGCGCCGGAGGTGGTGCCCGCATGAACACACACCAGGCCACACACCAGGCACGCAGCGCACTCGGCAGGTACGGAGAGGACCTGGCCGTCCGGCGGCTGGCCCAGGCCGGCATGACGGTCCTGGAGCGCAACTGGCGCTGCGGCAGGACCGGCGAGATCGACATCGTGGCCCGCGACGGCGACGTGCTGGTCGTCTGCGAGGTCAAGACCCGCAGGGCGGGCGTCTTCCAGCACCCGATGGCCGCGGTGACGCCGGAGAAGGCCGCGCGTTTGCGCGGCCTCGCGGAACGCTGGATCCAGTCCCACGGAGGAGCGCCCCCCGGCGGCGTCCGCATCGACGTGGTCGGCGTCTCGCTGCCCCGGCGCGGCGCCCCCGTGGTCGAGCACGCCCGGGGGGCGGCCTGATGGGCTTCGCGCGCACGTGCTCCGTGGCCCTCGTCGGAGTCGAGGGCGTGGTCGTCGAGGTGCAGGCCGACCTCGAACCGGGCGTCGCCGCGTTCACGCTGGTGGGACTGCCGGACAAGAGCCTGAGCGAGAGCCGGGACCGGGTACGGGCCGCGGTCGTCAACTCCGGCGCCGAGTGGCCGCAGAAGAAGCTCACCGTCGGGCTGAGCCCCGCCTCCGTGCCCAAGGCCGGCAGCGGCTTCGACCTGGCCGTGGCCTGCGCCGTGCTCGGCGCCGCCGAACGCATCGACCCCCGGGTGCTCGCCGACATCGTCATGATCGGCGAGGTGGGCCTGGACGGACGGGTCCGCCCCGTCCGGGGCATCCTGCCCGCGGTGCTGGCCGCCGCAGACGCCGGCTACGAGCAGGTGGTCGTGCCCGAGTGCGCGGCGGCCGAGGCGCGGCTCGTGCCCGGGGTCTCCGTGCTCGGCATCCGCAGCCTGCGGCAGCTGATCGCCGTGCTGACCGACGAGCCCGTACCCGAGGAGGACCCGGACGAGGAAGGGCGCCCGGACCCGCTGACCGCCGGGCTGCGCGTGCCCGGCACCAGTGCCGCCGCCGGCCTGCACGGCGCGGGCGCCCAGCAGGACCAGGCGCACGACCTGGCCGACGTCGTCGGCCAGACCTCGGCGCGCACCGCCGTCGAGGTCGCCGCCGCCGGCGGACACCACCTGTTCCTCGAGGGGCCGCCGGGCGCGGGCAAGACCATGCTCGCCGAGCGGCTGCCGGCGGTGCTGCCCCCGCTCACCCGTCAGGAGTCCCTCGAGGTCACGGCGGTCCACTCGGTGGCAGGACTGCTGCCGCCGGGCAAACCGCTGATCGACCTCGCCCCCTACTGCGCCCCGCACCACTCCGCCACTATGCAGGCGCTCGTCGGCGGCGGTCCCGGCGTCGCCCGCCCCGGCGCCGTCTCCCTCGCCCACCGGGGCGTGCTCTTCCTGGACGAGACGCCGGAGTTCAGCAGCCGCGCCCTCGACGCCCTGCGCCAGCCCCTGGAGGCCGGACACGTGGTGATCGCCCGCAGCGCGGGCGTGGTGCGCTTCCCGGCGCGGTTCCTGATGGTGCTCGCGGCCAATCCGTGCCCCTGCGGCCGCTTCTCGCAGCGGGACAGCCTGTGCGAGTGCCCGCCCTCGGCGATCCGCCGCTACCAGGCACGCCTGTCGGGGCCGCTGCTCGACCGCGTCGACCTGCGGGTCGAGGTGGACCCCGTCACCCGGTCCGAACTGGCCCGGCGCGGCGCCCGCGGCGAGTCCACCGCGACGGTCGCCGACCGGGTGCGCGCGGCCCGTGAACGCGCGGCGGCACGGCTCGCCGGCACGCCCTGGCGGACCAACGCGGAGCTGCCCGGACGCGAGCTGCGCAGCCGCTTCCAGGCGGCGGCCGGCGCCATGGACGAGGCCGAGCGCGGCCTGGAGCGCGGCGTCCTCACCGCCCGCGGCCTCGACCGGGTCCTGCGGGTCGCCTGGACGGTCGCCGACCTCAGCGGCCACGACCGCCCGGACGCCACCGACGTCGCGCTGGCGCTGCAACTGCGCACCGGGGTGCCCAGGGGCGTGCCCATGGCCATCGGGGCGCCGGCATGAGCGGCGCGCCCGAGCCGGACGGCGAACTGCTCGCCCGCGTCCTGCTGAGCCGGGTCCTGGAACCCGGGGACGAGACCGGCGGACGGTGGGTGCGTGAACGCGGGGCCGTGGCGGTGGCCCGGCGGCTGCGCGACGGCGGCCCGCCGCTCGCCGGGGTCTCCGCCGGGCGATGGGCGGGACTGTGCGCCCGGGCCGCCTGCGCCCGGCCCGAACGGGACCTCGCCGCCGCGCGCGACGCCCAGGCGCGCTTCGTGCGCCCCGGAGACGTCGAGTGGCCCGCCCAGCTGGACGACCTGGGGGACGGCCGCCCGGTGGGGCTGTGGGTGCGCGGGCGGCCCAGCCTGCGGATGTGGGCGCTGCGCTCGGTCGCCGTGGTCGGCGCCCGGGCCTGCACCGAGTACGGCGCGCACATGGCCGTGAGCCTGGCCGCCGGCCTCGCCGAGCGCGGCTGGGTCGTGGTGTCCGGCGGCGCCTACGGGGTCGACGGCGCCGCCCACCGCGGTGCCCTGGGCAGCGGCGGGGCCACGGTGGCCGTGCTGGCCTGCGGCGTCGACCGGCCCTACCCGCGCGGGCACACCGAACTGATCAACAGAATCGCGCAGCAGGGCCTGGTGGTCGGGGAGCTGCCGCCCGGCGACCATCCCACGCCCAGCAGGTTCGTC
The DNA here is from genome assembly GCF_044903565.1 of Streptomyces sp. NPDC004065. Classification (NCBI taxonomy): domain Bacteria; kingdom Bacillati; phylum Actinomycetota; class Actinomycetes; order Kitasatosporales; family Streptomycetaceae; genus Streptomyces; species Streptomyces sp. NPDC004065. Next base: position 138,898 of record NZ_JBJDQT010000016.1, on the reverse strand, counting down.
GTCCGCAACCGCGTCATCGCCGCCCTCACCCGCGGCACGGTGGTCGTCGAGGCGGCCCACCGCAGCGGCTCGCTGGTCACCGCCCGGGCCGCGCAGCGGCTGGGACGCCACACCATGGGCGTGCCCGGCCCCGCCACCAGTGCTCTGTCCGCGGGCGTCCACGAACTCCTGCGCGGCGGGGCCGCGCTGGTCACCGACGCCGCGGAGGTCGTCGAACTGGTCGGCGCCATCGGCGAGCTCGCCCCGCGGCGGCGCGGCCCCGTCCTCCCGCTCGACCTGCTGGAACCGCAGGCCCGGCAGGTCCTGGCGGCGCTGCCCGCGCGCGGGCGCGCACCGGTGGCCGAGATCGCACGCGGCGCCCGGACGAGCGAGGACGAGGCGACCGCGAGACTGTACGAACTCCGATCACTCGGTTACGTCGAACGACATGGCGAGGGATGGAAGTTGACACGCCAGGCGATCACCTCGGCCCGAGCCGGCCGGACCGGGTGCTGACCGAGCGTGTTCGACCGTCCGGGGGAACCCCGACGCCTGCGGAAATTCAGGCAGTTGGGCGTAAGTGCGGTCACCGAGGGTGACGGGCCCGCCCCGGTGGGACAGCAGGGGGAACGAATCCGCGCACGCCTCGCGCCTCGCCGTTCGCGCACCGCGACACTCCAGTCACGCTACGCTCACGTGGTTCCGACACCAAGGCCCCGATCCCGGCCCAGACCCAACAGCTCACCCAGACGCCCGCACTCCACGGCAGAACGGCACAAGGCGACGAATGCCCCAGCACACCTCCGGGTCCGACCGGGCGGCGATCCCCCCCGCCGCCCGTGAGGGTGGCAGCGCGCGGCCGCCCGCTCCCTCGACACTCGACGAGCTGTGGCGGTCGTACAAGGCGACGGGGGACGAACGGCTGCGAGAGCAGCTGATCCTGCACTACTCGCCGCTGGTCAAGTACGTGGCGGGACGGGTGAGCGTCGGCCTGCCGCCCAATGTGGAGCAGGCGGACTTCGTCTCCTCGGGAGTGTTCGGGCTCATCGACGCCATCGAGAAGTTCGACATCGACCGGGAGATCAAGTTCGAGACGTACGCGATCACCCGGATCCGGGGCGCGATGATCGACGAGCTGCGGGCGCTGGACTGGATCCCGCGCTCGGTGCGGCAGAAGGCGCGGAACGTGGAGCGGGCGTACGCCACGCTCGAGGCCCGGCTGCGGCGCACACCCTCGGAGGGCGAGGTGGCCGCGGAGATGGGCATCGCGGTCGACGAACTGCACGCCGTTTTCAGCCAGTTGTCCCTGGCCAACGTGGTCGCGCTGGAGGAGCTGCTGCACGTCGGCGGCGAGGACGGCGACGGGCTCAGCTTCATGGACACCCTGGAGGACACCGCCGCCGACAACCCGGTGGAGGTGGCCGAGGACCGGGAGCTGCGGCGGTTCCTCGCCCGGGCGATCAACACGCTGCCCGACCGGGAGAAGACCGTCGTGACGCTGTACTACTACGAGGGCCTCACGCTCGCCGAGATCGGCAACGTGCTCGGGGTCACGGAGAGCCGCGTCAGCCAGATCCACACCAAGTCCGTGCTCCAGCTGCGGGCGAAGCTCGCGAGCTTCGGGCGGTGAGCTTCGGGCGGTCGCCGTCCGCGCCTCCGTACAGTGGTCGGCGTGCCAAGGATTCGAGCGGCCTCCGTGGCCGAGCACCGGTCGATGCAGCGCGCCGCCCTGCTGGAGGCGGCCCGCACCCTGCTGTCCGACGGCGGGACCGAAGCCCTGACCTTTCCCGCCCTGGCGGAGCGGACGGGGCTGGCCCGGTCGTCGGTGTACGAGTACTTCCGGTCACGGGCCGCCGTGGTGGAAGCGCTGTGCGAGGCCGACTTCCCGGTGTGGGCGGCGGAGGTCTCGGCGGCGATGGCCGGGGCCGGGGGGCCGCGGGCCAAGGTCGAGGCGTATGTGCGCAAGCAGCTTGAACTGGTCGGGGACCGGCGGCACCGGGCCGTGGTGGCCATCTCGGCCGGCGAACTGGACGCGGGAGCGCGGGAGAAGATCCGGGCCGCGCACGGCGGGCTGATCGGCATGATCGTCGAGGCGCTCGGGGAACTGGGGCACGACCGGCCCCGGCTGGCCGCGATGCTGCTCCAGGGCGTCGTCGACGCGGCCGTCCGCCGCATTGAACTGGGAGCGGCGGAGGACCCCGCGACGGTCGCCGACGCGGCGGTCGCCATGGCCCTGCGGGGAGTCGGCGGCTGAGAGCTCCCTGGACGGACCGGGACAGACCCGGCCGGCCCCGGCCCGCGGCCGGGGCCGAGGGCCGGGGGCGGTCTCGCCGGGGCGCACGGCCCCGCCTCGAGCGGCCTCCGAGGCGTCGGGGCTGCTGCTGAGGCGTGCCTGGGCCGGCCCGGGGCGGGGGCCGGTTCCGGCGGCGCGCGTGGCTCCGCCTCGAGCGGCTCCCGGGGCCCCGGGTCCGCCGCTGAGGCGGCCCGGGCCGGGTAAGTGGCAGGGGCTGGTTCCGATGGGGCGTGCGGTCTCGCCTCGGGCGGGGTTCGAGGCGAGCGGGTCCGCAGCGGAGGGGGATTCCGGGCCGGCCCGCGGCCGGGGCCGCGGCCGGTTCCGGCGGCGCGCGCGGCTCCGCCTCGGGCCGGTCCCGAGGCGACGGGGCTGCGGCTGAGGCAGGTCCGGGCCGGACTGTGGCCGGGTCCGGCCCGCAGCCGGGTCCGGCCCGCGGTGGGCTCCCGATCGCCAGGTCTCGGCGGAGGCGGATTCCGGCCGCGCCCGCCGGACGGCGCGCCCGCCCGATGGCGCGGGCGCCGGACCACCCGCGGGGCTCGCCCGCTCACGAGGGCAGCGGTACGCCCAGCACCGGGAGCAGTCTCGGCGGACCGCCGTTCAGCAGCCAGGGCGGCAGGAGCAGCAAGGGGTTCAGATACGTCCGTGCCCGCAGCAGCCCCCAGTGGACGCACGCCCCGCCGCAGTGCGAGCCCGCCGCCTGCACCGTGCCCACGGCCTCCCCGGCCGTCACCTCGTCGCCCTCGGCCACCGACGCCCGCACCGGCTCGTACGTCGTGCGCAGCGGCGGCTCACCCGTGCCGGCCAGCTCCACCGACACCACGCCCCGGCCCGCCACCTCGCCCGCGAAGGACACCCGGCCCGGCGCCACGGCCCGTACCGGCGCGCCCGGAGCGGCTCCCAGGTCCACCCCTCGGTGGCCGGGCCCGTACACCGTGGCGGGCGGCTCCCAGCCCCGCAGTACCGGCGGCCGGGCGCCCACCGGCCACACCCGCCCCACGGCGGGCACCGCAGGCGCCCCGGGGTCAGGACTCGGGGGCGCCCCGGAGCCAGGACCCGGCGGTGTGCCCGGCGCGGCCGGCGCCGACGGCCCGCTTCCGGCGGGGCCGGGACCGCCTCCTGGTGCCGTCCCCGGCCCCGCACCGCCCACCGCACCGCCCGCCCGGGCCGCCTGCGTGAGCAGCACCGCCACGACGACGACCAGCAGCGCCAGCCGTGCGCCCGCGCAGCGCCCACCACCCGCCCGCACCACGCCCGCCCGCACCACGCCCACCCGCACCACGCCCACCATGCCCGCCGACACCGCGCCCGTCCCCACCACGCCCGTGCCCACCTCGTCCGCCCGCACCACGCCCACCAGCCCCCTGCCCACCCGTCCGAAGCCCGTCCGCGCCCCGCGGCCCGTCCGCGCTCCGCCGTCCGTGCCGACCATGCGCCCACCGTCCCGCACCGGCGCCGGGGACGCCCGGACCCTGTGGACAACTCTCCGGTTGTGGACAACTCACCGGTTGCGGACAGCGGCGTCACCCGGCGCCCCGCCGGTCCCGTACACTTCTGGTGGCGACCCGGGTCACCGGGTCGACTTCGCACGCCCCGACATCCTGGCCGGCAACGGCCGGTGTCAGCGCCCCTCGGTCCCTCGTGGCACGGCGCACCGCGGGCGTCAGGCGCGGGAGCCGTCCGGTTCCCGCGGCACAACCGAGAAACTCAAGGAGAGTACGGCCATGGCCGTCGTCACGATGCGGGAGCTGCTGGAGAGCGGCGTCCACTTCGGTCACCAGACCCGCCGTTGGAACCCGAAGATGAAGCGCTTCATCTTCACCGAGCGCAACGGCATCTACATCATCGACCTGCTCCAGTCGCTGTCGTACATCGACCGCGCCTACGAGTTCGTCAAGGAGACCGTCGCCCACGGCGGCACGGTCATGTTCGTCGGCACGAAGAAGCAGGCGCAGGAGGCCATCGCCGAGCAGGCCACCCGCGTCGGCATGCCCTACGTCAACCAGCGCTGGCTGGGCGGCATGCTCACCAACTTCTCGACCGTCTACAAGCGCCTGCAGCGCCTGAAGGAGCTCGAGCAGATCGACTTCGAGGACGTCGCGTCCTCCGGTCTGACCAAGAAGGAGCTCCTGGTCCTCTCCCGCGAGAAGGCCAAGCTGGAGAAGACCCTCGGCGGTATCCGCGAGATGCAGAAGGTGCCCAGCGCCGTCTGGATCGTGGACACCAAGAAGGAGCACATCGCGGTCGGCGAGGCCCGCAAGCTCAACATCCCGGTCGTCGCCATCCTCGACACCAACTGCGACCCCGACGAGGTCGACTACAAGATCCCGGGCAACGACGACGCCATCCGCTCCGTCACCCTGCTCACCCGTGTGATCGCCGACGCCGTCGCCGAGGGCCTCATCGCCCGTTCCGGCGTCGCGACCGAGGGCAAGGGCGAGAAGGCCGCGGGCGAGCCGCTCGCCGAGTGGGAGCGCGACCTGCTCGAGGGTGAGAAGAAGGCGGACTCCGAGACCGCCGCCCCCGCCGCCGAGGCCGAGAAGCCGGCCGAGGCGCCCGCCGCCGAGGCCGCCCCGGCCGCCGAGGGCGAGCAGGCCTGATCCGTCAGTTGGCGTTGACGGCGGGAGGGGTGACATGAAGTCCCCTCCCGCCGTTCACCCGTAGGTCAGCGGTGCGTCGGCGCCCTCCCGCTCTCCGGGACGCGCGGACCCCCTGATCTCTTCGACCTCCGAGACTTCGAGAAAGATTCACAGACTCATGGCGAACTACACCGCCGCCGACGTCAAGAAGCTCCGCGAGCTCACCGGCGCCGGCATGATGGACTGCAAGAAGGCGCTGGACGAGGCCGAGGGCAACGTCGAGAAGGCCGTCGAGGCGCTGCGCATCAAGGGCCAGAAGGGCGTCGCCAAGCGCGAGGGCCGCTCCGCCGAGAACGGCGCGGTGGTCTCGATCATCGCCGACGACAACTCCTCCGGCGTCCTCGTCGAGCTGAAGTGCGAGACGGACTTCGTCGCCAAGGGCGACAAGTTCCAGGCCGTCGCCAAGGCGATCGCCGAGCACGTGGCCAAGACCTCCCCGGCCGACCTCGAGGCCCTGCTCGCCTCCGAGATCGAGCCCGGCAAGACCGTCCAGGCGTTCGTGGACGAGGCCAACGCCAACCTCGGCGAGAAGATCGTCCTGGACCGCTTCGCGCAGTTCTCCGACGGCTTCGTCACCGCCTACATGCACCGCACGATGCCCGACCTGCCCCCGCAGATCGGTGTCCTCGTCGAGCTCGACAAGCCCAACGCCGAGGTCGCCAAGGGCGTCGCCCAGCACATCGCCGCCTTCGCGCCGAAGTACCTCTCCAAGGAGGACGTGCCGGCCGACGTCGTCGAGTCCGAGCGCCGCATCGCGGAGGAGACCACCCGCGCCGAGGGCAAGCCCGAGGCCGCGCTCCCCAAGATCGTCGAGGGTCGTCTCAACGGCTTCTTCAAGGACGCCACCCTGCTCGGCCAGCCCTACGCGCTGGACAACAAGAAGTCCGTCCAGAAGGTTCTCGAGGAGGCCGGTGTCACCCTGAAGCGCTTCACGCGCATCAAGGTCGGCATCTGAGTCCCGAGTCCGTACCGCGACGGACGCCCGACCCGGATAGGGTCGACAGCAGTCGTCGGCGTCACACGCGCAGGCCGGCACGCAGGCGCGCGTGACGGACGACAGCAGATCTGACGAGGAGGCCATTGCCGCTGCATGGGATGCGAGAACACGCCCCACCGGCAATGGCCTTCTTCGCATGTGCACCACGTAACAGAGGCGGGAACTCATGACCACCAAGGCCCAGAAGAGCGACGACGGCAAAGTGACCGGCCGGTTTCTGCTGAAGCTGTCCGGAGAGGCCTTCTCCGGCGGCGGGGGCCTGGGCGTCGACCCGGACGTGGTGCACGCCATCGCCCGTGAGATCGCGGCCGTCGTACGCGACGGCGCGCAGATCGCGGTCGTGATCGGCGGCGGCAACTTCTTCCGCGGCGCCGAACTCCAGCAGCGCGGCATGGACCGCGCCCGCTCGGACTACATGGGCATGCTCGGCACCGTGATGAACTGCCTCGCCCTGCAGGACTTCCTGGAGAAGGAGGGCATCGACAGCCGGGTCCAGACCGCCATCACCATGGGCCAGGTCGCCGAGCCGTACATCCCGCTGCGCGCCGTGCGCCACCTGGAGAAGGGCCGCGTGGTCATCTTCGGCGCCGGTATGGGCATGCCGTACTTCTCCACCGACACCACCGCCGCCCAGCGCGCCCTGGAGATCGACGCCGAGGCGCTGCTGATGGGTAAGAACGGGGTGGACGGCGTGTACGACTCCGACCCCAAGGCCAACCCGGACGCCGTCAAGTTCGACTCCCTCGGCTACGGCGAGGTCATCACCCGCGACCTGAAGGTCGCCGACGCCACGGCGATCACGCTGTGCCGCGACAACAAGCTCCCCATCGTCGTCTTCGAGCTTTTGAAGGAGGGCAATATCGCCCGCGCCGTCAAGGGTGAGAAGATCGGCACTCTGGTGGGTGACCACGGCAGCCGGGACTGACCGGTGAACCCCGGCCGTGGGTCCGCCGGCGCGCCCCCTGTCCGGGGGACGGGCGGGACGGACCCGGACCGGGGGATGGACAATGTCCTGCCGGTCGGGAACCGTGCAGGAAGAAGACGCGACGCAGCCGGCCGCCGGCCCCGATGAGGAACCGCAGCCGGGCCTACTCAAGACACGCAGGAGCAAGTGGTGATCGAAGAGACCCTCCTCGAGGCCGAGGAGAAGATGGAGAAGGCCGTCGTGGTCGCCAAGGAGGACTTCGCCGCGATCCGCACCGGCCGTGCGCACCCGGCGATGTTCAACAAGATCGTGGCCGACTACTACGGTGCCCCGACGCCGATCAACCAGCTGGCTTCGTTCTCCGTGCCGGAGCCGCGCATGGCCGTCGTGACCCCGTTCGACAAGAGCGCGCTGCGCAACATCGAGCAGGCGATCCGCGACTCCGACCTGGGCGTCAACCCGAGCAACGACGGCAATATCATCCGTGTGGTGTTCCCCGAGCTCACCGAGGAGCGCCGCCGTGAGTACATCAAGGTGGCCAAGGGCAAGGGCGAGGACGCCAAGGTGTCCATCCGTTCCGTGCGCCGCAAGGCCAAGGACGCCATCGACAAGCTGATCAAGGACGGCGAGGTCGGCGAGGACGAGGGCCGCCGCGCGGAGAAGGAGCTCGACGACACCACCGCGAAGTACGTCGCGCAGGTGGACGAGCTCCTCAAGCACAAGGAAGCGGAACTGCTCGAGGTCTGATGAACGACTCTTCCTGGGGAGCGCCGCGGCAGGCCGGGTACTGGGGGCCCATGGACCACACCCCCGCCCAGGGCTCCGGCCCGGGTGCCGCCCCGGCGGGCCCCGCGTACGATGCGGAGGGCGCCCAGCGGACTCGCCCCCTGCCCATCGTGCCCGGTGCACCCGTCCACCGCGGGAACCAGGACGACGACCCGGGGGCCGCTCGGCCGAGCGGCCCCCTGTTCCGGGACGAGACCCCACACCCGCAGGGGTACGGGACTCCGCACCCGCAGAGATACGGGACTACGCAGGCGCAGCCGTACGACCCCCCGCAGCCGCAGCCGCAGCCGTACGACCCCCCGCAGCCGCAGCCGCAGCCGCACGGATACGGCACCTGGCAGCCCCAGCCGCCTCCACAGGCATACGGCACCCGTCAGCCGCTGCCGCAGCCGCAGCCGTACGGGGGTGCCCCGCAGGCGCCTCCGCGGCCGCACGCCGCGGCCCGGCCGCACCCCCAGGACACACCGCAGACGCCGTCCGCCGCGCAGCCGGCGGCCCCGCAGAATCCGGAGCCCATGCCCGACGCCCCGTACCCGGCGCCCGCGCCGCAGAAGAAGAGCGCGGGCCGCGACCTGGGTGCCGCGATAGGAGTCGGCGTCGGACTCGGCGTGGTGATCATCGCCTCGCTGTTCGTCGTCAAGGCCGTGTTCGTCGGCGTGATCGCGGTCGCGGTCGTGGTGGGCCTGTGGGAGCTCACCAAGCGACTCGAGGAGCGCAAGGGCATCAGGGCGCCGCTCGTCCCGCTGGCGGTCGGCGGCGCGGCGATGGTGGTCGCCGGGTACGTCCGGGACGCCGAGGGCGCCTGGGTGGCGATGGCGCTCACCGCGCTCGCGGTCCTGGTCTGGCGGATGACGCAGCCGCCCGAGGGCTACCTCAGGGACGTGACGGCGGGCGTCTTCGCCGCGTTCTACGTGCCGTTCCTGGCCACGTTCGTGGCGATGATGCTCACCGCCGACGACGGCCCGTGGCGGGTGCTCACGTTCCTCATCCTGACGGTCGTCAGCGACACCGGCGCGTACGCCGTCGGCTGGCGCTTCGGCACCCACAAGCTCGCTCCGCGCATCAGCCCCGGCAAGACCCGGGAGGGCCTGTTCGGCGCGGTCTCCTTCGCCATGGTGGCCGGCGCGCTGTGCATGCAGTTCCTGATCGACGACGGCGCCTGGTGGCAGGGCCTGCTCCTGGGCCTCGCCGTCGCCGCCAGCGCGACGCTCGGCGACCTCGGCGAGTCCATGATCAAGCGGGACCTGGGCATCAAGGACATGGGCACCCTGCTCCCGGGCCACGGCGGCATCATGGACCGCCTCGACTCCCTGCTGCCGACGGCCCCGGTGGTGTGGTTGCTGATGGTGGTCTTCGTGGGAGCCGCCTGAGACGCACGGCCGCCGCGGTGCCGTCGCGCACGGCACCTTCCGCTTCGCGCGAGGGGACCCCGCCGGGACCGGCCGTCCGGCGGGGTCCCCTCGCGCGTGTCCGGAGGCATCCGGCGCGTGTCCGGCCAGGGCGGCCGGGCGGCCGTACGTCAGGCGGTCCGGTGCACCCGGGTCAGCTCCGCGGAGCGGGGGCCGGAGGAGGCGGGCACCGGGGCGGGGGAGCGCTGGACGGCCACCATGGCGACGTCGTCGGTGAGGCTGCCGTTCACATGGCGGCGCAGGTCGGCGCGTACGGCGGTCAGCAGGGCGTCCGGGGGGAGGGCGGTCCACTGCCGCAGCCGCTCGGCGAGCGGGTAGAACGTGCCGTCGGGCCGGCGCGCCTCGGTCACGCCGTCGGTGTAGAGGACCAGGGTGGCGCCGGGCGGGAAGTCGGCCTCCTCCACGACCACGTCGTCCGCGCCGAGGTCGGCCAGGCCCAGCGGCGGTGCCGGGACGGCGGGCTCCAGGGCGGTGACCGAGCCCTCGTGCAGGAGCAGCGGCGGAGGGTGTCCCAGGTTCGCCAGGCGGAGGGGACCCTCGTCGGGCAGTTCGAGCACGACGGCGGTCACGAACGCCTCCCCGCACGTGCCCGTGCGGGCGCAGTCCGCGTCGTCGGCGGCGGCCAGCTCCCCGATCTCCTCCTGGAGCACGGCCTCCAGCTCCCGGACCACCTCGGTGAGCGGGGTGCCGTGCCGGACGGTCTGCCGGAAGCCGTTGAGCACACAGCTGACGATCTCCAGCGCGGCGAGCCCCTTGCCCTGCACGTCACCGAGCAGGATCCGCGAACACCGGCCGTGCCGGGCGACCGCGTACAGGTCCCCGCCGATGGCCGCCTCCTCGTCGGCGGCGACGTACAGCGAGGCGAGGCCGAACGGGCCGATCCGGCGCGGCAGCGGGTGCAGCAGCACCCGCTGGGTGACCTCGGCCACCCAGCGGGACCGGGCCAGCTGGCGCTCCCTGCGCACCCGCACGGCCGACGCGGCGACCGCGGCGGCGCTGATCAGGGCGATGGTGCTGATCTGCACGGGGAAGTTGACGGCGTTCAGCTGCTCATTGATGGCGGCGGCCACGAGCACGCAGGGCAGCGTCACGCCGACCACCACGAGCACGCCGGCCGGACCGCAGAAGGCGGCCGCGAAGGTGGGGGCCGCCACCATCATGGGACCGAGCCGGATGGACGGCGGTGTCGCCAGGTCGACCGCGAGCAGGACTACGGGGATCAGCGCGAGCACGGTGACCCAGTAGACCGGACGGGACCGTGCGCCGTCGCGGGACAGCCAGCCGACGACATCTGGCACTCGGACCACCTCCGGTCCCGCGCGCCGGGCGCCCGCGGGTAGTCCCTCCCAGAGAAAGGTTCCTACCCACCGTACGACAAGGGGCTATTAATACCTCAAGGAGAGGAATGGCTCAATTATCCCCTACGGCCGTCCCGGCGGCGCCCGGAAGGGGGACGTGGGACGGGCCGGTCAGGGGGTGGCCGCGACGCGGATGGCCGCGATGTCGAACTGGAGGCGGACCTTCTCGCTCACCATGGCTCCGCCCTGGGCCAGCCGGGCGTCGTAGGTCAGGCCCCATGCGGAGCGGTTGATGGTGGTGGTGCCGTCGAAGCCGACGCGCTCGCAGCCGAACGGGTCGGTCACATGCCCGATGTAGGTGAGCTCCAGGGTGACGGGGCGGGTGGTGTCCTTGATGGTCAGGTCGCCGGTCATGCGGTAGACGTCCTGGCCGGCCAGGTGCACGGTGGTGCTGGTGAAGATCATCCGCGGGTACCGGGCGGCGTCCAGGAAGTCGCGGCCGACCAGGTGCGCGTCGCGCTGCTCGACCCCCGTGTCCACACTGGCCGTGTACAGCACGATCTCGGCACGGGACCGGGCCGGGTCCCGGCCGTCGAAGCGCAGACGGCTGTCGTACTCCGTGAAGGCGCCGCGCACGGTCGTCACCATCGCGTGCCGCACCGAGAAGCCGATCCGGCTGTGCGCCGGATCGATCACCCACTCGCCGGTGAGGCCCGCCAGGGCCGGGTCGGGCGGGGCGGCGGGACGGGAGGGGCGGGTGGCCACGGGAGCGACGGGCGTCGTGGGGGTGGCGGGCGTCGCGGGGGTGGCGGACGGTTCCGGACGCCGGGAGAAGTGGCTGCGGCCGAAAAGGTTCATGGTGCATCTTGTTATGCCGGGTGGGGCGGCCGACAAGGGACGACCAGGAAACCCGACCTTTCCCCGGCAGACCTTCACAGCCCTCGGTCGCTAGTCCAGGAAACCCAGCTCGGTGTCGGGGCGGCAGTGGGTGCACGCCGGTACCTGCCGGCGCAGGGCCTCGGCCGCCTGCTCCCGGGTGGCCGGGACCGAGCGCCCGCCCGCCGCCCAGCATCCGCCGGTGTGCACGGCGACGGCGTTGCGCCGGTCGAGCCCCTGCTCGATGAGCCAGGCGGGCTGCGGCGGCCGCCTTCGCGCACCCCGCCGCCGCTCCCTCTCCCGCCGCTCCTCGTCGGCGATCCAGCGATCGAGCTGGGCGAGGGCCGCCGTCGCCTGCTGGACCACGACCCTGCGGGCGAAGTGCAGGAGCTCCAGTCGGGACGGCGATGGGTCGTTCACACGTTCGATTCTATGATCGCGCCGTCCGTCCGCAATCCTCCGGGCCCTTGCGGCGGACATGCGCCGGCGCATGGGGCAGGGGTGGGGGCCTTGCCCAGGAAGGGATGTGCGTCAGCACCTTGCCATGATGGCGTCGCCGCCGCCTGCGGCACACGAGCCGGCCGAAGTCGCGCCGCCACCCGCCGGACCGGGCCGGTGGTCACGAGCGGGGCACGGGCCTCATCTTCACCGGCCGCCGCCGGTCTCCATGTCGGCCCTGGTCAGCGCGAACAGGATCAGCAGGTCGAGCGCCATCACGGGGATGGCCCACCCGGGGTAGTACGGCACGAACATGAACTGGGTGATCAGGCTGATCGACGCGACCACCGCGCCGGCCCCGCGGCCCCAGCTCTGGTTCATCAGCACGCCCATGCCGGCGACTACGAGTCCGATCCCGATCACCAGGTGGATCCAGCCCCAGGAGGTCAGGTCGAACCGGTAGACGTACCGCGACGCGACGAACAAGGTGTCGTGCGCGATGCCGGCCGCGCCCATGAGGATGCTGAGCGGCCCGCTGACCATCATCACGGCGCCGGCGAACAGGGCGGCGCCGCTGAGCGCCTCCCCGCCGCCGGGGCCCCCGTGTCCTCCGGATGTCCTGTTCGGCATCGTCGCCATCGCCCGCAGCCTTCCTGTCCGGCGGCCTTCCTGCACGGCGCGGTCACCGACGCACAGCGGCCGTGCGCGGCCGGCCACGCTTCCCTGACAGGATCACCGCAATCCCCCGGCGCCGCGACCGCAGTCCACGCCGCCCGCACGGCACCGGGGCCCGGGTCAGCGGAAGAACTTGCGGGTTCTCGGGTCCACCTTGCCGAGGGTGCATGCCAGGAAGATGACGTCCAGGCAGGCCATGGTCCCCCACAGCATCATCTTGATCATGGCAATCGTCAGGCCGATCACGGTATTTCCTTTCTGGCCGGACCCTGGCCGGGCTCTGGCCGGGCTCTGGCCGGTCTTCAGCTGGGCAGATCCTTCAGCCACCTGGCGACGCCACCGTGGTGCGAGCAGGTGCCGCGCCGGTGGGCGCTGTAGCTCGGTGTGCCGTCGTTGCAGATGGCGGAGGCGCCGGCGGGCGCCTGCTGGCCGCCGCTGGAGGACGAGCCGCCTCCCGAGGAACTCGAACCTCCGGTGGAGGAACTCGACCCGCCGGTGGAGGAACTGGAACCGCCGGTGGCGGAACCCGACCCGCCGGTGGAGGAGCCGGAGCCGCCCGAGGAGGAGCCCCCGGACGACGAGCTGCTGCCGTGGGAGAGGATCGCGTCCGGGCGGGAGCACGACTCCGACCGCTTGACGACCTTGAACGTGAGCTTCGTGGCGGGATCCACGACGGCGCCGGGGGACGGTGTCTGCCCGCAGACCTTCCAGTCCCGGTCCAGGACCTGATGCCGGTGGAGGCTGGAGAGGTCCTTGCTGGCCAGGCGGTAGAGCCCCTGCGCCTGCGCCTCGTCCTGCGCGGTCTGGAGGACCTTCCCCGTGTAGTCCTTGACCTTGACGGTGACCTTGGCCGGTGTCGGCGTGGCCGACTTCGTCGGGGTGGGAGAGGCCGTCGTGTGCGTCGCGGCCGGCGTCGGCTTGTCGCTCTTCACCGAGACGGCGGCGCTCTCCTTCTTGCCTCCGCCGTTGTCGTCACAGGACGACACGATCCCGCCGAGAAGACCGAGACCGACGACGGCGGAAACGCAGCCGCATCCGAACTTCTTGCCTCTGGACGGCTGCGGACTCTGATTCCTGGCCATGTGGATGAAACCCCCCTGGTTTTGCACTGCGCACCCCCCTGGCACGCATGGCCCTGCTCTCGATCATGAATCGACGCCCGCCCTGGGCGGGGGAGCAGGTGGCTGTGAAAGGCCTGCGCCGCAGGTCAGCAGGATTCACCGAACTTCACCGCGGTGAAGGAGACCGGCTGCCCGTCGAGCTTCGCCCCGGCGGCCGGCTTCTGGCCGCAGACCTGCCAGTTGGATTCGACGATGATGAAGCGGTCCTGCCCCGAGGCGTCCTTGACCGTGATGCTGGTGCTGCTGTCGAGAGCCTTGCGAGCGACGTTGACGGACTTGCCCTTGAAATCGGGCATGGTGGAACCGGCTGCCTTCGGCTCGGCCCCCGCATCCTTGGCCGGGCAGGTCTCCTCCAGCTTGACCGTCGCGAAGTCGACGGTCGTGTCCGTCGAGTGCTCGCCGGCCTTGGGCGACTGCGAGCACACCTTCCAGTTGCGGTCGAAGACCTGCGTGCGCCCGCGGCCGGAGGCGTCGTGCGAGGAAAGCGCGTAGAAACCCGCTGCCTGCGCCTGGTCCTGGGCGGACTGGAGACCCTTGCCCGTCATGTCGGGCAGCGCCGCGGTCCCGGCCTTCCGGGTTTCGCCGCCGCCGGTCGTGGCGGTCGCCTCCGGGGCGGTGGGGGTCGCCGTCGGGGCCGTGGCGGGCCGGGTCGTGGCGGACGCGACGGCGCTGGGCTTGCCCGAGGTGCCGCTCGTGTCGTTGCCCTCGCACGCGGTGAGCGCGCACAGCGCCGTGACGGCGAGAGCGGCGGTGACGCGGCTTTTCATGGTTCCCCCACGGGTGGTGCTTGAATTGCAGATGCATCATGCACCAATCAATCCGCCTGTGAGGACCATGTGCTGATCGCGTGACGATACTGTGACGCGGTCCGCCCCGGCGAGCAGCTCACAGGCAGAGCCGTTGAACCGGAGAGCGCCGGCCCGCGTGTGCAGGGTGAGTGCAGCCGATGACCTGTAGTGTTGTCATGATCACTGTGCAGACCCGGGGAGGGATCATGAGCAGGGCCATCGCGCGAAGACACCTGGCGGCCATGGCTTTGACGGCCATCAGCGTGACGGGGTGTGGCGGCGGGCACGACTCAGGCACCCCGACGGCGAAGGCGGCGGCCGGTGGGAACGCGGAGCAGAATGCGGGTGTGCTGTCTCAGCAGCAGCTCGAAGACGCCGTCGTCGACGCTCACGACCTGCCCGGAGTCGATGTGGATCCGATCGGGACGGGCACGGAAGGCACCGGCAACGGCGTCATCCATGCTCTGCGCCGGACGGACACCAACCCCGTTCTGTGCGCGCCGGTCAGTTCCGCAGTGGACGGGGCCAGCGGTTACACACCCGTCGGCAGTGTGCGGCGCAGCGTCGGCGTCGGCCCCAAGGGTCACGACGGTGCGATCCTCACCCTGGTGTCGTACCACCCGGCGGACACCGCTCGGGTGATCAGCGAACTGCGCACGGCCTTGAAGTCCTGCAAGGGGTACACGGCAGGCCCCATGAAGGCGACCTACGAGGACGTCGAAGCCACCGACGACCCACCGCAGGGCGACGACGCGGTCGCATTCCAGCTCAACCTGCTCATGCAACCCGGTCAGGACGACAGCAGGCTCGCCGTCAGCGTGAAGGTGATACGCCACGGTTCCACCTTGGCGATCTACAAGGAATACGCCGACGAGCTGGGAGGGGGGCCGGCGAGCATCCCGAGCGATCTCGTCAACGCCCAGTCGAAGGTCCTGGACGCCGCCGTTCACACCACCCCGTAGGCCATGCCTGACGCAAGCCCGCCAAGACGGTGAACCACGGGGAACACCGGGCAGCCGGCCGCACCGGCACACCACCACGGCCCCTGAGGTGCACAGGACGTCCTGACCCTCCAGGTCACCCAAGTCGATCTGCGACACTGGTACCACCATGCCCAAGCCCGGAGAACTGGCTTGGCGCCGGTAGAGGGCCTGATTAGAGCCTCTGGGCCGTCTCTGGGCCGTCGCCCGTCACCACCTGGTTCGCTGCATATCCTGGATCAACCGGATGACGTGGCCGACCAAGTGTGGGATAGCCCCTGACGCTTTGAGGACGGAGCGTGTGGTTGTAGTGCCGACTGCCTGGCTGACACGACTTACGCGGACTGTAATCGTTCGGGCCGGGCTGGTTCGAGGCGCGCGGACGGTGATGGTGCTTGCTCGGCGGGCTTTGGACTCGTGAACTGCGTTTGTCCTGGCTGCGGTGATCTGGCTGCGCCGGCTGGACTTGCGGTGTTCGCTGGCCATCTGAGCAGCGGTAGCTCGGACCGAGGCACGGTCTTCGGGCTCGATGAACTCTTCAAGGAACTCGTCTGACGTGTCGTACACGCCGTAACCGTTCATGAGCTTTCGGCCTCCATCGCCTTGAGGTATGCCTCGTACCGCGCGTCTGCCAGAGGGATGGCCTCCTCGTACCAGTCTTCCCAGTTCCCGGCCTTGTCACCGGCCACCAAGAGGACCGCTCGGCTCCGTGGATCGAAGATGAACAGGATGCGTACCGCGGATCGTGCTCCGGAGTTGGGCCGCAGCTCCTTCATGTTCGAGTAGCGAGAGCGAGCGCGCTTCTTCTTTTTCTCCCTTGACAGAGTATCTGCAAGGGGGCGTCCCAGGCCTGGCCCCACCTCCCGTAGAGCGGTGATGGCCGCGGCGACCATCTTCATCGCTTCCTTGTCAGCCTTGCGGAGATTGTGCAGCCACTCACGAACTTCAGGGACGATCACGAGTGTGTACCCCGAAGCGGGCGTTGGACTCAAGCGCTGTCCCTTCTCAGTGCCAGGGCGGCGACATTTTAGTGCGCGGCTGAGGCCTATGTCCTGGGGTTTGCCCTTCTGGGCAGCTGTGAGTGCTCGGAGCCGCCGGGCTACCCCCACCCCGGACCTGTTGGGATCCCAGGCGAACGCGATCAGGCCCCAACGTGCAGGTTTAGCCGGTAGAGGGCCTGATTCGGGTTACTGAACCGTCTCTGGGCCGTCTGGCTCGCGCGGTGCCGGGAGAAGCACCCGATCCACGGCCTTCCTCGTCCGCTCCTGGCTCGACGGCATCAGGTGCGCGTACACCCGCAGTGTCAGCCCAGGGTCGGCGTGTCCCAGGTGCTCGCTCACGGCCTTGACGCTTTCGCCGGCGTCCAGGAGCGCCGAGGCGTAGAAGTGCCTCAGGGCGTGCATGCCGTGCTCCCGAGCGGACTCGTACTTGCCGTCGGCTCCGGCCGCCGAGATCAGTCCGGCCGCCGCAAGAGCGGGCTTCCACTCCTGGACGTTGAAGTTGCTGCGCCAGACGAGTCCGCTTGCGGTGTTCGTGAACAGGAGACGGGCGGAGACCTTCGGGCCGTCCGGCTTGCGCCACGGCAAGGTGATCTCGACGGGCTTGAAGGCGTCCATGTGGGCCCGCAGGGACTCGGCCACCGAGGGCGGCAAGGGTACGTCCCGCTCCTTGTTGCACTTCGGAGGAGCGAATACGGCCTTCCCTCGGATCAGCTTCACCTGCCGGACGACCCGGATGATGCCGCCGTCGAAGTCGAGCGCATCCTCAGCCAGCCCTACGATCTCCCCCTGACGAAGTCCGCACCCGGCACCCACGTCCACCATGGGCCGGTAGCGCTGGGGGAGAGCCGCGCGGACCGCCCGGACCTGAGCGGGCAGCCACGGCACAACCCGGCGTTGCTCGGCGGCCGGCGGACGAACGGACTTCGCGGAGCACGGGTTACGGGGCAACAGCCCGTCGTCGACCGCCGCACTGAGGACGGCCCGTACGTCGCCGTAGATGTTCCGCGCATAGCCGCCGCTCACGGCCGGGTCATTCTCCAGCGCGCTGACCAGCGCACGAATGTGCTCCGGGCGGAACGAGTACAGCGGCCGAGAGCCGATCAGGCGAAACGCGTGCAGGCGTAACCGCTGCTCGACGACGACCTGACTGGCTGGGTCGATGCCGTGCGTCTTGAGCCACTTCTCGGCGTAGCTCTTGAAGGTGATCCGAGCGGCACGCGGGTCGATGTACCGACCGCGCGACATGTCCGACGCGATGTCCGTGAGCCACTGCTCGGCGAGGCGCTTCTGTCGGTCCGGGAAGCTCTTGGACTTCTCGGTGCCGTCAGGGCCGATGTACCGAGCGCGGTAACGCATGCCAGCGCCGTATCGGTCAGTCTTGACCTTGACGGGCTTGCCGTCCGGGCCAGTCTCTGTCTTGTACCAGCGGTCTTGGATGTGCCCCGCCATCAGGCAGCTTCACCAATCTGTGAGTCCACCCAGGCGCGCACGTCGGTCGGGTCGAAGCGGAGGTGCCGGCCGACGCGGAAGCCGCGGGGACCGGTGCGCTTGCGGCGCCACTGGTAGACCGTCTCGACGCTGGGCAGCTCGAACATCTCGACCAGGTCCTCAGGGGTCAGGAACCGGTTCGGCAGCTCTGAGGCCATGGTCAGCACTCCCTTTCGTCGGCGAGTTGGTCGCGTAGGGCTTCGCGGGCGGTTTCGCGGTTGAGCTGGAGGTCGCGGGCGATGGTGGCGGCGAGGACGGATTCACCGGGGGTGTGGCCGTGTCCGGCGTACTGCCAGTCGGCGAGGACCAGGACGGTGTCCGGCTCGGCGTCCTCGAGGCCGAGGGCGGCGCGCTCCTGGGCGGCCCGGTACTCGGCGCGTGTCTGGCGGAGTTCGCTGAGCGTGGTCGAGTAGCGGCGGGACTTCGAGGAGAAGTGGCCACGGAAGCCGAGCATGTGAGCCCAGGCCCACAGCCGCCGGTCCGGGTAGAGCGGGTCGAGCGCCTTGCAGGTTTCGATCAGGCGGCGGGTGTGGTCGGGGACCTGGTGGCGGTCGAGCTCGGCCAGCTCGCCGATGCGGCGGTCCAGGGTGCCGGTGTTCTCGGCCGCTTTGGTCGCGTACTTGGCGACGTAGGAGGCGACAGCCTGCTCGGTGATGTCGGAGCCGTCCCCGAACGCCTTCACGGGGCGGATGTCGAGCTGGGTGCCCCAGCGGAAGGTCCGCGCGGGTTGGTCTTCGGCGGCCGGGACGGAAACCGAGGTGTACGAGTGCGCCGCAGCTGCACGGATCGCGTCGGCGAGCAGGTCGACGGTCGCCCAGGCCGGGGGAGGAGTATCCGGGCCGTCCGGGCCGTCGAGTCGGATCACGGCATGGAAGTGCAGAGCGCCCCGTTTCTGGAACTCGGCGACCTTGCCGTACGACAGCCGGGCACGCTCTTTAAGCTCGCGTTGGGTGAGGCCGGCGCGGGCGGCGATCTCGCGGCGGAGCCGGTTGGTGAAGCGTTGCCAGAGCTGTCCGGTGTGGTTGTTGAACAGCACCGCGCCTGCGTAGTCGTAGGTGTCCGGGTCGAGGGCGGTGCCCAGCTCCGGGGCGTCGGGAGCGTGGCGAGTGCCGCAGCGGCAGACGCCGCGATCGGGGCGGTTGTGGACCGGGCCGAACGAGGGTGCGGTGAGGGTGGCGAAGACCCGGGGGTGGTCCCGGACGGTGGCGGGGATGTCGCGGCGGTCGTCACCGGCGAGGCCCGCGCGGATGAGGTGGTAGGTGTCGCCCGCGCAGGTCCAGGCACAGGCGGGGCAGCGGGAGGCACGGCGGTTGCCGCAGGCGAGGCGGAGACGGCCGCCCGGCTCGCCCTCGGTGGAGTAGTGGTGCAGGGTCTCGCCGGTTGTCTTGTCCTTGTGCACGACCCAGCCGGTCAGGTGGATGGGGTCGGCGCAGCCACCGGTGCGGCGTATCTGTTCTTCCCAGCGGTGGTAGTCGACGGCCGAAGCCACCCTCAGCAGGTCGCCGAGGGTGGTCGGGTCGAGCAGCGTCTCAGGCACCAGCGCCCTCCCGGACGCGGCGGGCGGTGACGGTGCCGGTGCCGTGGCAGACCGGGCAGTGCGCGGTGATGGTGCGCAGGTGCCCGCGCAGGTCACGGCCGCCGATGGTGACGGCGACGGAGGCGAATCCGTCGCAGGCCGGGCAGATACGCGACGCGGGCGGGGTGTGCTGGGTCATGATGGTGGTTCCTTTCGATTGCGGTTGGAAGGAACGGCCCCGGGTGGCGGCGTGCTTGGCGGCTTGTGCGCCACCCGGCGGCTGGCGCCTACCGGGGCGAGGCCAAGACAGATGCCCGCGACGCCTACGTCATCGCCGAAACAGCCCGTCTGCGGAGGGACTTCGCCCCGGTCGAGGTGCCCACGAACCCGGTCGCTGACCTGGCTCTGCTCACGACCCACCGCTCCGACTTGATCGCCGACCGGGTCCGTCTGCTCAACCGCCTCCACGACGTGCTCACCGGCATCAGTCCTGCCCTGGAAGCGGCCTTCGACTACGCCGACCACAAGGGCGCCCTGGTCCTGCTCACCGGCTACCAGACCCCCGCCGCCCTGCGCCGCTGCGGCCAGGCCCGTCTGACCCGCTGGCTCGCCGCACGGGGCGTGCGCCACCCCGAAACGGTCGCCGCCACCGCCCTCACCGCCGCGCATGCCCAGCACATCCAACTGCCCGGCCAGGACACGGCCGCGGGCATCACCGCAGACCTCGCAGCGCAAGTGCTGGCCCTGGACGAACGGCTCAAGCAGCTCGACCGGCAGATAAGCGACGCCTTCCACACCCACCCGCAGGCCGCCATCATCGAGTCGATGCCCGGCATCGGACCCATCCTCGGCGCCGAGTTCCTCGTCGCCGCGGGCGACCTGGCTTCCTTACCCCGACGCCGGTCACCTCGCCTCAGCCGCCGGCCTGGTCCCCGTCGCCAAAGACTCCGGACGCCGCACCGGCAACCTCCGCCGGCCCCAGCGCTACAGCCGCCGCCTGCGCAGAGTGTTCTACCTCTCCGCGCAAACCAGCATCATCCGCGACGGCCCCAACCGGACCTACTACCTCAAGAAGCGAGCCCAAGGCCACAAGCACATACCCGCCGTCATCGCCCTGGCCCGCCGCCGCGTCGACGTCCTCTGGGCCCTGCTACGTGACGACCGCCCCTTCACCGCCAGCCCACCAACTAGAACGCTGGCCGCTACAGCAGCTTGACTCGGTCATTAACCTCGCGCTTTCACGAGGTGGGATGTCCAAGAGTTGATCAGAAACACGGAAAGTGCCCTTGACCTGCAACGATAGGACTTGCTGAGGGTCCTGTTGGCTGCAAGGAAAAGAGCACTTTCCAGGTGAGAGAGCCTATCTCGTCGTACCCGCGTGTCCGTGTCCGGGGAGACGGCCGACAGGTGGTCTCGCAGGCCGGTGCGGTCCTGCTGCTGGAGACGGTCCGCAAGACGGGCCTTGACCAGGCGACGTCCGCAGCCCTGGCGCCCTGGCGGAAACCACGGGCCGTCCACGATCCCGGAAAGATCCTCCTGGACCTCGCGCTGGCGGTCGCGATGGGCGGGGACTGCCTGGCCGACGTTGGCATGCTGCGGGCCGAGCCGGCCGTATTCGGGCCGGTCGCCTCCGACCCGACGGTCTCCCGCCTCATCGACACCCTCGCAGCCTCCGGGGAGAAAGCCCTGCAGGCCATCCGTTCCGCGCGGGCTGAAGTCCGTCAACGTGTCTGGCGGTTGGCCGGCCGGGCAGCGCCTGATGCGGGCGGGACGGTGACCGTCGATCTCGACGGGGTGCTGGTGATCGCGCACTCAGACAAGGAGGACGCCGCACCCACCTGGAAGCGGACCTACGGCCACCACCCGCTGATGGGCTTCGTCGACCACGGAAGCGGCGGCACGGGGGAACCGGTCGCGGCCCTGCTCAGACCAGGCAACGCGGGATCGAACACCGCGTCCGACCACATCACCGCCGCCCGACTGGCCCTGGCCCAGTTGCCGAAGAAGTTCCGGCGCGGGCGCCGGACCCTGATCCGCACCGATTCCGCGGGCGGCACCCACGACTTCGTCGCCTGGCTCGCCCAGCGGGGACGGTGGCTGTCCTACTCGGTCGGCATGGTGATCACCGAGCAGGTCCACAGCCGCGTGCTGAAGGTTCCGGCCTCGGCCTGGACGGCGGCCGTCGAGACCGGCGGCGAGATCCGGGACGGCGCCTGGGTCACCGAACTCACCGGCGACGTTCTGGACGGCTGGCCCAAGGGCATGCGGCTGATCATCAGGAAGGAACGACCGCATCCCGGAGCACAGTTGAGGCTCACGGACGCGGACGGCATGCGGCTGACCTGCTTCGCCACCAACACCCCCGGCCGGCCGATCGCCGAGCTCGAGCTCCGTCACCGGCTGCGGGCCAGGGCCGAGGACCGCATCCGCGCCGCCCGGGCCACCGGCCTGCGCAATCTGCCCCTGCACCGCACGGCCCACAACCGCATCTGGCTGGAGATCGTGCAGATCGCCCTCGACCTGCTGGCCTGGATGCCGATGCTCGCCCTGACCGGCAAGGCCCGGCTCTGGGAACCCCGCCGCCTGCGGCTCCGCCTGTTCACCACGGCCGGACAACTCGTAACCACCGGCCGTCGGCGAATCCTCCGCCTGGCCCGGCATTGGCCCTGGACCGGCGAGATCACCGCCGCACTCGCACGGCTCGCGCTCCTGCCCAACCCCGGCTGACCAGCAACGTCCACCGACCCGACGACAACATCACCCGCCCCGGGCAGTGGAACCCGGCGCCCACCCGACGCGACAGCCGGGCCGCCGGCCTACCCACCATCAGCTCAGGAAGGCGAAAGGGCCCGCCGACTCCGTCGGCAGGCCCTCACGAAAGATCGAGGTTAAGACTCCGCCGACCTGGACGAGGAAGGCGCAGGACGTCACCGCTCTCTACAAGAGATTGTCACACCTTCCCCCAATTCTCGTTCAGGTACGGACAATTTGACGCGCTCATTGAAACGGATCTGAACATTCGCGTGACCCGCAAATCCAGATACGTCCACGAGGCGGCCTTTCGCACCCGACCTGACATGGACTCGCATACCTGCAATGTTCCGGACTTTAGCCAACTCGGGCAACACCCCGTCCTCACAAAGATTGAGAGACAGGGTCAACTTGCCAAGCCCACTGAGCGCCGCAGCATTCTTGACCTCTCGAGTGCCCAGCAGTTGCACGATTTCCAGATTTTCCAGTCTTTCAGCACCTGCGAAATTTACCCTAGGCGCACTACTAGAGGAAATGACACTCAGAGCTGGAAAAAAGTCACCGAGTCGCGCGAAATTGATTCGCCCAGTACCGCCACCCACCTGGAGGCGCTTCAACTTGGGTAGGCGCGGCAAGAGATTCAAGTCAAAAGGGCCATTGGAAAGGCGTACGCCTCTCAATAGCAGCCATTCCAGATTCGCCAAGTTTTTTAGTTTTTGCAGGGCTTCCACTTCCCCTTCGAATCGCCTCAAATTGAGGGATTTGAGCATCGTTAGGGCTGCAATCGATTCGAGCACTTCGGGCGACGCAAAGGCCAGCGAAAGCGATTCGAGAGTCGGGCAGTGGTCCAGCCAGTCGAAACTCTCAATAGGGAATCCACAGTGCAGCGATCTCAAATCGGGGAAGTGCATTAGAGTGGACAGCAGCTGTTGATGATCGATGACTAGTTGCCGCCTGGCAAATGGAGACCTGGACATCACTTTTTCTGCATAGTCTCCAACGTCGAACTGAGTCCAGGCCCGAGCAAGCTCCTCGTAGACGGCCTTGCGAGTGTCCGAACCGAAGCCGGCCAGGATCTCGAGGGCTCCGTCGCCTCCGACGAGACTGGCTGTTCGCACTGTTGCCGCAGCCTGCGGCGCGAGTAGGCGACGACCCGACCTCGGTAGGAGTTGCAGCACAGATTCACCGACTGATGCAAGCTCTTTCGCTTGGGATACCTTACTGGGTGGAATCAGCTTAGAAGCGTGGTTACGCACAAGAGTGTAGGTCTCTCGATCAATCTCTTCAGCGTTCTCCAGGCAGGAGGCAGCCAAGAGATGAAGCTTTGCCGTGTTCTCCGGCTCCTCTTTCCCGCGGTCAATTAGCTGCTTTAGAATGGAACTACACTCTTCGCGACGTGCGTGCCCCACTGCCATGGCAACCACCTCGTGCCACTGATCCAGGTGGGCGTTCTTCACGAGTGACCCTATGTCATTCAGAGCCACGATGTTCGCCGCTGCTAGATACTCTAGAAAAGTTCGGTGAATGAAGTCTACGCGGCCTTCAACTGGTTGGCGCAGTAGGCCGCTGCGGACCATGAGGTACTTGTATACGTCCGTGCCAGAACTTTGAACAGCTGGCATAGATTCCA
Organism: Streptomyces sp. NPDC004065; assembly: GCF_044903565.1. NCBI lineage: Bacteria > Bacillati > Actinomycetota > Actinomycetes > Kitasatosporales > Streptomycetaceae > Streptomyces > Streptomyces sp. NPDC004065. The sequence continues at coordinate 115,311 of NZ_JBJDQT010000016.1, read as the reverse complement.
TAGCAAGACTAATTTGCCCTATAGCCTGTTCCTCCGTAGAGTCTGACAGTGCATTACGTAGAAGCCAGTAGGCAAAATGCCCGAGAATCCGCTGTTTTTGGTTCAGAGTGAGATTCGGTGCATCGGAATGCTTGATGCGGCGCTCAACATCACGACGTACGAGTAGCATTTCGAGAGCGGCTGCATAGAGCTCCATTCGACCCTGCGGCAGCTGCATGCGTCTATCTCTGCTCAGCGTGCACAGAAGTGCACAGAGAAGCGGATTAGATGCTAGCTTTTGTAGTTGCCTCTGCCCTCGCATAGCGCGCGTCATTTCCTCCTCGTAACTGAGGAGTTCTTCCACCTCGACGTCATTTACATCTGATGGAAGACAAGCTCGGGCCGCCTCGTACCAATGATGCACAAAGTTCTCGATATCCAGGGAACTCATCGGCAGCATATCCATGGAAGTGAAATCTTGCTGGCTCAGCCACTTTTCCTCCGCAGCAGCTGGCCGAGAGGTAACCACGTACCGTGCTGACGGAAAGGTATTAAGTAGATCACAAAGCCACTCCTTGGCTTCGCCGCGGCGCGACTCGGGCAGTTCATCGACGCCATCAATTAGGACGAAAGCTTGCCCGCTACTGAGTACGCGATTCACCCATCGTCTTGGCATATCCCCAGCTAGATGTCTTCCAACCTCGCTCAGGAATTCGTGTGCAGCAGGCAACTCACGATCCGCAAAACGACGCAAGGGGAGAATGAAGGGAACATAGCCGTTGAACTGCCTTAGCTCGCCGTCGAGTGATCTCCTTGCTGCGTTCACCGCAAGCCAATGGAGTAGAGTGGTCTTCCCGGACCCGGCATCACCACGCAACAAGATTCTTTGGAATTGCGAGATCGCGCTCTCTGACCGCAAACCGCCACTAGCGTCCGTGCCCATACCGGCAGCCTGCGCGACCCACTCTTCTCCCTTATCCCAATCGGCGAGATCTGTTTCTAGCTCCCTGTTGGCTTGCGTCGGTCTGGCGGACTCTGCCACCGACAGGCTGATATAGGCAGTACTCAGAGGGTATGAGCGTTGTTCAGACTGCGAGAGAGTAACTCCAAAGAGTTCAAGTTGATCAAGCTTTCCAACAACTACTTGATTGTACTTTTCTTCAAATTGCACTTCCTCGGCGTTGGCATTATCGAGTACCGCTAGCTTAACCGTTCGGAGTTCCTTTGCGAGCTTGGTCGTGCGCTTCAGCTGCTCGACGTTAGCGCGAGCCAAGAAGGATGGCCATGTGGTTATGAAATTCAACATCTGCGCCGAGACCTCCACAGCAATTCTTCTGTAGAACTCGTAGGCGGTGACGCTCAATCCAAGGGTCGATACATAAGGGCGAGAATCGTCAATGACTTGTTCGGCGTAGCGGTCAGGACTCAAGTCATGTGCAAAAATGTCGGCCGAGGTGTCGGAAAAAGACTTCTGAATCCCATCTAGAGCCGCAGCGATCTCGCCGTCTTCTAGGCCGGAGAACTCCGTCTCTAGAAGTGGAGAAATCACTCTCAATACATGCCGAGAAAACTCTTTGATGTCTTTCTCGGAGATGGCAGTCGCGGGAATCAGTTTGTTCTTAAGACGCCCTGACGATCCATTTGATACGATCAGCGCCCCAGATTTTGGTGCGAGTGCGGACCGTACTACTGCTGCAGACGCAGACTTAAGTGCTCCAGATGCAATCTTGTAGGCCAGTTGTTCTAGTACCACCATCATGTCCCCCCATCGGCAGTCTGATGGCCGCATCCTAGGAGAGATAGGCGCAGCAGGGTGTAGATTCGGCGCACTTCCGTGTGCCGAGCTCCCGCTCTGCCACTTGGGTGGCTCAGAGTCCCGAAGCCCAGGCGTTCAGGGCGTCACTGATCGAGCAATGGATGAGCACGTGGTGCCGACGACCAGATCTCGGACCTAGCGCGGGGAGCAGGGCGGCAACTGTCACGGCCCTGACAGTTGCCAGCCCGAGGGCTCAGCAGCGCGCCGCGGGGCAGCGTCGCCGTAGGCTGCAACGACTCGCGACGTGCCGACGCTCCGCGAAGTGACAGCAACGGATGGCATTAACGTCTACAGACGACGGACCGGAACAGCCACAGGGGCACCGGGAATCGTCAGCGCCATAGACACGGGGGCAGGCCGCACGACCCGGTGACCCAACTCGTAAGCGGCCGTCTCCCTCAATGCACAAGCGCCCTCCCGGGCCGTCCTAGGGCCGTGGAAGGGCGCTCAGCGTTGACCAACGTCGACAGCTACCGACAGCTCAGCAGCAGGTCAGGGCGTTAATCGGGTAGGCGGCCGCAGGTCACGGCCGCCGATGGTCAGTTGTGGCTGATCTGAGTACAGAGCGCTTGCCGCCGTGTCCTGGCCAGATCGCCCCCTTGTGTGCCCTTCGTGTACGTGTCACACAGTTCGGAGGCTGCATCTGGGGGAGGGAGCACTGCATGGCGGTGTTGGGTGGCTATCCGGCGGGGCCGTCGGCCTGGGCCGTCGAGCGGTTTGGGCGGCATGCCGGCGCGGTGGCCGCTGCGGTTCCGGTGCAGCTGGCCGAGGCGCACGCGAAGGCTCATGCCGCGCACCTCGCTGCGGGGCTGAAGAAGCGGAGTCCGTACGGTGTCGCCCTGGCGGGTCTTGTGCGTGAGCATCTGGCGGAGACGGCACGTGAGCTGGGGGAAGCCGTACGAGACGTACGCGGATACGAGTACGCAGTGATCAACGATTACGCACTCTTCCCCTTCCGCTACGCCGACAGGCCCAGGCCACTGGACCGGGCCCGGCTGCCCGCCAATGCGTCGCCCACGCGGCAACGGCTGTTCCGGGCGCACGGGCCGCAGTCTCCGGAGGGGCTGTTCGAGGTCGACGACGACCTGGTGACCGAGGAGTACCTGGGGCTGCACGAAGCGTTCGAGGAGCTGGGAGCTGCCACCAGGCTCGTCTGCGTGTTCTTCACGGCCGACGCCGAGAACGGCATCCATGCCATTCACTGGGGCGACGCCCATCTAGAGCCCGACCGCACCTTCACATGGCCGTACAAGGAACAGCTCCCGGTCGCTCCAGCGCAGATGGAATGACGAGCCGTGGCGCCGCCACCTGGGTACCTACGACGACGGCTGACCGAGTCCTGGGCCGTCCCTGGGCCGTCCGAGGCCGACCAACGCTGACAGACGGCACCCACGGGTGACCACCCCCACCCCACTCTGGCCTGGGCTCCGGCAGTCGATCTGCGACACTGGTACCACCATGCCCAAGCCCGGAGAACTCACCTTTGTCGCGCCGCGCGGAGCCAAGAAGCCGCCGCGGCATCTTGCCGATCTGTCGCCGGCCGAGCGCAAGGAGGCCGTTGCCGCGATCGGTGAGAAGCCGTTTCGCGCCAAGCAGCTCTCGCAGCACTACTTCGCGCGGTACGCGCACGACCCGGAGCAGTGGACCGACATCCCCGCCGCATCGAGGGACAAGCTGCGGGAGGCGCTGCTTCCGGAGCTGATGACGGTCGTGCGGCATCTGTCGACCGACGAGGGCACCACGCGCAAGACGCTGTGGCGGCTGTTCGACGGGACGCTCGTGGAGTCGGTGCTGATGCGCTACCCGGACCGGGTCACCATGTGCATCAGCTCGCAGGCCGGGTGCGGGATGAACTGCCCGTTCTGCGCGACCGGGCAGGCCGGGCTGGACCGGAACCTGTCGACCGCCGAGATCGTGCACCAGATCGTGGACGGCATGCGGGCCCTGCGCGACGGCGAGGTGCCCGGAGGCCCGGCCCGGCTGTCCAACATCGTGTTCATGGGCATGGGCGAGCCCCTCGCCAACTACAAGCGGGTCGTCGGCGCGATCCGCGCCCTGAGCGACCCCGAGCCGGACGGCCTCGGGCTGTCCCAGCGCGGGATCACCGTCTCCACGGTGGGCCTGGTCCCGGCGATCCACCGGTTCGCCGACGAGGGTCTCAAGTGCCGGCTCGCCATCTCCCTGCACGCCCCGGACGACGAGCTGCGCGACACCCTCGTGCCCGTCAACACGCGGTGGAAGGTGCGGGAGGTGCTGGACGCCGGGTTCGAGTACAGCGCGAGGTCCGGGCGCCGGCTGTCCATCGAGTACGCGCTGATCCGCGACATCAACGACCAGGCATGGCGGGGCGACCGGCTCGGCCGGCTGCTCAAGGGCAGGCCCGTGCACGTCAACCTGATCCCGCTCAATCCGACGCCCGGCTCCCGGTGGACCGCCTCGCGGCCCGAGGACGAGAAGGCGTTCGTCCAGGCGATCGCCGCCCACGGCGTACCCGTGACCGTCCGGGACACCCGCGGCCAGGAGATCGACGGGGCGTGCGGACAGCTGGCTGCCACCGAGCGGTAGCCGGGCGGTAGTCTGATTCCGGTCAGTGCCGGTCCGTACGCGAGTGCGGACGGGCAACGTCACATCTTCATATTCCGATTCATATTCCGACAGGGGAGCGCCACAGCGCTGAGAGTGCGGCAACCGGCCGCAGACCCTCTGAACCTCGCCCAGGTCATTCTGGGTAGGAAGTTCGGTCATCACTCGAGCTGTTGCGCCCTGCCCGGCGTCCCCCGCGGACACCGGGCAGGGCCGCGTCTCTTCCTGGCCAACCCCAGGAGGACATCCAGTGCACACGCACTCCAAGACGTTCGCCGCCGTCGCGGTCGGGCTCGGCCTGGTCACGCTGTCCGCGTGCGGGTCGACGCAGGGCAAGGGCGACTCGTCCCCGGCCGCCTCCAGGACGGTGACCCTCGTCAGCCACGACTCGTGGGCCGCGTCCAAGAGCGTCGTCGCCGACTTCGAGAAGAGCTCCGGATACAAGGTCAGGGTGCTGAAGGACGGCGACGCCGGCCAGGCCGTCAACAAGGCCGTCCTGACCAAGGACAACCCGCAGGGCGACGTCTTCTTCGGCGTCGACAACACCCTGCTCTCCCGAGCCCTGGACAACGGCCTGTTCCAGCCGTACGAGGCCAAGGGCCTCGACGCGGTCGGCGCCGCCTACCGGCTCGACAAGGACAAGCACCGGGTCACCCCGGTCGACTACGGCGACATCTGCGTCAACTACGACAAGAAGTACTTCGCCGACCACAAGCTGACCCCGCCGTCCTCCTTCGACGACCTGGTCAAGCCGGAGTACAAGAACCTCCTCGTCACCGAGAACGCGGCCACCTCCTCGCCCGGCCTCGGCTTCCTGCTCGGCAGCGCCGCCCGGTACGGCGACGACGGCTGGCCGGAGTACTGGAAGAAGCTGAAGGCCAACGGCGTCAAGGTCGTCGACGGCTGGGAGCAGGCGTACAACGAGGAGTTCTCCGGCTCTGCGGGCGGCCGGAAGGCCAAGGGCGACCGGCCCCTCGTCGTCTCCTACGCCTCCTCGCCGCCGGCCGAGGTCGTCTACGCCGACCCCCGGCCGAAGACCGCGCCGACCGGCGTCGCGGCCGGCACCTGCTTCCGGCAGATCGAGTTCGCCGGGCTGCTGAGCAACGCGCGGAACGCCGAGGGCGGCAAGGCGTTCCTCGACTTCCTGATCTCCCGGAAGTTCCAGCAGGACATGCCCCTCAACATGTTCGTCTACCCGGTGACCGACAAGGCCGCGGTGCCCGCCGAGTTCACCCGGTTCGGCCCGCCCGCCGAGCACCCCGAGACCATGGCGCCCGACAGGATCGCCGCCCACCGCGACCAGTGGGTCAAGTCGTGGACCTCGCTCGTACTGAAGTAGCCCGCGGGCGAAGCCGCCGCACCGGGAACGCGGCGCGGCTCGGCCTCATGGCCGTGCCCGTCGCGTTCTTCGCGGTGTTCTTCGCCTACCCCGTGGCCGCGATCGTCCGGCGCGGCCTGGAGACGGACGGCGCCTGGCGGCTCGGGCGGATCGCCGACGTGCTGGGGGACCCCGGCATCCGGCACGTGCTGTGGTTCACCACCTGGCAGGCGCTCGCCTCCACCGCGCTCACCCTGATCGTCGCCCTGCCCGGCGCCTACGTCTTCGCCCGCCTCGACTTTCCCGGCCGGGGGCTGCTGCGCGCGGTGGTCACCGTGCCGTTCGTGCTGCCCACGGTCGTCGTCGGCACCGCCTTCCTGGCGCTCCTCGGGCGCGGCGGCCTCCTCGACGAGCTGTGGGGCGTACGGCTGGACACCAGCGTGTGGGCGATCCTGCTCGCCCACGTCTTCTTCAACTACGCCGTCGTCGTACGGACGGTGGGCGGCCTGTGGGCCGGGCTCGACCCGCGGCAGGAGGAGGCCGCGCGAGTGCTCGGCGCCTCACCGGCGGCGGCGTGGCGCAAGGTCACCCTGCCCGCGCTCGCCCCGGCCGTCGCCGCCGCCGCGCTGATGGTGTTCCTGTTCACCTTCACCTCCTTCGGGGTGGTGCAGATCCTGGGCGGCCCGGGCTTCGCCACCCTGGAGGTGGAGATCTACCGGCAGACGTCGGAGATCTTCGACCTGTCCACGGCCGCCGTGCTGACCGTCGTGCAGTTCCTCGCCGTCGGCGCGGTCCTCGCCGTGCACGCGTGGACCGTACGGCGGCGCGAGAGCGCCCTGCGGCTCGTGGACGCCTCCGGTACGGCCCGCCGCCCGCGCGGAGCGGGCCAGTGGGCGCTGCTGGCCGGAGTCCTCGCCACCGTCGTGCTGCTGCTCCTGCTGCCGCTCGCCGTCCTGGTGCAGCGGTCCCTGGACGCCCCCGGCCTCGGCTACTACCGGGCCCTGACCGACACCGGCGACGGCACGTTCCTGGTCGCCCCCGTCGACGCCATCGGCACCTCCCTGTCGTACGCCCTCGCCGCCACCGCCATCGCCGTGGTGATCGGGGGACTGGCCGCGGCGGCGCTCGCCCGGCGCGACGCCGGCCGGCTCGTGCGCGGGTTCGACGCGCTGCTGATGCTGCCGCTCGGGGTGTCGGCGGTGACGGTCGGCTTCGGCTTCCTGATCGCGCTGGACGAACCCCCGCTGGACCTGCGCCAGTCGTGGATCCTGGTCCCGCTCGCCCAGGCCCTGGTCGGCGTCCCGTTCGTGGTGCGGACCATGCTGCCGGTGCTGCGCGCGGTGGACGTACGGCTGCGGGAGGCGGCCGCCGTGCTGGGGGCGCCGCCCTGGCGGGTGTGGCGGGAGGTGGACCTTCCCCTGGTGCGGCGGGCGCTGCTGATCGCGGCCGGGTTCGCCTTCGCGGTGTCCCTGGGGGAGTTCGGGGCGACCGTGTTCATCGCCCGGCCCGACAACCCGACCCTGCCGGTCGCGGTGGCGCGGCTGCTCGGCCGGCCCGGTGATCTCAACTACGGCCGGGCGATGGCCCTGTCGACGATTCTCATGGTGGTGTGCGCCGTGGCGCTGCTGGTGCTGGAGAAGCTGCGCGGCACGGACCGGACGGGGGAGCTGTGACGCTGCTGAGCCTGGATCGCGCGACCGTCCGCTTCGGCGGCCGGGCGGCACTGGACGGGGTCGACCTGGCGGTCGCCGAGCACGAGATCGTGTGCGTGCTGGGCCCCAGTGGCAGCGGCAAGTCGACGCTGCTGCGGGCGGTGGCCGGGCTGCAGCCGCTGGACGGCGGGCGGGTGCTGCTCGGCGGGCGGGACCAGGCCGGGGTGCCGGTGCACCGGCGCGAGGTCGGGCTGATGTTCCAGGACCACCAGCTGTTCCCGCAGCGGGACGTGGCCGGCAACGTCGGCTTCGGGCTGCGCATGCACGGCGCGTCGAAGAGCGAACGGGCCGCGCGGGTCGCCGAGTTGCTGGAGCTGGTCGGCCTTCCGGGCGCCGGGCCGCGGGCGGTGGCCGCCCTCTCCGGCGGCGAGCAGCAGAGGGTGGCCCTCGCCCGCGCGCTGGCCCCCAGGCCCCGGCTGCTGATGCTCGACGAGCCGCTCGGCCAGCTCGACCGCTCGCTGCGGGAGCGCCTGGTCGTCGAACTGCGCGAGCTGTTCGGCCGGTTGGGCACCACCGTGCTCGCCGTCACGCACGACCAGGGGGAGGCCTTCGCGCTGGCCGACCGGGTGGTGGTGATGCGGGACGGCCGGATCGCCCAGTCCGGCACGCCGCTCGAGGTCTGGCAGCGGCCGGCGGACGCCTTCGTCGCCCGTTTCCTCGGCTTCGAGAACGTGGCCGAGGCCACCGTGGACGGCGAGGCCGCGGTCACGCCGTGGGGCAAGGTGCCGGTGCCCGCGGGCGCGCCCCGTGGCTCACGGACCCTGCTGGTACGGCCCGCGGGTGTCCGCCTCGTGCCCGTCGGCGAGGGACTGCGCTGCACGGTCGTGGCCCGCACCTTCAAGGGCACCCATGTGTCCGTGCACCTCCAGCCCCGTCAGGCGCCCCGGCTGGAGGCGGCCTGCGCGCTGCGGTCCGCGCCCGGGGTGGGCGACGAGGTCGGGGTGGAGTTCGACGCGGCGGAGATCGCCGTACTGGGGTGAGCCGCGGGGCGGTGACGACCCGACGACTCGGCGGGGCCGCCGCCCCGCGATATGACGGCCCGTCACGCGTCACGCGTCACGCTTCATCCGTCGCCGTCACCGTCGCCGTCACCCGTCACCCACCCGTCGCCCGCCGCCGGGGCGTGTGCGGGTGGCCGAACGGGCGTGGCCCGCCCCGGAGTCCGGGGCGGGCCACGGTACGGCTCGCGTACGCGGTGACGGCGCGGGGCGTCAGTTGCCGCTCTTCGCGCCGCGACGGCGCAGTCCGAAGAAGACCGCCCCGCCGCCGACGACGACCAGGGCCGCGGCGATGCCGGCGATCAGACCGGTGTTGGAGCCGGCGCCGGTCTCGGCGAGGTTGGAGTCCCCGACGGCGGCGGGCGACGGCGCGTTGCTGGCCGTGCCGGCCGGCGCGGTGCTGCTCTCCGAGGCCGACGGCGTCGGGGAGCCGGTCTCCGCCGGGGTCTCCGCCGGGGTCTTCGACGGGGCCGGGGTGGCCGGCTCGGACGGCGAGGCCGGCGCGCTCGGGGTCTCGGTCGCGCAGGCGGTCGACGGGGTGGTCAGGTTCGGCTTGATGTCCTCGTTGACGACATTGCCGCGGGCCTTGACGTGGACGCGGTAGACGGCGTTCGGCTTCCAGTCCTCGGCGAAGGTCACCGCGGTGCCCTTGGCGGAGCCCTTCACGGGCTGCTCGCCGATCTTCTTGGCGTCGGCGCCGTTGTTCTCGAGGAACACGGAGATGGTCGCCGGCGTTCCGGAGCGGTCCACGTCGGTGACGACGATGACGCCCTTGCCGCCCTCGCACTTGGCTTCGGCGGAGAACTCCTTGATGTTGCACGCGAGCGCGTTGCCGGCGGCGCCGAGCGCGAGCGCGGCCGAGGCGGAGGCGACACCGAGGACGCGCACGGTGCGTGCGGTACGGCGGGATATGGTCAAGATGGCCACTTTGCCCTTCACGGGGATGCGCAATTGCGGGGGGTTGAGGGGGAGTTGGGGCGGTTGACGACAGGGTCGCCCCAGCGCCCCCACGAGTCTCACAGGTCTATAAGCGCTCCGTAAGGGGTGTCAATGCATATGCCCCGCCGGGTCGTTGACTTTACCCATTCATTAACCGCTCGTATGTTTCAACGCCTCGGGGACCTGCGCGGTCCGGCCGGCCAGGGCGATGCGCTCCTCCCTCGCCGCCGGTTCGCCGCCCGTGGCCGGCGTGCTCAGCCCTGCACCGCCGCCGGGTCCATCCACATGACCTCCCAGGTGTGGCCGTCCAGGTCGTCGAAGGCGCGGCCGTACATGAAGCCGTGGTCCTGGGGTTCGCCACTGGCGGTGCCGCCGGCCGCGATCGCCCGGTCGACGAGCTCGTCGACCTTCTCGCGGCTCTCCGCGCTCAGACAGATCAGGGTCTCGCTCGTCCTCGTGGAGTCCGCGATCTCCTTCTTGGTGAAGCGGGCGTAGTGCTCCTTGCTCAGCAGCATGGCGATGATCGTGTCGCTGATGACGACGCAGGCGCAGTCGTCGGTCGAGAACTGCGGGTTGATCGTGTACCCGAGCTCGGTGAAGAACTTCTTCGACGCGGCCACGTCGGCGGTCGCCAGGTTCACGAAGATCATCTGCTGGTACATGGTGGGCTCTCCCGTCGTGGGCCTGCGGTGCGCCGTCGCGGCGCCCGTCCGTGGTGTTCGAGGGGGTGGACCGGGCGGACGGGCGGAACTCATCGGTGCCCGCGGATCCTTTTCGCGGCCTCTTCTCCCGACGGCCCGTCCTCCGGGCGGGCGAGAAACCTTCGAGGACCCTCAGCGGGTGAGGGGCAGCGCGGCGAGGCCGGCGATCGCCAGGGTCAGCGGCACGAACAGGGCCAGCAGGGCGGTGACGCGCAGGACGGCCGCGCCGCGCAGCACCGTGGGGGGAGCGCCGAGCCGCAGCAGGGCCGCGGTGGTGCCGGCACGTTCCTGGCGCGCCTCGACGGCCGCCGTCAGCAGCGCGGCCAGGGTGCATCCCGCGACGATCAGCGCGCCCAGGACGGTCAGGGGACCGAAGGCCGGCGCGGCGCCGCCGGACAGTACGAGCACGGCGTACGTCCCCGACGCCACCGCGCACACCACGCCCAGCGGCCGGCCGACCCGGCCCGCCTCCTCCATCAGCACCCGGCCGGCCAGCAGGCGCAGGGCGCCCGGGCGGACCGCCTGGAGCAGCCGGCCGCACAGGTGGGTGAGGCCGGGTCCCGCGATGGCCAGGCCCAGCGCGGTGAGCAGCCAGCCGACCAGCACGGGCGCGGAGTCGGCCGCGAGGCCGCCGGGCAGGGCGGTGGGGCGGCCGGCCGCCGGGGAGACGGCGGTGCGGTCGGCGTACGCCTCGACGCTGAGGCCCGCGGCCAGCACGGCCACGCCCCAGGGCAGGCCGGTGGGCGGCCTTCGGGGAGGCAGCGGGCGGAAGGGATCGGGCGCGTCCTCTCCGTCCTCGGCCCGGTCGGCGTCACCGTCGTGGTCGCCGGCACCGTGACCGTCGTCGGCACGACGACCGGCCCCGGCAGCCGCCCGGGCCCCGGCGGCGGCCCGGACACCGGAGCCGGCACGTCCACCGGCGCCGGTCAGGGCCTCCACACGTTCATCCGCGCCCGTATCCGTGCCCGTACCCGCAGCCGCGGCCCGCCCGGCACCCGCACGCTCATCCACGCCCGCACCCGTACCCGCACGCGCGCCCGTACCCGCACGCGCGCCCGTACCCGCACGCGCGCCCGCGCCCGTACGCGCACCCGCGCCCTTCGTGCGCGCCCCGAAGCGGCCGTACGCCCCGAAGGACTCCCGCGCGCTCCCCTGTCCGTACGCCCCGAAGCGCCCGAACCTGCGGCCGGGGCCCCGCGCGGGCCGGGCGTCGCGCGGACGCAGGGCGAGGGCGACCGCCGCCGAGGCGACCGCGGGCACCACGGCAAGCAGGATCAGCGTGCCCGGCACGGGCAGCCGTCTGCCGGGGGCCAGGAAGTCCGCCGCCGCCGTGCCCGCCGGCGGCGGACCGGGCAGGTCGCCGCGCAGGTGCAGGAAGACCAGGGCCGCGAGCACGGTGCCGACGGCACAGGACAGGGCGGTCGCCGCCGCCGAGACGGCCGCCATGCGGCCGGGACCGAGGCCGAGCCCCGACAGTCCGGAGCGGGGCCGGGTGCCCGGATCGGTACGGGCCACCGCGACCGCCAGATGGGCGGTGGCCGCCAGGGGCACCGCGCACCAGGCCAGCCGCAGCAGCGCGGCGGACGGGTCGTCCGGGTGGGACAGGGCGTAGCCGAGGCTGCTCAGCAGCAGGAAGCTGGTGCCCGCCGAGGCCGCCGCGACCGTCAGACGGCGCAGCTGGACGGCGGGGTGCGCGAGTCGGGTCAGACGGAGAGCGAGCACGCGGCCCGGCCTTCCGTCGTGTCGCCGGCCGGGGGCAGGTGCACCGTCTTGACGCAGCGGCCGTCGAGCAGCCCCACCGTGCGGTCGGCGAGGGCGGCGGTCTCCGGGTCGTGCGTGGCGAGCACGACCGTGATGCCGTGCGAGCGGGCCGCGGTGGTGAGGGTCCGCAGGACGTGGGCGCGGTCGGCGCGGTGCAGCGGGGCGGTCGGCTCGTCGGCGAACAGCACGGTCGGTGCCGGGGCGAGCGAGCGGGCGATGCACACGCGCTGCCGTTCGGCCTGGCGCAGCTCGTGCGGTCGTCTGCGGGCCAGGTCGCCGACGTCGAGCCGCTCCAGCCACTCCAGGGCGGCGACCTTGGCCCGGCGCCTGCTGGTGCCGCGCAGCATCAGGGGCAGGGCGGTGTTCTCCCAGACGTTCAGCTCGGGCACGAGCACGGGGGCAGGGTCGATCCAGCCGAACCGGTCGCGGCGCAGCCGTTCCCGGGCCAGTGGGCCGAGGGTGTGCACGGGGGCGCTGTTGAACCAGACCTCGCCCCTGCGCACGCGCACCATTCCGGACAGGCACCGCAGCAGGGTCGTCTTTCCGCTGCCGCTCGGGCCGCCGACGGCCAGGATCTCGCCCTGCCGTACGCCCATCGAGACGCCGCCCAGCGCGGGCGAGCCGTCGTCGTGGGTGTAGTGCAGGGCACGTGCCCACAGCACGTCGTTGTCGGGTGGGGCCACCATGGCGTACACCTCGGTTCGGATCGGTAGTGCCGCGCGGAGCGCCGTGCGGGTCCGCTGATTCCCCCGTCCGGGGGAACGAAGTCGGAGCCGATCGGTCACTGGCACGCTAGGCAGCCGTTCCCGGGAGGCCGGACAGCACACGGCCCCGGGCCGCCGTTCTTCACTCGAACGGGCGGCCCGGGGCCGAAGATCATCATCTGATCGGAGGCATATGCCCTCCCGTGCCCGTGCCGGGCACGCGGGTCACAGCTTGGTCCACGCCTCCGTCAGCGTCGCGCGCAGGATCTGCTCGATCTCGTCGAAGGTCTCCTGGTCGGAGATCAGCGGCGGGGCGAGCTGGACGACCGGGTCGCCGCGGTCGTCGGCGCGGCAGTACAGGCCGTTGTCGAACAGCGCCTTGGACAGGAAGCCGTACAGGACGCGCTCGGTCTCCTCCTCGTTGAAGGACTCCTTGGTGTTCTTGTCCTTCACCAGCTCGATGCCGTAGAAGAAGCCGTTGCCGCGGACGTCGCCGACGATCGGCAGGTCGTGCAGCTTCTGCAGGGTGGACAGGAACGCGCCCTCGTTGTCCAGCACGTGCTGGTTGAGGCCCTCTCGCTCGAACAGGTCCAGGTTGGCCAGGCCCACGGCCGCCGACACCGGGTGGCCGCCGAAGGTGTAGCCGTGCAGGAAGGTGTTGTCGCCCTTGTAGAACGGCTCGGCCAGGCGGTCGGAGACGATGCAGGCGCCGATCGGGGAGTAGCCCGAGGTCATGCCCTTGGCGCAGGTGATCATGTCCGGGACGTAGTCGAACTTGTCGCAGGCGAACATGGTGCCGAGGCGGCCGAAGGCGCAGATGACCTCGTCGGAGACGAGCAGCACGTCGTACTGGTCGCAGATCTCGCGGACCCGCTGGAAGTATCCGGGCGGGGGCGGGAAGCAGCCGCCCGCGTTCTGGACCGGCTCGAGGAAGACGGCCGCCACGGTGTCCGGGCCCTCGAAGAGGATCTGCTGCTCGATCTGGTCGGCGGCCCAGCGGCCGAAGGCCTCGGGGTCGTCGCCGAAGATGGGGGCGCGGTAGATGTTGGTGTTCGGGACCTTGTGGGCGCCCGGGACCAGCGGCTCGAAGGGGGCCTTCAGGCCCGGCAGGCCGGTGATGGACAGGGCGCCCTGCGGGGTGCCGTGGTAGGCGACCGCGCGGGATATGACCTTGTACTTGGTGGGCTTGCCGGTCAGCTTGAAGTACTGCTTGGCGAGCTTCCAGGCGGTCTCCACCGCCTCGCCGCCGCCGGTGGTGAAGAAGACCTTGTTCAGGTCGCCGGGCGCGTGGTGGGCCAGCCGCTCCGCGAGCTCCACGGCCTTGGGGTGGGCGTAGGACCAGACGGGGAAGAACGCCAGCTCCTGCGCCTGCTTGAAGGCGGTCTCGGCCAGTTCGGTGCGGCCGTGCCCGGCCTGGACCACGAACAGGCCCGCCAGGCCGTCCAGGTAGCGCTTGCCCTTGTCGTCGTAGATGTGGGTGCCCTCGCCGCGCACGATGGTGGGCACGGGGGAGTTCTCGTACGAGGACATGCGGGTGAAGTGCATCCACAAGTGGTCGTACGCGGTACGGCTGAGGTCCTTGCTCACGGTTATCGGGTTCCCCACATGTAGGTCTGCTTCTTGAGCTTGAGGTAGACGAAGCTCTCGGTGGAGCGCACGCCGGGCAGCGTCCGGATGCGTTTGTTGATGACGTCCAGCAGGTGGTCGTCGTCCTCGCAGACGATCTCGGCGAGGATGTCGAACGAGCCCGCGGCCATCACCACGTACTCGACTTCCGGCATGTCGGTCAGCGCGTCCGCGATGGACTCCACCTCGCCCTCGACGTTGATCCCGACCATCGCCTGCCGGCGGAAGCCCACGGTGAGCGGGTCCGTGACGGCGACGATCTGCATCACGCCCTGGTCGAGCAGCTTCTGGACGCGCTGGCGCACGGCCGCCTCGGACAGGCCGACGGCCTTGCCGATCGCGGCGTACGGCCGGCGGCCGTCCTCCTGCAGCTGCTCGATGATGGCGAGGGAGACGGCGTCCAGGTGGGGGCTGCCGTTCCTGGACTCGCGGGAGTCCCTCTGGTCTGCGCTTCGACTGGCCACGAGCACACTGTGCACCACGTATCAACAGTTCCGCAAGGCTGTGGCGATGAAATCCGTTGTTCATGGGACCGAGACGTGCGGATTTCGCAGAACTCGCGGGGACGGGGGTGTTGAAAACGTCGGCCTGACGACTAGGGTGGACGTCTCGGCGACTGGACAGCCACGAGCAGCCAGAGACCGCGAGCACCAGCAGCCCGAGACAGTCAAAGACAGTCAGAGACAGCCAGAACCAGACCAGGAGGGCCGGCAGTGAGCACCGAGCTGCGTCGTCTGCGCAACTACATCGACGGTGAGTTCCGGGACGCCGCCGACGGACGGACCACCGACGTGGTCAACCCCGCGACCGGCGAGGCCTACGCCACCGCGCCGCTGTCCGGGGAGGCGGACGTCGACGCCGCCATGGCGGCCGCCGCCGCGGCCTTCCCGGCCTGGCGCGACACCACCCCGGCCGAGCGGCAGAAGGCCCTGCTGAAGATCGCGGACGCGTTCGAGGAGCGGGCCGAGGAACTGATCGCGGCCGAGGTGGAGAACACGGGCAAGCCGATCGGGCTGACCCGCTCCGAGGAGATCCCGCCGATGGTCGACCAGATCCGCTTCTTCGCGGGTGCGGCGCGGATGCTCGAGGGCCGCTCGGCCGGCGAGTACATGGAGGGGATGACGTCGATCATCCGCCGTGAGCCGATCGGCGTCTGCGCCCAGGTCGCGCCGTGGAACTACCCGATGATGATGGCCGTGTGGAAGTTCGCCCCGGCGCTCGCCGCGGGCAACACGGTCGTCCTCAAGCCGTCGGACACCACCCCGGCCTCCACGGTCCTGATCGCCGACATCATCGGCTCGATCCTGCCCAAGGGCGTCTTCAACGTCATCTGCGGCGACCGGGACACCGGCCGTCTGATGGTCGAGCACCCGACCCCGGCGATGGCCTCCATCACCGGCTCGGTCCGCGCGGGCATGTCGGTCGCCGAGTCGGCCGCCAAGGACCTCAAGCGCGTCCACCTGGAGCTCGGCGGCAAGGCCCCGGTCGTGGTCTTCGAGGACACCGACATCGCCAAGGCCGTCGAGGACATCTCGGTGGCGGGCTTCTTCAACGCCGGCCAGGACTGCACCGCCGCCACCCGCGTGCTGGTCCACGAGTCGATCCACGACGAGTTCGTCTCCGCGCTCGCCAAGGCCGCCGCCGAGACGAAGACCGGGCAGCCGGACGACGAGGACGTCCTGTACGGCCCGCTGAACAACCCCAACCAGCTCAAGCAGGTCGCCGGCTTCATCGAGCGGCTGCCCGCCCACGCCAAGGTCGAGGCCGGCGGCCACCAGGTCGGCGAGCGCGGCTACTTCTACGCCCCGACCGTCGTCTCCGGGCTCAAGCAGGACGACGAGATCATCCAGAAGGAGGTCTTCGGCCCGGTCATCACCGTGCAGTCCTTCGCCGACGAGGACCAGGCCGTCGAGTGGGCCAACGGCGTCGAGTACGCCCTCGCCTCCTCGGTGTGGACCAAGGACCACGCCCGCGCCATGCGGATGTCCAAGAAGCTCGACTTCGGCTGCGTGTGGATCAACACCCACATCCCGCTGGTCGCCGAGATGCCGCACGGCGGCTTCAAGAAGTCCGGCTACGGCAAGGACCTGTCCGCGTACGGCTTCGAGGACTACACGCGCATCAAGCACGTGATGACGTCGCTGGACGCGTAAGGCCTCCGGCTTCCCGCCGGAACCCGCGGCCCCGGGCGGAGGACGGACCGCCCGGGGCCGCGGCGTGCCCGGCCGGCCGCCGGCCGGGGGCCGGGGGCCGGCCGGGGGCCGGGGGCCGGGCGGGGGCCGGGGGCCGGGCGGGGGCCGGGATTGGACCCGGACCCGATTTCCGGGACCGTCCGGTTTGCGGGGCGGGCGGGTCGGCAGGGTGTCGGGTGCGGCCGGGCGGGTTCGACGCGGCGTCGATTGCCCGTGCGGTGAGCCCGGCGGCATGCTGCCCCCATGCACAGGACTCCGCACCCGTCCTCGCCGACCCGGCGTTCCCTGCTGCGCGCGCTCGGCGGCACCGCCGCGCTCGGCGTCCTGGCCGGCTGCGGGGTCCCCGCCGCCTACGTACGCCCCGAAGACCGCTCCGCCCCTGACGCCTCCGCCACCGAAAAGCGGCTCACGTGGGCGAACTGGCCCCTGTACATCGACACGGACGACGACGCCCCCAACCGCCGCCCCACCCTCGAGGCGTTCCGCAGGCGCACGGGCATCGCCGTCGACTACGTCGAGGAGATCAACGACAACGACGAGTTCTTCGGCAAGATCAGCCCCGCTCTGATGAACCACCAGCGACCCGGGCGCGACCTGATCGTCATGAGCGACTGGATGTGCGCCCGCTTCGTCCGCCTGGGCTGGGTGCAGGAGATGGACCGCTCACGCCGGCCCCAGGTGGCACGCAACCTCGACCCGCTGCTGCGCTCGCCCGCCTTCGACCCCGGCCGGAGGTTCACGGTGCCCTGGCAGTGCGGCATCACCGGCATCGCCTACGACCGCCGCAGGCTCGGCCGTGAGATCCGCGGCGTCTTTGACCTCTGGGCGAGCGACCTCAAGGGCCGCGTCACCCTGCTGTCGGGCATGGACGAGGCGTTCGCGCTGCTCATGCAGGGCAACGGCGTCGACATCCGCACCTGGAAGGCGGACGACTTCCACCGAGTGTGCGACCAGGTGGAGGATCAGGTGCGGCGCGGCCAGATCCGCCGCTTCACCGGCAACGACTACACCAAGGACCTGGTCACCGGCGACGTCCTGGCCTGCCAGGCGTACTCGGGCGACGTCATCCAGCTCCAGGCCGACAACCCCGGCATCCGCTTCGTCGTACCCGAGGAGGGCGCCGAACTGTGGGCGGACTCCCTGATGATCCCGAACCGGGCCCGCCACAAGGCCAACGCCGAGCGGCTGATCGACTACTACTACGACCCCGAGGTGGCCGCCGAACTCGCCGCCTGGGTCAACTACGTCTGCCCGGTCCCCGCGGCCCGGGCGGTCCTCGCCGACGCCGAGGACAAGGAGACCGCCGCCCTCGCGGAGAACCCCCTGATCTTCCCCGACTCCGCGATGCGCCGCCGCCTCGCCATCGCCCGGGACATCACCTCCGCCGAACGCGGGGAGTTCGCCCGCCGCTGGAACCGGATCGTGGGCCTCTAGCTGGCAGACTCGGGGCCGTGATGGACACACGCGAAGACTCCGGCCCTCCGGGCGGCGGGCGAGTGGGCCCGCGGGTCACCCTCGGCCTGGCGGCGGCCTGGGCCCTGCACGACGCGGAGGAACTGGCCGCCCTCCCGGGGTGGCTGCGGCGGAACACCCCCCGGCTGCGGGAGCGGTTCCCCGCCGTGCCCGAGGCCGTGTGGCGGCGCACCGCGTCGGCCGGCGGGCGGGAGTTCGCCGCGGCGGTCGCGGTGATGGGGGCGATCGTCGCGTCCGCGTCCGCCGCCGGGCAGCTCACCGGCGGCCGCTCGGCCGCCTACCAGGCCGCGCTGAACGCCTTCGGTCTGCACGGCCTGGTCCACCTGGCCCAGGCCGCGGCGGTCCGCGGGTACACCCCGGGGTCGGCCACCTCGGCGGTCGTGGTCGTCCCGTTCACCCTCTGGGCGCGCGGCCGGCTGCGGCGGGCGGGCGCCCTGCGCCCGGCGCGCGCCCGGGACGTGGCCGTCGGCCTGGGTGTCGCTGTGGCGGCGACGGCGGCCTCGCACGTGGTGGCCCGCCGCCTGACCGGCGGCGGGCGGCCACGGCCGGGTGCGTCCACCGCCTGACCGGCGCGCGCCACGGCCGGTCGCCTGACCGGCGCACGGCCACGGCCGGTCGCCACGGGCGCGTGGCCACGGCCGGTCGCCTGACCGGTGCGCGGTCACGGCCGGTCGCCCGACCGGTGTGCGGCCGCGGCCGAACCCCGTGGCGTCAGCGGTTGAACGCCGGATAGCCGAAGCGCTCGGCGGTGGGCCCGCCGTCGCCCTTGGCGTCGGTGGAGTTGACGCTGTAGACCAGGGTGCGCGACAGGTCCCGGGTCGCGGCGACGACCGTGGCGTAGCCCGGGCGGGAGCCGGTCTTGCCCCAGATCACCCGGCCGCCCAGCTCGAACCGCTCCAGCCCGGCGGCGTACCGGGCCCCGGGCACGTCGGGCAGCGTGAACATCTCCCGCAACTGCGGTGCGGGCACCAGCCGGCCGCGGAACAGCGCCACCAGAAGCCGCTCGAGGTCGGCGGTCGTCGAGATCATGTCACCGGCCGCCCACCGGTCGGACACGTTCCAGTCGGTCACGTCGACCAGCTCGCCGCCGATCCAGTCGTAGCCCCGGTTGTGCGGGCCGTGGATGAAGGGGTCGGCGCCCTGCGGGAACGAGGTGTGCCGCATGCCCAGCGGCCGCAGGACCCGCACCTGGGCCTGGTGGGCGTAGGAGTCGCCGGTCACCTTCTCGATCAGCATGCCGAGCACGGTGTAGTGGATGTTGCCGTACGTCTGCCGTGTCCCCGGCGTGTAGCCGGGCCCCTTGGCGACCGCGGCCGCCACCACCGCACGCGGTGTGAGCGTCTCGAACCGGTGCGGGTACCCCTCCTCGGCACTCTCGCCGAGGGAGGAGCCCGGCTGCAGGCCACTGGTGCAGTTCAGCAACTGCCGCACGGTGACGGGAGCGAAGTCGTCGGTGAGCAGCCCCGGCAGATAGCGCTGCACCGTGCCGTCCAGGCTGATACGGCCCTCCGCGGCCAGCTGCAGCACCATCGCCGCCGTGACCACCTTCGTCACCGAACCGGCCCGGAACCGGGCGTCCTCCAGCGCGGGCGCCCCGGTCCGCACGTCCCTCACCCCGGCCGTCCCCCGCCACCTCCCGTTCCCGCCGACGCGGATCAGCGCGGCCGTGGCGTCGTCGTCGGGCAGTCCGGCGATCGCGGCGGACAGCGCCTCGGCGTCGGGCCCCGCCGCCTTGCCCCGGGCCGTGCCCGGCGGCGCCGGTGAGGAGGAGGCCGGTGCGGCGAGCGCGGGTACGGCGAGCGGTCCGCCGGCCAGGGCCAGGACGAGTGAGGCTGCGGTCAGGGCGGTGGTGCGAGCGCGCATCGGCTGCTCCCGGAGGATGTTCGAAGGCTGTCGCGGATCATCCTCGGCGTGCGCGGCGCCGCGCGGATCGTCGCCGAGGAGGGCGGTCGCCCCCGAGCGCACCCTGACCAACTGTCGTATCGCGTAAGGGACTTGTACGGGTGAGCCCCCTACGGGCCGGAGTCCGGGGCGGACCCTGCGGTGTCCGGCCCGCGCTCAGCGCCCGCGCAGCGCGTGCAGCAGGTCGACGCGGTTGGTCGTGACCGAGTCGACGCCGAGGTCCAGCAGGCGGCGCAGGGAGCGGCGGGTGTCCGGGGTCCACACCGACAGCAGGTGGCCGCCGCGGTGGACGCGGGCCGCGAGGGCGCGGTCCACCAGCCCGAAGCGGTAGTTCAGCCACCGGGGGCGGACGGCGGCCAGCAGCCCCGCCCGCGGCGGCGCGAGCGTCGTCCAGGTCAGGGCGATCTCGGCGGAGGGGTCCGCCGCGCGGACCGCGAGCATCGTCTCCGCGCCCGCGCAGTAGTACACGCGCTCACGGGCACCGCACTCGCCGATCACGCCGATGATCCGCCGCACGGCCGCCGGGCCCGGATCGCCGGGCAGGTCCACCATCACCCGGCTGCCGTCCGTCGCGGCGAGCGCCTCTGCCAGCGTCGGCACCCCGCCCCGCGTGAGCTCCTCCAGCTGCCGCGCGGTCAGTGAGCGCAGCGGCCGGTCGTGGCCCCACAGCCGCTTCAGCGTCTCGTCGTGCAGCAGCACCGGCACGCCGTCGCGGGTCAGGCGTACGTCGATCTCGACCGCGTCCGCGCCCCGGCCGAGCGCGGAGCGCAGTGAGTCGACGGTGTTCTCCCGGAAGCGGTAGGGGTCGCCGCGGTGTGCCACGGCGGTCACGGTCTGCATGCGCCCCATTGTGTCCCGGCCGCGTCCCGGCGCCGGGAGCGGGCCGGTGTCAGGGGGCGAGCCAGGTCTCGGTGTAGGCGTCGATCTCGTCGGCGATCCTCGCCTTGCCGGCCTCGTCGAGGAAGGAGGCGCGCACCGCGTTCTTGGCCAGCTCGGCGATGCCCCGCTCGTCCAGGTCCAGGAGGCGGGCGGCCACCGCGTACTCGTTGTTGAGGTCGGTGCCGAACATCGGCGGGTCGTCGGAGTTGATCGTGACCAGCACCCCGGCGCGGGCGAACTCCCTGACCGGGTGCTCGTCGAGGGTGCGGACGGCGCGGGTGGCGATGTTGGAGGTGGGGCAGACCTCCAGCGGGATCCGGTGCTCGGCGAGGTGCGCCAGCAGCTTCGGGTCGCCGGCGGAACTGGTGCCGTGGCCGATGCGCTCGGCGCGCAGCTCGGTCAGCGCGTCCCAGACCGTCTCCGGCCCGGTGGTCTCGCCGGCGTGCGGCACCGAGTGCAGCCCGGCGGCGATCGCGCGGTCGAAGTACGGCTTGAACTGCGGCCTCGGTACGCCGATCTCGGGGCCGCCGAGCCCGAACGACACCAGTCCCTCGGGGCGCAGCCGGTCGTCGGTGGCGAGCCGGGCCGTCTCCTCGGCCGACTCGAGCCCGGCCTCGCCGGGGATGTCGAAGCACCAGCGCAGCACGGTCCCGAACTCCGACTCGGCCGCCTTGCGGGCGTCCTCGATGGCGTCCATGAAGGCCCGCTCGTCGATGCCGCGGCGGGTGGAGGAGAACGGGGTGATGGTCAGCTCGGCGTAGCGCACCTGCTGGCGGGCCATGTCCCGGGCCACCTCGTACGTCAGCAGGCGGACGTCCTCCGGGGTGCGGATCAGGTCGACGACGGACAGGTACACCTCGATGAAGTGGGCGAAGTCCGTGAAGGTGAAGTAGTCGGCCAGGGCCTCGGGGTCGGTGGGCACCCTGGAGTCGGGGTGGCGGGCGGCCAGTTCGGAGACGATGCGGGGGGAGGCGGAGCCGACGTGGTGCACGTGCAGTTCGGCCTTGGGCAGTCCGGCGATGAAGGCGTGCGGATCGCGGGGTGCGCGCTGGTCGGTCAAGGTGTCCCTCCCCGGGAACGGCGCCGTCGGCCCCGGGGCGCGGCGCGGGTGATCGGCTGATCGATGAGCAGGCCCATCGTAGGCGGGGGCGCGGGGTGCGGCGCCGCCTGCCCCGGGGGGTGGCTGCACGGCAGGGCGGCGGGGGACCGCGGCGGCACGGCGGCGGGGACCGCGGCGGGACCGCGTGGAGTCCGGGCCGGGGGGACCGGGGCGGAGCGGCGGGCCGTAGCATGACGGGACGATCGACCGAGGGGGACGCGAGGACATGACGGACGGTACGCAGGCGGGCGGGGGCGCCGGAGGCGGGGACAACCCGTGGGCGCCGCCGGGGAGCGGGCCCTCGCTGGAGAAGAACCCGCCCGTGCCGCCGCAGCCGCAGGCCGCGCCGCACCCCGCGCAGTACCCGCCGTACGCGCAGCCGCCGGCCGCCTCGCCGTCCCTGCACGACCAGGCGACGATGGCCTCGATGCCGGCCGCGGATTTCGCTCCGCCCGTCCATGACGCGCCCGGCGGCACCTCGCCCGTGCCGCCGCCTCCCGTCGCCCCCACCGGCCCGGCCGCCCCCGGCGGGTACGGGTATCCGGGACAGCCGGTGCCGCCCGGCTACCCGGGCCCGGCCGGACCCGCCGGCTACCCGGCCTACGGCTGGCCCGGCCTGCCGATGGTCCCGCAGAACGGGATGGGCATCGCCGCCATGGTGCTCGGCATCCTGTCCTGCTGCCTGTTCTGCCTGTACGGCGTGGTGTCGGTCGTGCTCGGCATCCTCGCCGTGGTCTTCGGCGTCAAGGGCCGCCGGCGGGCCGAGCGGGGCGAGGCCACCAACCACGGCCAGGCCCAGGCCGGCCTGATCACCGGCATCATCGGCATCTTCCTCGGCATCGCGGTGATCGTCCTGGTCGTCATCGGCATCACGACGGCCATCGATCACGAGGACCGCGAAGACCCCTACTACGGCGCCCTGCCGCCGTCGGCGACGGCCACCGCCGCCCGCTGAGGACGACGCCCGCCCGCTGAGGACGGCGCCCGCCCGCGCAGCGGTCCGCCCGCCGCCGGTCCCGCCCCGTGCGTGCGACAGTCCCGGCCGGCGGGCCTGCGGCGGCCAACAGGCCCACTACGATGCCTGGTTGTCAACGGAGGGGAGACCACACCATGTCCGACACCCAGCCCGGCCCCGGTGGATTCGGGCCGCCGTCCCAGCCGCCGCAGCAGCCCGCGCCCGGCTACGGCTACCCGCAGCAGTCCCACCCGGGTTACGGCTACCCGGCCGCGCCGCCCGCCTACCCGCAGACCCCCGGCTACGGCATGGCCCCGCAGCCCAGCAACGGCCTGGGCACCACCGGCATGGTGCTCGGCATCATCGGCGTGGTCTGCAGCCTGACCTTCATCCTGTGGTTCTTCGGAGTCGTCCTCGGCATCCTCGGGATCATCTTCGGCGCCATCGGACGCGGCAAGGCCAACCGCGGCGAGGCCACCAACAAGGGCGCCGCGACCGCCGGCCTGGTCTGCGGGATCATCGCCACCGTGGTGCTGCCGCTGCTGGGCCTGCTGATCTTCGCCAGCTTCATGAGCGCCGCGGGCACCTTCTGACCCGCCACCGGCCCGACGACACAGGGCCCCAGGGGCCGGCCCCGGCGGCCGGCCCCGCTCCTTTTCCGGCCGGGGCCGGGACTACGCCGCGGCCCGCAGCCGCTCGCGGGCCTCCATCAGCGCGAAGCCGAGCAGGTTCGGCCCGCGCCAGCGCTCGGGGTCGGCCGCCGCCTCGTCGTGCGCGGCGAGCCCGATGCCCCACACACGGTCCACCGGGCTGGCCTCCACCAGCACCCGGTCACCCGTGGCCAGCAGGAACGCGCGCAGCTCCGGGTGGGCCGCGAACTTGTGCACGCTGCCGGCCACCACGATCCCGAACCGCTCGCGCGCCCATATGCTCTCGTCGAAGCCGCGCACCAGCCGCCCCGCCTTCTTGGCCTCGGCCGGATGCCCCGCGGCCAGCACCCGCCGCTCCGCCTCCGCGTCGCCGAACAGCCGCGCCTTGCCGGCCATCATCCAGTGCTCCGCGGTCGCGTAGGTCTCCCCGTCGGCCGTGAAGGGCGACGGCCACCACTGACTCAGGCAGCTCGCCCCCACCCGGCCGTCCGGCCGCGGACGATGCCCCCAGAAGTGCAGATACCCGACTCTCGTCCCCGCGCGGACCTCCCTGATCAGGGCTTCCCGCGAATCGATTCTCCCCATGCACGCGAGTGTGGCACGCACCACTGACACTCCGTCCTGCCTTTTACGCGCCGACTCGACACCTGGTCGACAGATTCCGTCGCGTAACCAAAAGGCAACAACGGAATCACTTGTTGGAGCCCCATGGCTCTGTCAGGATCGGCACTCAAA
The DNA here is from genome assembly GCF_044903565.1 of Streptomyces sp. NPDC004065. Classification (NCBI taxonomy): domain Bacteria; kingdom Bacillati; phylum Actinomycetota; class Actinomycetes; order Kitasatosporales; family Streptomycetaceae; genus Streptomyces; species Streptomyces sp. NPDC004065. The sequence continues at coordinate 91,289 of NZ_JBJDQT010000016.1, read as the reverse complement.
TCGAGCTGGAGCTACGCCAGCCTCCCCGGCCGGAGCCGGGCGACGGCGGAGGAGAGCGACATGCACAACCCGGGCACCGCCACCCCGGACCGATTTCCGGCACAGGAATGTCTCAGGGACGGCGCGCAGTACATCGCGGGCCGTCCGGCCAAGGGCACCTCGGGCCGCACGCACGCGGTCGTCGACCCGGCCACCGGCGCGCAGGTGTGCGCCTACGACCTGGCCGGCGCCGACGACGTGGACGCCGCGGTCGCCGCCGCGCGCCGGGCCTTCCCCGAGTGGGCCGGCGCCACGCCGGGCGAGCGCTCCGACGCGCTGCACCGTTTCGCCGCCGTGCTCGCGGACCGCGCGGAGGACTTCGCCCGCGCCGAGTCCCTCCAGTGCGGCAAGCCGCTGAAGCTGTCCCGTGAGTTCGACGTGCCCGGCACCATCGACAACACGGCGTTCTTCGCCGGCGCCGCCCGGCATCTGCAGGGCCAGTCGGCCGGTGAGTACTCCGGCGACCACACCTCGTACGTCCGCCGCGAGCCCATCGGCGTCGTCGGCTCCATCGCGCCGTGGAACTACCCGCTGCAGATGGCCGCCTGGAAGATCCTCCCGGCGATCGCCGCGGGCAACACCATCGTGCTGAAGCCCGCCGAGCTGACCCCGCTGACCTCGCTGATGTTCGCGCGGGCCGCCACCGACGCCGGCATCCCGGACGGCGTCGTCAACGTCGTCACCGGCACCGGCCGGGTGGCCGGCGAGCACCTCGTCGGCCACCCCGACGTGGCCATGACCTCCTTCACCGGCTCCACGGCCGTCGGCCGGCGGGTGGCGGAGATCGCCACCGCCACCGTCAAGCGACTGCACCTGGAACTGGGCGGCAAGGCACCCTTCGTCGTCTTCGAGGACGCCGACCTGGAGGCCGCGGTGCACGGCGCCGTCGCGGGCGCCCTCATCAACACCGGGCAGGACTGCACGGCCGCCACGCGCGCGTATGTGCAGCGCCCGCTGTACGAGGCGTTCGTCGAGCGCACGGCCGCCCTGATGGAGACCGTCCGGCTGGGCGACCCCTTCGCCCCCGGCACCGACCTCGGCCCGCTGGTCTCGCACGCCCAGCGCGACCGGGTGGCCGGCTTCGTCGACCGGGCCCGCGCCTACGCCCGCGTGGTCACCGGCGGCGAGGCTCCCCAGGGAGACTTGAAGGACGGCGCCTACTACCGCCCCACCCTGATCGCGGACGCGGCGCAGGACAGCGAGATCGTCCAGTCGGAGATCTTCGGCCCGGTGTTGGTCGTTCTCCCGTTCGACGGTGATGATGAGGGCATCCGGCTGGCCAACGACACACCGTACGGACTGGCCGCCTCGGCCTGGACCGGGAACGTCTACCGGGCCAACCGCGCCACCCGGGAGATCAAGGCGGGATGCGTGTGGATCAACGACCACATTCCGATCATCAGTGAGATGCCGCACGGCGGCTACAAGTCCTCCGGTTTCGGCAAGGACATGTCCTCGTACTCGTTCGAGGAGTACACCCAGATCAAACACGTCATGTTCGACAACACGGCGGTGGCCCGCAAGGACTGGCACCGCACCATCTTCGGGGACCGATAGCCACCACCGGCCCGACCAGGCCGAATCCCTCCGAAAGGGCAACACGCGCATGGAGCAGTACCAGCCCGACCGCCTGTCCGCGGCCCGAGCGGCCGCCCTACGGCGCAGCCTGAGCAACGGCCGGGCCTCCCTCACCCGCCGTTCACTGCTGCGCGCCTCCGCGGGCGGCGCGCTCGCGCTCGGCGGCCTGGGGACGCTGAGCGCCTGCGGGATCCCCGCCGCGGGCAAGACACAGGGCGGCACCTCCGCCGAGGACCACTCGGCCCAGGAGAAGGTGGTGAACTTCTCCAACTGGCCCGAGTACATCGACGTCGACGACAGCGGCAAGCACCGCCCCACCCTGGAGGCGTTCACCCGGCGGACCGGCGTCCGGGTCAAGTACACCGAGGACATCAACGACAACAACGAGTTCTTCGGCAAGATCAAGCCGCAGCTCGCCGCCGGCCAGGACACCGGCCGCGACCTGATCGTCCTCACCGACTGGCTGGCCGCGCGGGTGATCCGCCTGGGCTGGGTCCAGAAGCTGGACCCGGCGAACCTGCCGCACGCCTACGCCAACCTCTCCCCGCAGTTCCGCTCCCCGGACTGGGACCCGGGACGCGCGTACTCCTACCCCTGGCAGGGCATCTCCACGGTCATCGCGTTCAACAAGAAGGCGCTGGACGGGATCGAGGTCAAGTCGGTCTCCGACCTGCTGGACAACCCCAGGCTCAAGGGGCGGGTCGGCTTCCTGTCGGAGATGCGGGACAGCGTCGGCATGACCATGCTCGACATGGGCATCGACCCGGCCCGGTTCACCCCGGACGACTACGACCGCGTCATGGCCCGGCTGCAGAAGGCCGTCGACAAGGGGCAGATACGCCGCTTCACCGGCAACGACTACACCTCCGACCTCACCAAGGGCGACATCGCCGCCTGTGTGGCCTGGGGCGGTGACATCGTCCAGCTCCAGGCGGACAGCCCGGACGTCGGCTACATCCTGCCCGACAGCGGCTACATGACGTCGACCGACAACATGCTGATCCCCAACAAGGCGCGGCACAAGGAGAACGCCGAGCGGCTCATCGACTTCTACTACCGGCCCGACCAGGCCGCCGCGCTCGCCGCGTACGTCAACTACGTGTCCCCGGTCGACGGTGTGAGGCCCTATCTGACGAAGATCGACAAGTCGGCGGCGGACAACCCGCTGATCCTGCCCGACAAGGCCACGGCCGCCAAGTCGCACGCCTTCCGCGCGCTCAGCGAGAAGGAAGAAGCGGCCTATGAAGAGAAGTTCGCGAAGCTCACAGGGGCGTGACGAGATGACGACCACGGACAACAGCGGCGACGTCCGCCTCTCCGGAATCAGCAAGACCTACGGCAGCTTCACCGCCGTCCACCCGCTGGACCTCACCGTTCCGCAGGGCTCCTTCTTCGCCCTGCTCGGCGCCTCCGGCTGCGGCAAGACCACCACACTGCGCATGATCGCCGGCCTGGAGGAGCCGAGCGTGGGCACCGTCCACCTCGGCGACCAGGACGTGACGCACCTGCCGCCCTACAAACGGCCGGTGAACACCGTCTTCCAGTCCTACGCCCTCTTCCCGCACCTGGACATCTTCGAGAACGTCGCCTTCGGCCTGCGCCGGCGCGGCATCAAGAGCGTGAAGAAGCAGGTCGAGGAGATGCTGGAGCTGGTGCAGCTCGGCGAGCAGGCCCGCAAGAAGCCGCACCAGCTCTCCGGCGGCCAGCAGCAGCGCGTCGCGGTCGCCCGCGCGCTGATCAACCACCCCAAGGTGCTGCTGCTGGACGAGCCGCTGGGCGCCCTGGACCTGAAGCTGCGCCGCCAGATGCAGCTGGAGCTCAAGCGCATCCAGACCGAGGTCGGCATCACCTTCATCCACGTCACCCACGACCAGGAGGAGGCCATGACCATGGCCGACACGGTCGCCGTGATGAACGCCGGCCGCGTCGAGCAGCTCGGCTCGCCCACCGACCTCTACGAGAACCCGCAGACCACGTTCGTCGCCAACTTCCTCGGCACCTCCAACCTGATCGAGGCCGAGGTCGACACCCGCAGCGGCGACGACATCGTCCTCAAGGCGGGCGGCGGCAAGCTCACCCTGCCCGGCGCGCGGTGCTCCGCCCCGGCCACGGCCGGCGGCAAGGTGCTGGTCGGCATCCGCCCGGAGAAGATCAGCCTCACCCACGCCGACGAGGCCGGCTCGATCCCCGAGGGCCGCAACCGCATCACCGGACGGATCGCCGACTCCAGCTTCATCGGCGTCTCCACCCAGTACGTGATCGACAGCCCCGTCTGTCCCGAGTTCGAGGTCTACGCCCAGAACATCGACCGCGACCCGCGCCTGGTGCCCGGCGCCGAGGTCGTCCTGCACTGGAACCCCTCGCACACCTTCGGCCTGGACGCCGCCCAGGACATCGACGCCGGAGTGGAGAGCGTGGAGTCGGACGAGGGGGTGGCCGCCTGATGGCCGCACTCACCGAGGCGCCGCCGCCGCTGGCGCCGGCCCCGCCCGGCAAGAAGCCCGCGCCCAGACGCCGCCGGCTCACGCCGTACTGGCTGCTGCTGCCCGGCATGCTCTGGCTGGTGGTCTTCTTCGCGCTGCCGATGATCTACCAGGCCTCCACGTCGGTGCAGACCGGCTCCCTGGAACAGGGCTACAAGGTCACCTGGCACTTCGCGACCTACTGGCACGCGCTGGCCGACTACTGGCCGCAGTTCCTGCGTTCGGTGCTGTACGCGGCCTCCGCGACGATCCTGTGCCTGCTGCTCGGCTACCCGCTCGCCTACCTCATCGCCTTCCGCGCGGGCCGCTGGCGCAACCTGATCATGATCCTGGTGATCGCGCCGTTCTTCACCAGCTTCCTGATCCGCACCCTGGCCTGGAAGACGATCCTCGCCGACAGCGGCCCGGTCGTCGGCGCCCTCAACGCGCTGCACGTCCTGGACGTGACGAGCTGGCTGGGCTGGACCGCCGGCGACCGGGTGCTCGCCACCCCGCTGGCGGTGGTGTGCGGTCTGACGTACAACTTCCTGCCGTTCATGATCCTGCCGCTGTACACCTCGCTGGAGCGCATCGACGGACGGCTGCACGAGGCGGCGGGCGACCTGTACGCACGGCCCTGGACGACCTTCCGCAAGGTCACCTTCCCGCTGTCGATGCCGGGCGTGGTCTCCGGCACGCTGCTGACCTTCATCCCGGCGTCCGGCGACTACGTCAACTCCGAACTGCTCGGCTCCACCGACACCCGCATGATCGGCAACGTCATCCAGACGCAGTTCCTGCGGATCCTGGACTACCCGACCGCCGCGGCGCTGTCCTTCATCCTCATGGCCGCGATCCTGCTCATGGTCACGATCTACATCCGCAAGTCCGGGACGGAGGATCTGGTCTAAATGCCCTTCGTCAACTGGCTCAAGCGCCATCTCGTCGTCATCGCGGGACTGCTGACCCTCGGCTATCTGCTGCTGCCGAACGTCATCGTCACGGTGTTCTCCTTCAACAAGCCGAAGGGACGCTTCAACTACGAGTGGCAGCAGTTCTCCACCGACGCCTGGAGGGACCCCTGCGGCGTCGCGGACATGTGCGGCTCGCTGGGCATCAGCCTGCAGATCGCCCTGTGGGCGACGGTCGGCGCCACCCTGCTCGGCACCATGATCGCCTTCGCGCTGGTCCGCTACCGCTTCCGCGCGCGGGCCGCCGTGAACTCGCTGATCTTCCTGCCGATGGCCATGCCCGAGGTCGTCATGGCGGCCTCGCTGCTCACCCTGTTCCTCAACATGGGCGCGCAGCTGGGCTTCTGGACCATCCTCATCGCGCACATCATGTTCTGCCTGAGCTTCGTGGTCGTCGCCGTCAAGGCGCGCGTGATGTCGATGGACCCGCGGCTGGAGGAGGCCGCGCGCGACCTGTACGCCTCGCCCGCGCAGACCTTCCTGCGGGTCACCCTGCCCATCGCGGCTCCGGGCATCGCGGCCGGCGCGCTGCTGTCCTTCGCGCTCTCCTTCGACGACTTCATCATCACCAACTTCAACGCCGGCTCGACCGTCACCTTCCCGATGTTCGTCTGGGGCTCGGCGCAGCGCGGCACGCCCGTCCAGATCAACGTCATCGGCACGACCATGTTCCTCGTCGCCGTGCTGTTCGTCCTGGTGTCGATGATCGTCACCAACCGGCGGTCCCGGCAGAAGGCATAACCGGCACAGCCGGCACAGCCGGCACGACACACCGTGGGGAGTTGACATCATGGCCCCAGGCGCCATGAGCGGAGACGACTACTCGAAGCAAGCCCTCGCATCCCTCTCCGGGGCCCAGCCGGTCGCGTACTGGCTGGACGACCCCGGACGGCCGCGCCCCGAACCCGCGCTCACCGGGGCCGAGACCTGCGACCTGCTGGTCGTCGGCGGCGGCTACAGCGGTCTGTGGACCGCGCTGATCGCCAAGGAGCGCGACCCCGCCACCGACGTCGTGCTGGTGGAGGGCCGCGAGGCGGGCTGGGCCGCCTCCGGCCGCAACGGCGGCTTCTGCGCCGCCTCCCTGACCCACGGCCTGGCCAACGGTCTCACCCGCTGGCCGCGGGAGATCCGCGCGCTGGAGAAGCTGGGCGCCCGCAACCTCGACGCCATCGAGGAGACGGTCGCCCGGCACGGGATCGACTGCGATTTCGAGCGCACCGGGGAGATCGACGTCGCCACCGCGCCGTACCAGGCCCGGCAGCTGGGCGAGTGGTACGCGCGGCTGGAACGGCGCGGCCTGGCCGAGGGCCTGGAGCTCCTCGACCGGGACGCCGTGCGCGAGCAGGTCGCCTCGCCCACCTTCGAGGCCGGGCTCCTCGACCGCCGGGGCGTCGCCCTGGTCAACCCGGCCAGGCTGGCCTGGGGCCTCAAACGCGCCTGCCTGCGGCTCGGCGTGCGCGTGTACGAGCACACGCCCGCGCTGAGCCTGCGGCCCGACGGCGCCGGCATGGCCGTACGCACCCCCTACGGCCGTGTCCGCGCCCGCCGGGTCGCGCTGGGCACCAACGTCTTTCCCAGCCTGGTGCGGCGGACGCGCCCGTACACCGTCCCGGTCTACGACTACGCCCTGATGACCGAGCCGCTCACCGCCGAGCAGCTGGCGTCCGTCGGCTGGAAGGACCGCCAGGGCCTCGGCGACTGCGCCAACCAGTTCCACTACTTCCGTCTGTCCGCGGACAACCGGATCCTGTGGGGCGGCTACGACGCGGTCTACCCCTTCGGCGGCCGGGTGCGCGCCGAGTACGACGACCGCCCCCGGACGTACGCCCGGCTCGCCGAGCACTTCCTCACCTGCTTCCCGCAGCTGGAGGGCGTCCGCTTCACCCACGCCTGGGGCGGGGCGATCGACACCTGCTCGCGCTTCTCCGCGTTCTTCGGCACCGCCCACCGGGGCAGGGTGGCGTACGCGGCCGGGTACACCGGCCTGGGCGTGGGCGCGACCCGCTTCGGGGCCGAGGTGATGCTCGACCTGCTGGCGGGGGAGCGCACCGAGCGGACCGAGCTGGAGATGGTCCGCAGCAAGCCGCTGCCGTTCCCGCCCGAGCCGTTCGCCTGGACCGGCATCGCGCTCACCAAGTGGTCGCTGGCCCGGGCGGACGCGCACGAGGGCCGGCGCAACCTGTGGCTGCGCACGATGGACCGGCTCGGACTGGGTTTCGACAGCTGACCGCCGGGCGTGCGCCGGCGCACGGGGCGGACCGGCGTGCACCGGTTCGCCCCGACGGGCGGCCGCGACCCGCGTAATGCCCGGCGGGGACCTCCCTCCTTTCTGTGACGCGCACCCGCGTCCGGACGAAGGGAGGTCTTCGCATGACCGGGACTGGAACGAGGCCGGCGGTCACGTGGCTGGCATCCGCCGCACCCGACCCCGGGGCCTGCCGCCGGCAGTGGGAACGCGAGCCGCGGGGCGTCGCCCTGCTGCCCGCCGGCCGGGTCTGGGACGTGCTCATCCTGCCGTGGCGGCTCGGGCTTCCCACCCTCGACGTGCTGACCCGCGCCCTGGACCGGCTCGGCCCGGTGCTGGCCGGCTTCGGGGACGGGGGCATGGGCTTCCTGGTGCCGCCGGGCACCGCCGCCCGCTGGCTGGGCACCGGGATCCGCGGCGTCGGGGCGGGCACCTGGATCGTCGTACCGCACCCGGAGCGCACGTCCGGCCCGGTGCGCTGGCTGGTCCCGCCCGACGGCACCGGCACCCTCACCGACCCGGCGCTGCTGGAGCTGGCCCTGCACGAGGCGGCGGCACGCCTGGCCGTGGAGGGGGACCGCTGACGCGCCGGCTCCCCACAACTGCCCGCACCGGCCTCCCGGCGCCCGGCGCCCCGGCGAACGCCGTCCCACCCCTGCGCCGCGGCCGGGTTTTCCGGCCTTGCGCGGCGGCCGGGTTTTCCGGGCTTGTGGGGCGGGCGGGTTTCCGTCTGTGCCCGGGCCGGGTTTTCCGAGCCTGCGCGGCGGCCGGGGTCTCCGCTTGCGCCGCGGCCGGGTTTTCCGAGCCTGCGCGGCGGCCGGGGTCTCCGCTTGCGCCGCGGCCGGGGTCTCCGAGCCTGCGCGGCGGCCGGGGTCTCCGCTTGCGCCGCGGCCGGGTTTCCCGAACCCGCGCCCCGGCCGGGTTCCCCGCCCCTCCGCCCCGGTCGGGCGCGCGACCGAGGTGCAGGGGCGGCCCGTGTCGGCGCGGGCGACGGGTAGGCGCCTACTGCGGCCGGGCCCCGCGCCGGAAGCCGCGCCAGTACCCGCGCCGGCGCCCGTGGCGCGGGTGGTGCCGCAGGAGGAGGAGCGGCGTGAGCAGCACCGTGCACAGGCACCAGCTCGCCACGACGTCCAGCGGCCAGTGGTAGCCGCGCCGTACCAGGCCGAAGGACACCCCGAGCACGAGGGCGAGGCAGCCGGCGGCCACCAGCCGCCGGGCGAGGGCCGTCAGCAGCAGGGGAAGCAGGACGAGCGCCGCGGAACCGTAGGCGACGGCGGCGGTGGCCGTGTGGCCCGACGGGTAGTACCCGGTCCCGGGCGGCATCACGGCCGTTCCGTGCCGCGCGGTCCACACCTTCAGCGGCACGACGAACGCCGGGAGCACGGCCATCGCCCCGGCCGCCACGAGCGGCGGCAGCCACCACCGGTCCACGCCTGTGGCACGGCCGCGCAGGGCCGCGTACCCGAGGACGGCCACCATGACCGGCAGCGCCACCTGCGCATTGCCGAGATCGGCGAGCAGTTCGGAGGCGCGGTCGGGGTGCAGCAGCGCGCGGCTGGCGTCCCGGTCCGCGCCGAGCAGGGGGCCGCCGGCCACGACCTGCCAGGTGATCAGCGCGAAGAGCAGGGCCGGCAGCCCGGCCGTCAGGGACACGAGCAGGGGCGGCACGAGACGGGACCCCGTCCGTCCGGCGCCGGCGGCGGACGCCGCGTCCGGCTCGGCGGGCACGCGCTGGAGGTCCTGCTCACGGGAGGTCGGCACGGCATCCAGCTTCGCAAATCCGGCCCGCCCGGCGGCGCGGACCCGCGCACCCCTGGCGGGCGCGGACCCGCGCACGCCGAAGGGCCGGCGCAAGGGGGGTGTGCGCCGGCCCTTCGGGGGGCGGTCGTCCCATCGACGTCGACCGTCCTGACCGGATCGCCGCGCGCCCCGGGGGGTCTGGGGCGGGCGACCGTCCGATCGGTGAGGAGACCCGGAACCCGGGGGCTCCGGTTGTGTGCGCGAGGCACGGACCAGGTCGAAGCTGGGGAGGCGACGGCCTGATGCCGCCCACAGTCCCCTGTGGGCGGGTGTATCTCTCATCTGCCGTAGAAGCTACGGCAGCGAGGGGGCCCGCGACAGCGGGAACGGCCCGCTGTCGCGCACCCCGCACACCTTCTTCACACGGTCTGCCGCAGCGTCGCCCGATGGGCGTAATCGCCGCTCAGATGCGCGCGAACGCCTGCTCGATGATGTCCAGTCCCTCGGTGAGGAGGTCCTCGCCGATCACCAGCGGGGGCAGGAAGCGCAGGACGTTGCCGTAGGTGCCACAGGTCAGGACCAGCAGGCCCTCGGCGTGGCAGGCCTTGGCGAGTGCGCCGGCCGCCTCCGGGTTCGGCTCCTTGGTCCCGCGGTCCTTGACCAGCTCGATGGCGATCATGGCGCCGCGGCCCCGGACCTCGCCGATGATGTCGAACTTCTCGGCCATGGCGGCCAGGCGGGACTTCATGACCGCCTCGATGTTCTTCGCCCTGGCGTTGAGGTCGAGCTCCTTCATCGTCTCGATCGCGCCGAGCGCGGCCGCGCAGGCCACCGGGTTGCCGCCGTAGGTGCCGCCGAGGCCGCCCGCGTGCGCGGCGTCCATGATCTCGGCCCGGCCGGTCACCGCGGCCAGCGGCAGACCGCCGGCGATGCCCTTGGCGGTGGTGATCAGGTCCGGGACGATGCCCTCGTCCTCGCAGGCGAACCACTGGCCGGTGCGGCAGAAGCCGGACTGGATCTCGTCGGCGACGAAGACGATGCCGTTGTCCGCGGCGAACTGCCGGATCGCGGGCAGGAAGCCCTTGGCGGGCTCGATGAAGCCGCCCTCGCCGAGCACCGGCTCGATGACGATCGCGGCCACGTTGTCCGCGCCGACCTGCTTGGTGATCTGGTCGATGGCGGCCGCGGCGGCCTCGGGGCCCGCGTTCTCCGGGCCGGTCGGCCAGCGGTAGCCGTAGGCGACCGGGACCCGGTAGACCTCGGGGGCGAACGGGCCGAAGCCGTGCTTGTACGGCATGTTCTTGGCGGTCAGCGCCATGGTGAGGTTCGTACGGCCGTGGTAGCCGTGGTCGAAGACGACGACCGCCTGCCGCTTGGTGTAGGCGCGGGCGATCTTGACCGCGTTCTCCACCGCCTCGGCGCCGCTGTTGAACAGGGCGGACTTCTTGGCGTGGTCACCGGGGGTGAGCTCGGCCAGCGCCTCGGCGACGGCGACGTACCCCTCGTACGGCGTGACCATGAAACAGGTGTGGGTGAAGTCGGCGAGCTGCGCGGAGGCGCGGCGCACGACGGCCTCGGCGGACGCGCCGACCGAGGTCACGGCGATGCCGGAGCCGAAGTCGATGATGCGGTTGCCGTCGACGTCCTCGACGATGCCCCCGCCGGCGCGGGTCACGAAGACGGGCAGCGTCGAGCCCACGCCCTGCGCGACCGCGGCGAGACGGCGGGCCTGAAGCTCCTGCGACTTCGGGCCGGGGATGGCGGTGACGACGCGGCGCTCCTGCTCAAGTGCGGTCATGGGGGGGCTCCCTGATGAGATCTTTCGGGTCGTGCGGTCGAGGGCGTTCCACGCACACGGGGGGCGTTTTTCGGACGCTTTCCTTCTTTCTTCGCAGGTTAGGGCGGCGGACGGGGTGTCGGCATGCTCCATGTGGGCGCTGTCGTGGGTCGCCGTTGTCCGTGGTGGATATAGAGAGGGACACGAGAGGGACACGGGCGGGCGGACAGGGGCGCGCGCCGTGCGACGGGACGTGCGGCGGGACGTGCGACGGGACGCCGCCGCGCGGCTTGACCCGGCAAACGGTGAACTCCCCTTGTCCGGGCGTTAGATTGACTCGCTGATGGTGGACGGAACGGCTGGTCAGGGGGCAAGGGCGATGGACGACGGGACGCAGGAAGCCCGGGGCGCGCAGCCACGGCACGCCAACCCGGTGCCGCGCCCGGCGAAGCCGCGGGAGGCCCCCGCGACGCCGCCGGTGCCCGAGCGTCCGCCGGGCGCGCCGCACGGGACCGCGCCGTCCGTGGAGCGGGCCGCGCAGGCCCCCGCGCCGCCCGCGCCGCGCGCGGCCGTCGCCGAGTGGCTGGACGCCCCCCGCCCGGCCGCCGGACCCGGCATCTGGCGCCTGGGCCACCGCCCGCCCAGGAGCGCGCGGTCCCCCGAGCGGCTGCCCCCGATCACCGTGGTCGGCCTGCTGATCCCGCTGGTCCTCGCGCTGCTCGTGTGGTCGCTGTGGCGGCAGGGCGCGCTGCCGTACCAGTGGGCCCCGCTGAAGCTGTTCACCCCGGAGGACTGGTGGTGGGGCGGCACCGTCTCCGCCAAGGGCTGGCAGGGCCGCGAGGCCGCGGTGGTCTACGACGGCGTGTTCTTCGCCGTGCTCGTCTACGCCGTCGGGCACCTGGGCAGCTGGCCGGAGGTGGTACGGCACTTCGTGGGCCGCCGCCCGCAGCCCGCCCGGGCCGTGCTCGCGGCCGTGTGCGCGCTCGGCGCGCTCAGCCTGGTCTTCCCCGACGCCTTCCCCGGCGCGGGCTGGGACCCGCTGCCCGTCGTCGATCCGGTGTTCTCGCTGGTCGCCCTGGTGTCCGGCGGCTACGGCCTGTTCGCCTCCCAGCTGTTCACCGACGCCCTGTACGCGGTCGTCACCGCCCTCGTGGTCTGGCCGTTCGCCCGGGTCGGCGGCTGGCGGGCGTACGCCGGGGAACTCGCCGCCCGCCGGCGCGCCGCCGCCCGCCGGCGCGCCGCCGCCGGCCCGGCCGCCCCGCCGCCCGCCGGCCTGCCCCGCTCGCAGTGGCCCGCACTGCGGCACGCGGGCCAGTACGAGGCGGCCGACCTGCTCACCGCCGAGGTGGCGGCCGGCCGGATGAACGACGTGGACTGCGCCCGGGTCGGGCGGGCCTGGACCGCGGCCCTGCGCGAGGCGCGTCCGGCCGCCTTCACCGGCACCGTCCTGCGGGAGGGCGGCGCCGCCTGGACCCACCCCTCCGGCGACCGCGACCTGCCCCGCCGCGCCGCGCGCCACGACCTGCTGGAGGGGCAGGTGCGCATCGGGCGCTGGGTGCCCGGGGAGCGGACCCCGCGCGCCTACCACGACGCGGGCGCGGCCGTCGGCCCCGACACCCTCGGCACCTCGCTGCTCCTGGTCGGCCCGCCCGGCTCCGGCAAGACCCGGCACGTCACCCAGCCGGTCGCCGAGGCGCTCGCCCTCCAGGCGCTGACCGGCCGGTGCGCGCTGGTCGCGGTCTCCGCGGCCGGATCACGGCTCGGCCCGGACCCGTCGTACGACGTGGTGGTCCGCGTCGGCGACCCCGGCTCCGTGCACGACCTGGACCCCTACGCCGGATCCGACGACCCCGACGAGGCCGCCGCCGTCCTCGCCGAGGCCCTGGCCGGGGACCTCGACACCGTCGGCGCCCAGGGCGCCGCCACCGCGCTGGCCCAGCTTCTCGGCCCGTACCGGGCGGTGCACGGGCACTTCCCGGCGCTGCCGGTGCTGCGTGAGCTGCTGGAGGGCGACCCGGGCGCGCTGGCCGCGCTGCGGGCGGCCCTGGACGCCGGCGAGCACGCCGCGATGCGCCGCGAGCTCGACGCGCGGATGCGGCAGGCCGGCGGCGCCGCCGACCCGGGCCCCGCCCTGGCCGGCCGGCTGGCCCTGCTCGACCGTCCGGTGTTCGCCGACTTCTTCGGCGCCGGCGGCTCCGGCAGCCGCCCCTTCTCGCTGCGGGCCGTCGCCCACCACCCGCTGCGGGTGCGCGTCGACCTGCCCGAGCGGGGGCACGAGGAGGCGTGCCGGGTGATCACCCGGCTGATCCTGGCCCAGTTCCACACCGTCGTACGGGACACCCGGCGCCCCCACTTCGCCTGCCTGGTCCTCGACGACGCCACCGGCGCCGTCACCCCGGAGTCCGTCCGCCGGATCCAGCGGCTGCGCTCGCAGAAGGCGGGGGTCGTCCTCGCGCTGCGCTCGATGGCGGACGTGCCGGAGGCGCTGCACGGCCCGCTGCTGGGCGCCGTCGGCTGCCGTATGGCGCTGTCGGGGGTCACCACCTGGGACGGCAGCCGGTTCGCGCACGCCTGGGGCACCGAATGGGTGGAGACCAAGGAGGTGGCCAAGCACACCGTCTTCGCCGACCAGCCGATGACCCGCGCGATCCACGCCCTGCGCAAGCTCGTCACCGGACGGGCCGTGACCACCGACGCCGTGACGACCAAGCAGGTCGAACGGGACCGCTGGTCCGCCTCCCAGCTGGCGCACGAGGTCCCGCCGGGGCACGCGGTGCTGTCGCTGACCACGGTGGACGGCGAGCACGCCCCGCCGCTGCTGGTGGACCTGAGGGGCTGAATCCCCGGCAAGCGGGCGCGCGGTCCCCGGGTGACCGTACAGTGAGGCAGAATCACCACAGGCCGTTCATACGCGGCGGCCAAAAGATCACAACGATCATCAGACCTCCGCAGACCTGAAGGCACCATGCCCCCGACGCTCGCCTCGCTCGTCCACCACTCCGCGCTCAAGCTGACCGTGCGCGCGGGCGAGGACCGCCTCGACGTGCCCGTCCGGTGGGCGCACGTCAGCGAGCTCGCCGACCCCGTGCCGTACATGGAGGGCGGGGAGCTGCTGCTGGTCACCGCGCTCAAGCTGGACGCGGAGGACCCCGAGGCCATGCGCCGCTACGTCAAGCGGCTGGCCGAGGCGGGCGTGGTCGGGCTCGGCTTCGCCGTCGGGGTCAATTACGAGGAGGTGCCCAAGGCCCTCGTCGACGCGGCCGAGGAGGAGGGCCTGCCGCTGCTCGAGGTGCCCCGGCGCACCCCCTTCCTGGCCATCAGCAAGGCCGTGTCGGCCGCCATCGCCGCCGACCAGTACCGCGCGGTCACCGCGGGCTTCGCCGCCCAGCGGGAGCTGACCAGGCAGGCGCTCGGCGCCGGCCCCGAGGGACTGCTGTCCGCGCTCGCCTCCCAGGTCGACGGCTGGGCGGCGCTCTACGACGCCTCCGGTGCCGTGGTCGCCACCGCACCCGAGTGGGCGGGCCGCAGGGCCGCCCGGCTCACCGCGGACGTCGAACGGCTGCGGGACCGGCCCGCGCCCGCCTCCGCCGTGGTCGGCGGGCCCGAGACCGACGACCGGGTCGAGCTGCACTCCATCGGCACCGGCCGCCGGCCGCGCGCCGCGCTCGCCGTGGGCACCGCCGCCGCCCTCGGCACCGCCGAGCGGTACGCCGTCCACTCCGCGATCGCCCTGCTGACCCTCACCACCGAACGCTCGCGCTCGCTGCACGCCGCCGAGCAGCGCGTCGGCGCCGCCGTGCTGCGGATGCTGCTCGCCGGGCAGCCCGACCACGCCCGGGCCGTCGCCGGGGACCTGTACGGCGGACTGCTGGACGCGCCCTTCCGGATGATCGTCGCCGAGTCGGCCTCCGCGTCCGCCGCACGGGCGCACGCCGACGGGCACGCGCGCGTGCAGCCCGCCAAGCCGTCGGCGGCCCGCGTGCCCGCCGCCGCCGGTGCCGGCGGCGACCCGCTCGAGGGCCTCGCCGACGTGGTGGAGGCGGCCGCCGCGCGCTCCGGCGAGGCGGTGCTGGTGGTACCCGAGGGCGAGCGGCTGGTGGTGCTGGCCGCGGACGGCGGCGCGGCGGTCGCCGCGTGCGGGGAGTACGCCGTCGCGCTGGAGGCGGCGCGGGCCGCGGCCGTGCCGGAGCAGCCGGCCGGGACCGACGAGGACGAGCTGGTCGTGGGCCTGTCCGCGCCCGCCGGGCCGATCGCCGCGGCCGCCGCCTACAAGCAGGCCGAGCAGGCGCTGTCGGTGGCGCGCCGGCGCGGGCGGGTGCTCGTCGAGCACGAGCAGCTGGCGTCGGGATCGGTGCTGCCGCTGCTGGCCGACGACGCGGTCCGGGCCTTCGCCGACGGGCTGCTGCGGGCGCTGTACGAGCACGACGCGACCGGACGCGGCGACCTGGTGGCCTCGCTGCGGGCCTGGCTGTCCCGCCACGGCCAGTGGGACGCGGCCGCCGCCGACCTCGGCGTGCACCGGCACACCTTGCGGTACCGGATGCGGCGGGTCGAGGAGATCCTCGGGCGCTCGCTGGACGACCCGGACGTGCGCATGGAGCTGTGGCTGGCGCTGAAGGCGACCTCCACGGAGCAGTCGTAGCGCCTCCTGTGCCGAACCGGCGGCCCGTCCTGTGCCGAAACAGCGGCCCCTCCTGTGCCGAACCGGCGGCCCGTCCTGTGCCGAAACAGCGGCCCCTCCTGTGCCAAACCGGCGCACCGCGGATTCGCACTGCTCCACCTCGGACAAGCACCGCACGGCCGGTCCCGCCCTACCGTTGACGACGCAAGCAGACATCCCAACGCGGAAGGGCCGGGACCCTCACGATGACTTCCACCACCGCCTTCTGGCTCGCCGGCCGCCAGGTCACCGGCGAGGACACCTTCGACGTCACCTCCCCGTGGGACGGCCGGACGGTCGGCAGCGTCGCCGTGCCGACCGACGCCCAGATCGAGGAGGCCGTGGCCGCCGCGTACGCGGTGCGCGAGGAGTTCGCCGCCACCCCGGCGCACGTCCGGGCCGCCGCCCTGGACCACGTGGCCAGGCGGCTCGCCGAGCGCACCGAGGAGATCGCGCAGCTGATCTCCGCCGAGAACGGCAAGCCGGTCAAGTGGGCGCGCGGCGAGGTCGGGCGCGCGGTGTCCGTGTTCCGGTTCGCCTCGGAGGAGGCCCGCCGGTTCAACGGCGGCGACGCCCAGCGCCTGGACACCGACGCCGGCGGCCAGGGGCGCCTCGCGCTGACCCGCCGCTTCCCGAAGGGTGTCGTGCTCGGCATCGCGCCGTTCAACTTCCCGCTCAACCTGTGCGCCCACAAGGTCGCCCCGGCGATCGCGGCCGGCGTCCCGATCATCCTCAAGCCGGCCCCGGCCACCCCGCTGTCCGGCCTGGTCCTCGGCGAGCTGCTGGCCGAGACCGAGCTGCCGGCCGGCTCCTGGTCCGTCCTGCCGGTCCCCAACGACAGGATGCCCGCGCTGGTCCAGGACGAGCGCCTGCCGGTCATCTCCTTCACCGGTTCCGAGAAGGTCGGCTACGCGATCATGGACTCGGTGCCGCGCAAGCACTGCACGCTGGAGCTCGGCGGCAACGGCGCGGCCGTCGTCCTCGCCGACTTCGCGAGCGACGAGGACCTGGACTGGGCGGCGACCCGCATCGCCACCTTCTCCAACTACCAGGGCGGCCAGTCCTGCATCTCCGTGCAGCGCGTGATCGCCGACGCCTCGGTGTACGACCGGCTGCTGCCGCGCATCGTGGCCGCCGTGGAGGCCCAGGTCACCGGTGACCCCTCGGACTCCGCGACCGACGTCGGCCCGCTGGTCAGCGAGGACGCCGCCAAGCGTGTGGAGTCCTGGGTGCAGGAGGCCGTCGAGGCCGGCGCCACGCTGCTCACCGGCGGCAAGCGCGAGGGCGCCTCCTACGCGCCGACCGTGCTGACCGACGTCCCGGCCGACGTGACGCTCGCCTGCGAGGAGGTCTTCGGGCCGGTCCTGACAGTGACCAGGGTCGACGGCGAGGCCGAGGCGTTCGCCGCGGTCAACGACTCCAAGTACGGCCTCCAGGCCGGGGTGTTCACCCACGACCTGCAGGCCGCCTTCCGGGCCCACCGCGCCCTGGAGGTCGGCGGCGTGATCATCGGTGACGTCCCCTCGTACCGCGCCGACCAGATGCCCTACGGCGGCGCCAAGCAGTCGGGCGTGGGCCGCGAGGGCGTGCGGTTCGCGATGGAGGACTACACCTACGAGCGCGTCCTGGTCCTGACCGGTCTCGCCCTGTAGACCCGGACCCACCGCCCGCCGGAGGCCGGAGCCCGCTGTGCGGGGGCTCCGGCCTCCGGCGTGCGGGCTTGGGTGTCCGACCTGCGGGCTCGGCGTCCGGCGTGCGGGCCGGGCCTTCGACGTGCGGGGCGGGGCGTCCGCCGTGGGTGCGGGG
Source organism: Streptomyces sp. NPDC004065 (assembly GCF_044903565.1). Taxonomy (NCBI): domain Bacteria; kingdom Bacillati; phylum Actinomycetota; class Actinomycetes; order Kitasatosporales; family Streptomycetaceae; genus Streptomyces; species Streptomyces sp. NPDC004065. The sequence continues at coordinate 74,011 of NZ_JBJDQT010000016.1, read as the reverse complement.
GCCTCCGCCGTAGGGGCCGGGCCTCCCGACGTGCGGGCCGGGCCTCCGACGCGCGTGCGGGGCCGGTCGGGCGGGGCGCGGCACGCCCGCACGGGCGGGGCGCGCGGCCTACCCACCGGGTGCGCGGGGCCGTCACGGGGTGAGGCGGGCGGCCAGCAGGGCCACGTCGTCGTGCAGCGTGGGCTGGTGGGCGACCAGGGCGTCGCACAGCTCGCCGAGCGGGTGCGAGGCGTGGGTGGCGGCGATGTGGGCGGCCTCGGCCATCCCCTCGTCGAGGGTGTGCGCCGGGTGCTCGACCAGCCCGTCGGTGTGCAGCAGCAGGGTGGCCCCGGCGGGCAGCGGCCAGGCGCTGTCCGGCCGGGGCATGGCGGGGTCGACGCCCAGCGGCAGGCCCGTGTCGGCGTGCAGATAGCGCGCCTCGTGACCGGGGCTGATGAGCAGCGGTGGCAGATGGCCCGCACTGGACCAGCGCAGCAGCCGGCCGCCCTCCGGCGCCGGTTCCAGCCGCGCCACCAGCGCGGTGGCCAGCGGCGCGCCGTGCAGTGCGTGCAGCACGGTGTCCAGGCGGTGCAGGATCCGGCTGGCCGGCTCCCGCTCGTCGAAGGCGATGACCCGGAGCATGTTGCTGATCTGGCTCATCACGGTGGCGGCCTCCAGGCCGTGCCCCATGACGTCGCCCACCATCAGGCACGGCACCGCCTCGGGCAGGTGGATCAGGTCGTACCAGTCGCCGCCGATCCGGGGCGCCTCGGTGGACGGCCGGTACCGCGCCTGCAGTTCCAGCCCCGGCAGCGCCGGCAGGTCCGGCAGCAGCCGTCGCTGGAAGTCCTCCGTGGCCCGGCGCAGCCGCTCGTAGAGGCGGGCGTTCTCGATGGCCACGCCCGCGGCCCCGGCCAGGGCCAGGACGATGTCCTCGTCCTCCTGGCTGAAGGCGCCGCCGCTCTTGTCGGTGAGGTACAGGTTGCCGTAGACGGTGCCGCGGACCCGGATCGGCACCCCGAGCAGGCTGGTCATCACGGGATGCCCCTCGGGGAAGCCGGCGGAGCGGGGGTGGGAGGCCAGGTCGGCCACGCGCAGGGCCTGCGGGTGGCGGACCAGCTCGCCCAGCAGTCCGCTGCCGTGGGGCAGCTCGGCCCCGCCCTCCTCGCGGAACCGGTCCGCCCCGAAGCCGGAGGTGATGAGCGCGGTGAACGTCCGGGTCTCGCCCAGGACGCCGATCGCGGCGTAGCGGGCGCCCGTGAGTCTGCGGGCGGACTCCGTGATGGTGTGCAGCACCGCGTCGAGTTCCCGGGCGCCGCTGATGGTCACCACGGCGTCCAGCAGGCCGCGGATACGGCCATGGGCTTCGGCGAGCTGCCGCAGCCCGGCCTGGAGCTGGTCGAGGTCGTCGTCACCCGGCAGCGTCCGCCGGTACGTCCCGGCAGGCGGCCGCCCGCCGCCCGCCCCGGCCGGCCCGCCCGGCTCGCCGGGCCCGTCCGGGGCGCCGCGCCCGCCGGGCGGCCCGGACCGGGCGTCGGCGTGCGGGGTCTCGCGCTCGCCGGGCCCGCGCGGCGGCCTGGATTGGGCGTCCGGGGTGGTGGCGCGCTCGCCGGGCCCGCCCGGCGGCCGGGACCCGCCGGGCGGGCCCGGTCCACGGGGCACGACCGCCTCGGCCGGCCCGCCCGGCCGGAAGGATTCGGTCACGGCGAGCGTCACCTCCTCGGGCTGCTCCCGTTCACAGCCCTACGGGTACCCGGGGCCCGGTACCTGATGACACGCCCCGCGCCCGGCGGGGCCCCGGCCCGTCAGGGGGGAGGCCGTCCAGCCGGAGGCCGCCCGGGAGTGCCCGGCGAAGCCGGTGGTGCCGCTTGGGGCGGCGGGTGCGGCGCACCGGCCGGCACACGGCGACGTCCCGGTGCCCGGGCCTCGGCAGGTGTTCCGCGCGCGGTGGGCCGGGGTGCCCGGCGAAGCCGGTGCGCCGCTCGGGGCGGCGGGCGCGCCCCGGTCGGCTCACGGCGACGTCCCGGCACCCGGACAGGCGCTCCGCGCGCAGCGCGCCTGTCCCTCGGCCCGCCGCGCCGGTGACTGGGCGCGCGGCACGTGGGAGCACGGCACTCGTACACACGGCGCACCCGTGCGCGTGGCACCCGGGGGCCGGGCACCCGTGCGTGCTGCACCCGTCCGCGTGGCACCCGGAGGCGTGCGGCACCCGGAGGCGTGCGGCACCCGGGGGCACGGCACCCTGGGGCACGGCACCCCGGGGGGTGCGCGGCGCGCGGCACCCGCGCCCCCTCCCCGGTGGGCCGCGGCACCCCGGGGCCGTGGGCGCGGGCGGTGGTCGGCGCGGCGACGGCCGGAGGGAGCCGTCCCGTCCGCCGCGGCGCTTCGGCACCCCCCTCACACCCCTGCGCACCCGTGCGCGCGGCACCTCGAACACGCACGTGCACCTGTTCGGCGCATGTCATCATGGCGTCACCGTGGCGCCGGGGGAGGCGCCGCACAGCGGAACACGTGGGGGGCTCGTGGGGACGTCGGTGCTGGGGGAGCTGCGCGGGGCGCAGAAGTCCGCGAAGGGCGTGTCGCTGTACTCGCGCTACGTGAACCGGCCGGCGGGCCGCTATCTGGCGGCAGGTGCGTACCGGCTGGGGATGACGCCCAATCAGGTCACCCTCGTCAGCGCCGGGCTGACGTACTCGGGGATCGCCGCCGTGGCCCTGGAGCGTCCCTCCTGGCCGCTCGCCCTCACGGTGTACGCCTCCCTCGTGGTCGGCTTCGCCTTCGACTCCGCCGACGGCCAGCTCGCCCGGCTCACCGGCCGGGGCGGTCCCGCGGGGGAGTGGCTCGACCACGTGGTGGACTGCGCGAAGATGGTCGCGCTGCACTCGGCGGTGCTGATCTCCTTCCACCGCTTCTTCGAACTGCCCGGCGACGGCTGGCTGCTTGTGCCGCTGGGCTTCCAGCTTGCGGCCGTGGTCACCTTCTGCGGTGGCCTGCTGACCGAGCAGCTCAAGCGCGGCCGCCCCGCCGCGGCCGGCGCCACCCCGGCGGCTCCGCCCTCCCGGCTGCGGGCCGTGGCCCTGCTGCCGGTGGACTACGGGGTGTTCTGCCTGGTGTTCCTCACGCTGGGCGCGCCGGACCTCTTCCGGCTCGTCTACGCCGTACTCGCCGCCGTGCACGCCCTGTTCCTGGCGGCGTTCCTCGCCAAGTGGTTCAGGGAGCTGTCCGCGCTTCCCCGGAACCCGGCGTGACCAGCGCGTCCAGCGCCCTGGTCAGCAGGGTGCTGGAGGTGTGGACGGTGTACGGGAAGTAGACGACCTCGACGCCCACCGTCGCGAAGTCGCGCTCGAGCTTCTCGCCCTTGTCGGTGCCCCGCCAGTCGTCGCCCTTGAAGATCACGTCGAACCGGACCTGCTTCCAGGTCTCCAGCTTGTCGGGGACGGTCTCCACGAACGCGGCGTCCACGTGCCGGACGCTGCGCACGATCTCCAGGCGCTCCGGCAGCGGGACCACCGGCCTGCGCCCCTTGGCGAGTTCGGCCATCTCGTCCGAGACCACACCGGCCACGAGATAGTCGCACTGGCTGCGGGCATGACGCAGAATGTTCAAGTGCCCGATGTGGAACAGGTCGTAGACACCGGGTGCGTAGCCGACACGATGGACCATGCGTTCTCCCCCCACAGTGAACGTCACAGCGAATGTCCGTCCGTCAACGGCGGTTGCCGGGCCGTCAACGGCAGTTGATGGTCCTCGACCTTACTGTGAAGTCCACTGGGAGATCCGGTGAACGGTTAAGGTGGCCATGGATCACTTCTGGGGGGAAGGGGACCGGTGTTGACCGGATCGGATGTCCTGACCGGCCGCTGTGTGCTGCTGGTCTCCACCAACTACGCGCCGGAGCACACCGGCATCGGGCCCTACGCCACCCAGCTCGCCGAGCACTGGGCGGCCCGGGGCGCCGACACCCATGTGCTCGCCGGCATGCCGCACTACCCGTCCTGGCGGCTCGACCCGGCGTACGCGGGCCGCTGGCGGACCACCGAGTCCCGGGCCGGGGTGACCGTCCACCGGCGCCGGCACACCGTGCCCGCGCGGCAGACCGCCGTCCGCCGCGCCCTGTTCGAGGCCTCGCTGCTCGCCCACCAGCTCGCCGCCCCGCCCCGGATGCCCCGCCCGCACGCGGTGGTCGCCCAGATGCCGAGCCTGGCGGGCGCGGTCGCCGCGGCCCGCATCGCCCGCAGGCACCGGGTGCCGTTCGTGCCCGTGGTCCAGGACCTGATGGGCGCCGCGGCGGCGCAGAGCGGCATCAGCGGCGGCGACCGGGCCGCCGCGGTGGCCGCCCGCGCCGAACGGTACGCGCTCGGCCGGGCCGCCCTCGTCGGCGTCATCCACGACAGCTTCCGGCCCCGCGTCGAGGCGATGGGCGTCGACCCCGGCCGCATCCGCCTCGTCCCCAACTGGTCCCACGTCGCCCGCCCCTGGCGGCCGCGCGCCGAGACGCGCGCCCGGCTCGGCTGGGCGCCGGAGCGCCAAGTGGTGCTGCACTCCGGGAACATGGGACTCAAGCAGGGCCTGGAGGTGCTGGTCGACGCGGCGCGCCTCGACCCCGGGACCGACTTCGTCCTCATGGGCGACGGCAACCAGCGCGCCCACCTCGAGGAGCGGGCACGGGACGTGCCCAACCTGCGTTTCCTGCCGCCCGCCGAGGAGGCCGACTTCCCCGACGTGCTGGCCGCCGCCGACGTCCTCGCGGTCACCCAGCGGGCGTCCGTCCTGGACATGAGCGTGCCGTCCAAGCTGACCTCGTACTTCGCCGCCGGGCGGCCGGTGGTCGCCTCGGTCGCCGCCGAGGGCGGCACGGCCGACGAGGTGCGCCGCTCGGGCGCCGGGGTGCTGGTCGCTCCGGAGGACCCGGCGGCACTGCTGAAGGCCGTCCGGGACCTGGCGGCCGACCCCGAGGGCGCCGGCCGGCTCGGGGCCCGCGGCCCCGCGTACGTGGACGAACGGCTCAGCCGCGCGGCCGGGCTCGGCCGCCTGGACGACCTGCTCGCCGAGGCACTGCAACAGGGCACCACCGCGCACGAAGGAGCGGCACGCGCATGAACGAAGAGGCACGCGGGCAGCAGGACGAGCCGGAACTCCTGCGCGACCAGGTGCAGCAGGTCCTGCGGCACCGCGTCCTGGTGGCCGGCGGGCTGATCGCCGGACTGCTCGCCGGCGCCTGGTTCGCGCTCGGGTCGGCGCCGTCGTACGAGGCCTCCAGCGAGGTCCTCGTCCGCGCGGCCACCATCAACCCGTACGCGGCGGCCGGGATATCCGTCGACAAGCAGATCAACATCGGCAGCGAGCGGCAGACCGCCGCCGGCAACTCGGTGGCCTCCCGGGCCGCGACGAAACTCGGCCGCAGCGCCTCCGACGCCGGCCGGCTGCAGAGCCACCTCCAGGTCACCAACCCGCCGGACACGCTGGTGCTGAAGTTCTCCTACGTGGCCGGCACCCCCAAGGCCGCCGCCGCGGGCGCCAACGCCTTCGCCGAGGCCTATCTCGACTACCGCGAGAAGCAGACCGCCGGCACCGTCGCCAAGATGGTCAAGGGCTACCAGAACCAGCTCAACCCGCTCGCCAAGCAGCGCGAGGACCTCCTCAGGCAGATCGACCGGCTGCAGAGCGACAGCGAGAAGGGCACCGCGCTGGCCGCGCAGGCCAACCTGCTCAGCCAGATCACCCAGCTCACCAACAACATCAGCGAGCTGAAGGCGCTCGACACCACCCCCGGCTACGTCACCGTCACCGCCGAGCCCCCGACGAGCGCGGAAGGACTGGGCACCCCGCTGCTGATCGCCCTCGGCGGAGTGCTCGGCCTCGCCGTCGGGCTGCTCGGCGCCTGGCTGCGGATGATCTTCGACCCCTCGGCCCGCTCGGCGGAGACCGTGGCCCGCGCGCTGCGCGCCCCCGTCCTCGCCGCCCTGCCCAAGGCGCCCGAGGAGCCGCTGCTCGCCGCCGACGGCGCCCTGGCCGAGCAGTACCGCTCGGTGGCCTTCCGGCTCGCCTACGACCGCCACTTCACCGACCGCCGCCGGCTGCTGGTCGTCGAGCCGAACGGCGAGGGCACCACCGCCGCGGCCGTCGCCGTCAACCTCACCGCCTGCTTCGCCGAGACCGGCATGTCCGCCCTGCTCGTCGAGGCCGACCTGCGCCACCCCGGCCTCGCCGACCGCCTGCCCGAGGCGCCCAAGGGACGCGCCGGCTGGGCCAACGCACGCACCGCGGAGGGCGGTCCCTGGCCCGGCGGCCGGCACATCACGGTCGACGCCGGCGAGTCCGGCACCTTCGAACTCGTCCCCGGCGCCCGGGTGCCGCACGTGGCCCGCACCCTCACCTCCTCGGCCACCACCCGCCTCATCGACCAGGCCGACGCCCCGAACACCACCGTGGTCGTCCTCGCCCCGCCGGTGCTGTCCTACGCCGACGCGCTCGCGCTGGTGGACCGCGTGGACGGCGTCGTCGTGGTCTGCGACCCGCGCACCACCGCGCGCACCGCGCTGGAGCGCGTCCGCGAGCTCATCGACGGCGCGGGCGGCCAGGTGCTCGGCGCCGTACTGCACTCGGCGGACCGGCACCAGCGCAAGCAGCGTCGCCGGCCGGCGCGGACCGCCGCCCCCGCCGGTGGCCGGCCCACCCCGCCCGTCACCGCCCGGCACGAGGAGACCGTCAACCTCAAGACCCTGTCCTCGGGCAGCCGGTGAGAGCGCGCACGGCCGTCGTCTGCTCCGTCGCGGACCAGGCGGTGAGCGCGCTCACCAACATCGCCGTCCTGGTCCTGGTCGCCCGGCACAGCGAGGCCGGTACCTTCGCCGTGTTCGCCACCGCCTACGTCGTCTTCACCGTGCTGCTCGGCGCGTTCGGGGCGTACGTCGGCCAGGAGCTGGTCCTGCACCGGGGCGAGCCGCGGACCCTGGGCCGGGCCTGCCGCGGCGCCGTCGTGTTCACGGCGAGCGCCTCCACCGCCCTCGGCGCGCTGCTGGCGGGCGGCGCGGCCCTGCTCTCCCCGGACGCGGCCGTCTACGGGGCGCTCGGCCTGGTCCTGCCCGTCACGCTCACCCAGGACACCCTGCGCTACTGCTTCTCCGTGCTGCGCCTGCCGCACCTCGCGCTGCTCACCGACCTGCTGCGGCTCGCCGCCGCGCTGCCCCTGCTGGCCGTGCAGCCCGGCGGCGCCTCCGCCGCGCGCACCACCCTCGTGTGGGGTCTGTCCGCGCTGCCCGCCCTGCTGCTGGCGCTGGCCCTGCTGCGCCCGCACGTCCGCGGCGCACGGGCCGACCTGCGCCGGTACGCCGCCCGCGGCCACCTGGGCCGCCGCTTCCTGGTCGAGTTCGGCGTCGGCAACGCCACCAGCCAGCTCGCCGTGCTCGCCCTCGGCCTGTTCGCCACCCCGCTCGCGGTGGGCGCCCTGCGCGGTGCCACCACGCTGTTCGGCCCGCTGAACGTGGCCTTCAACGCGGCCACCGGATTCGGGCCGCCGCTGCTCGGCCGCCATCCCGCGCCCCGGCGCGCGGCCCTGGCCGCGGGCGCCGCGCTCGCCGCCGTGGCCGCCGGCTGGGCCGCCCTGCTGTACGCCCTGCCCACCCGCTACGGCCGTCAGCTCCTCGGGGACACCTGGGAGGCGGCCGCGAAGGTGCTGCCCGCCACCGGCGCCCAGTACGCGGCGATGGCCTTCGGGGTGTGCGGGCTGCTCGCCCTGCGCGTGCTCGCCCCCCGCGCCACCCTGCCGGTGCAGCTGATGTTCTCACCGGTGTCGGCGGGACTGCTGCTGGCCGGGTACGCCTGGGCGGGTGTGACGGGCGCCGCCTGGGGACTGTGCCTGGGCTCGGTGCTCAAGGGCGGCGCGGCCTGGCTGCGGGCGGCCCGCGCCCCCGCCGGGACGGGGGCCGTCAGCGCAGCTGCCGCCACCGCTCCGGACGCAGTGTCGTGATCAGCGCCAGGCACATCACGCCGATCGCGATCCGCCCGGAGGCCTGCAGCAGCGGCCCGCGCAGCAGGATGAAGGAGTAGCCGGCCAGCAGCGGCACCGCCAGGGTGAGGATGGTCGGCGGTCCCGCCCGCACCACCTTGTGCGCGTAGCGCCGGTCCACCCGGGCCGCCCCCCAGCCGATCAGCCCGAACCCGGCGATCATGCCCGCCGAGCCGAAGTCCAGCCACAGCTCCGCCCACAGCGGGGAGGAGCGGTTGGTGTTGGCCGCCGCCATCCACTGGCTCACCATCACCCCGGTGTCCTGCGGCTTGGCCGTCCACACCGAACGGGGCACGAAGAACAGCAGCGAGCCGGCCAGCTGGCGGCCGTAGGTGTGGCCGTTGCCCGCGTCGGCGTAGGTGATGGTGTTGGCGAACATCGCCATCTGGTCATAGTCCTTGAGCACCAGCGGATCGAGGACCGAGGAGGTCTGCGCGGCGGCGGGGGTGTTCGCGCTGTCGTAGCGGAACTTGTCCGCGAACGGGAAGATCAGCACGGCCGCGGCGACGCCCAGGGTCAGCGCCGTCCGGTACATCGTGGGGCTCTGCGGGAACATCGTGAACAGCAGGGCCAGCAGCACGGTCAGGAACCAGTAACGCGGGTTGGAGATCGGGTTGTTGACCACCAGGTTCAGCGCCGCGAGCCCGGTCAGCACGATCCACGGCAGCGCGCGCCCGCGGGCGGCCGGCGAGGTGATCAGCCACCGGGTGACGACCATCAGCGCCAGCAGCGCCGGGACCGTGCCGAAGCCGCGCAGCATCGCCGTCCCGGCCTGCGAACCGCCGTCGCCCACACCGCTGCTGTCGATCGACTGGCTGATCTCCATGCGGCTGGCGAAGAACACCCCGAGCCCGCCGAGCTTGAGGACGAACAGCCCGCCGGCCGCGAACGCCAGCGCCACCAGCAGCACCAGGCGCCGCCGCGCCACCTGGGCGGGACGGAAGACGGTCCGGGCCGTGGGCCGCACCCCCGGCCGCACCAGCAGCGCGCCCGCGTCGAAGGCCGCGCACGCCGCCAGCACCAGCCCGACGGCGAGCGCCAGGTCGGAGCGCGAACCGGCCACCGGCACCGGATATTTGCCCATCACGGTCTGCGCGAGCGGGGCGATGCCCATCGCCATGTAGACGAACAGCCAGAACGTGCCCTGGAGCAGCTTGCGGTGGCGGCCCAGGATCATCGTGGACAGCCGGGCGCCGGCGTACACGGTGAGCACCAGTTGCAGCCAGTACGCCTGGTCGTGCGGCCCCACGCCCTGCCGCAGCGTGACGAACGCGGGCAGCAGCACCGTCAGGCCCAGCACCAGCGGCAGCGCCAGCACCCGCCGCAGGGCGCCGCGCGGCGACCCCTTCTCCGCCGCCGGGTCGCCGCCCAACGGTCGTACGACAGCCGGTGATCCGGCAGCCGGCGTTCCCGCCGCCATAGGCCCCCCTCTGCTTTTCGTTCACAGAGTCTACGGATCTGTGTGCGAACCGGATGCGGAATCCCTAGGGTGGATCACGGAAGAGGGGGGACTCTTGCGCGATCTTCGAACATTCACACTGTCCGGATACGACAAGGGGCGCGGCCTCGTCACCCAGGCGCTGTGGTTCTGCGTGATGAACACGCTGTTCATGGCGTGGTTCTGCCCGGCGAGGCTGCGGGTGGCGCTGCTGCGCGCCTTCGGCGCGCGGATCGGCGAAGGGGTGCTGATCCGGCACCGCGTCCGCGTCCTGTGGCCGTGGAAGCTCACCATCGGCGACCACACCTGGATCGGCGAGGGCGCCTGGCTGCTCAACCTCGAACCGGTCACCATCGGCTCGCACGTCTGCGTCTCCCAGGAGGCGCTGCTGTGCACCGGCAGCCACGACCACCGCACCACCGACTTCCGCTACCGCAACGCGCCCATCACCGTGGCGGACGGCGCCTGGATCGCGGCCCGCGCGACCGTACTGCCGGGCGTGACGGTCGGCCGGCACGCGGTGGTCTCGGCCGGCACGGTCCTCGCCCGCGACCTGCCCGAGCTCACCCTGCACACCGCCGACGGCACCCGCGCCCTGAAGGAACCCGGGCAGCAGCCGGCCACCGCGCGGGAGCGCACCCGGTGAGGGCCCTGCACGCCGTCACCCTGCACACCCCCACCCAGGCGTTCGGCGGCCCCGTGCGGGTCGCGGTGAACCTCACCGGCTCGCTGGCCCGGCTCGGCGTCGAGTCCCGGATCGTCGCCCTCGGCTCCGGCTTCGACGGGCCGCTGCCGGAGCACGTCGACGGCCGTCCCGCCCGCCTGTACCCGGCCCGGCGGGTGCTGCCCGGCGCCGGCTTCAGCGGGATCACCTCCCCGGCGCTGCTGGCCGGCGCCCGCCGGCTCGTCCGGGACGCCGACGTGGTCCACGTCCACCTCGCCCGCGACCTGGTCACCCTGCCCGTCGCGCTGGCCGCGCTGAGCGCCCGGCGGCCCCTGGTCGTGCAGACCCACGGCATGGTCGACCCCAGCGACAAGGCGCTCGCCCGGCTGCTCGACGTACTGGCGGTGCGCCGGGTGCTGCGGCGCGCGGACGCCGTGCTGCACCTGACGTCCTACGAGCGCAAGGCGCTGGACGCGGTGCTCGGCGGCAAGGACCCCGGCAACGGCGTCCGGCTGGTCAACGGCGTGCCCGCCCAGGACCGCCGCCCGCACCCGCCCGGCCCGCCCCGGCTGCTCTACCTGGCCCGGATGCAGGCCCGCAAACGGCCCGCGGACTTCGTCGCCGCCGCCCCCGAGGTGCTGCGCCGGCACCCCGACGCCCGTTTCGTGCTGGCCGGCGCGGACGAGGGCGAGCTCGGCACGGCCCTGAAGCTGGCCGGGGAACTGGGCGTGGCCGGCTCCGTCGAGTACCTGGGCACCCTCGCCCCGGACGCCGTCCTGGACGAGCTGCGCCGCGCCCATGTGCACGTCCTGCCCTCGGTGGACGAGCCGTTCCCGATGTCGGTCCTCGAGGCCCTGTCGGTGGGCGTCCCGTCGGTGGTGACGCCGACCAACGGGCTCGCCGACGACCTCGCCCGCACCGGGGCCGGCCGCGTGGCCCGCACCCCGGACCGGCTGGCCGCGGAGATCCTCCCGCTGCTGGACCGCGAGACCGGCGAGCGCGCCTCCGAGGCGGCCTGGGAGCTGTCCCGCACGTCCTTCTCGCTGGACGCGGTCGGCGACCGCCTCCACACGCTGTACGCCTCGCTCACCTGACGTGGGTGGGGGCCGCCGGGCCCCCCCCCACGGGGGGCGGGCGCGCACCCGGGCGGCCCGGAGGACCGCGGCCGGGCCGGCGCCCGCGCTCCGTCCTACTGGGCTCCCGAGCCCCGCTGGTAGTGCGTCAGCACCTTGCTCGACGTCAGGGCCTTGTTGTAGACGGCGACCTCGTCGATCAGCCCGGTGAAGTACGGGCTGGAGGGCGCGTTGGTCCAGGAGGAGGACAGGGTGTCGCCGCCGACCCGCCAGTAGCCGGTGCCCGACTCGTTGCCGGTGACGAGCAGGTTGGAGGCGCGCAGGCCTCCGTCGACGTACAGCTTCATGCCGTCGCCGCCCTCGGTGGCGACCACGTGGTGCCACTTGCCGTCGTTGTACGACTGCGAGGTGGTGACCGTCCGCACCGACCCCGCGTACACGCCGAAGACCAGCCGGCCGTTGTTGGTCATGTAGACGTGCTTGTCGTAGCGGTTGGACGGCAGCTGCACCTTGTTGCCGAAGCCGACGAGCTTGCCGCCGTTGGTGGCGGTGGTCTTGAACCACAGCTCCAGCGAGAACGAGGACGGCGCGCTGTGCGCCTTGTCGCTGTACGTCCACTCCTTCTGCGCGCCGGTGTAGCCGACCGCCGAGCCGGAGTGGGCCGCCGCGTCCGTGCCGCCCTGGGCCGGCGCGTTCCAGTGGACGCCGCTGTCCTCGGCGCCGGAGCTGTCGGCCGCGTACGCGCCCGAGGCCTCGTCGTAGCGCCAGTACAGGGCGGCGCCGTCCCCGCGCACGGCGGCGGCGTAGGCGTCGGCGGCCGAGGCCACCGTCACCGACTGCGCGGCGGACTTGGCGGAGGTGTTGGTCCCGTCGCTGACGCTGACCCGGTAGGAGTGCGTCTCGCCGGCCGCCACGGCGGTGTCGGTCCAGGTCACCTGCGGGCGCGACCAGGGCAGCGAGTCGGCGGAGAACTCGTGCACCGGGGTGGTGCCGCCGTCCTTGTAGATCCGGTAGGTCAGGTGGCTGTCGTCGGTGTCGTAGCTGGAGCGGACGTGCACGGCGACCCGGCCCGGCTCGATGCTCTCCACCTTGACCTGCGGCAGGGTGGGCGCCCCGGTGTCGGGGCCCGAGGAGACCCGGGACAGCGACTGCTGCGCGGTGCCGTTGACCGTGGTGAACTCGCCCCCCACCCACAGGTAGTCGGTGCCGTTCTTGGGGGCGAGGGTGAACACCCGCGGGCCGATGCCCTCGCCGATGCCGTCGTTGGTGTCCGGCGCCCAGCCCACCAGCTTCGGGTCGTTGACGCCCTCGGCCAGCAGATGGCGGCGCTGGCCGTCCGGGTACTCGCCCATCGAGGAGCAGTCGTGGGCGTGCGAGGCGCTGTAGACCAGGCCCTTGTAGAGCTGGAGGGCCTGGGTGGCGCCCAGGCAGGTGTCCCGCCAGCGCTGGGCGAAGGTGTCCGGCTCGAAGGCGGCGCGGCCGTCGAAGACACCGCCGCCGGTGCCCTCGCTGCCGGTGTAGACGCCGGTGGAGTCGGCGGTGATGGCCTTGACCACGGAGGTGTCCGGGAAGAAGCCGCGCGGGTAGGCGCGGGTCACCGCGCCGGTGGTGGCGTCGGTGACGGCCAGGGCGTGCGAGTCGCTGCCGTTGACGGTGAAGAAGTCGCCGCCGACCGCCACGTGCTGCCCGTCGGCGGTGACCTGCACGGCCCGCCCCGGGGCGTCCGCGTTCGCCGTCCACCCGGTCAGCGCGCCGGTGGTGTCCACCGCCGCGAACCGCTGCCGGGCCGTGCCGTTGACGGTGGTGAAGTCGCCGCCGAAGTACACCGTGCCGGCGGTCACCGACAGCGCCCGCACGGTGGCCGGCACCGACGGGCGGAAGTCGGTACGCGGGGTGCAGGTGGCGATGTCGATGGCGACCAGGCTGCTCGCTCCGGAGCCGTTGACCGCGCCGAAGTAGCCGCCCGCATAGAGGGTTCTGCCGTCCGGGGACACCGCGAGGGACCGCACGGTGGCGGTGCCGCTGCCGACCGTGAACGACAGGTCGCAGTCGACGGGGGCGCCGGTGGCGGCGTCGAACGCGGCGAAGTTCAGCGCCGGCCGCTCGCCGCTGCCGCCGGCGGCGGTGCCGGCGGGCCGGATCGCCGAGAAGGTGCCGCCCGCGAAGACCACCCCGTCGGCCTGGGCCAGGGCGTAGACGACGCCGTTGGTCTGCCAGGTCGAGAGGGTGTCCGCGGTCAGGGCGACCGGAGCGGTGAGCGCCGAGGCGCCGGTGGCGGTGAGCGGCAGGCAGAGCAGGGGAGCGGCGCAGGCGAGGGCGAGCGCGGTGAGGCGCCGCCGGTGTCTGGTCCGGCGGCTCAGCAGCCGTGGTTGCGTGGAACTGCCGTGCATTGTTTCTCCTAGCGGTGCGAGCGGGTGGTACTGGCGCTGTGGGGGGCGTCTTGGAGGGCTCGGGGCCGGGGCCGAGGCCGGGAGCTGGAAGCCCTGAGCCGGGAGCCGGGAGCCGGGAGCCGGGAGCCCTGAACCCTGAGCCGGGGGCCGGCGGCTGCGGACCGTGAGCTGTGAGCTGTGAGCTGTGAGCTGTGGGCCCGGGGTGCGGGGCGCCGGTACCGGGGAGGGGGCGGCGGGGCGCGGCGGGAAGAAGGTGCCGGGCGGCCCGGGGAGGGGGGAGTCCGGGCCGCCCGGCGGCGGGGGAGGGCCGGCGTGCCGGTGGGCGGGAGGAGCGGCGGGCGGAGGAGCGGCGGGTCTCAGCGGTCCACGCGTACGGCGGCGCCGGCCAGCTCGTCCTCCAGGCGCGCCACATCGGCGTCCACCATGATCCGGGCCAGCTCCTGGACCTTCACCGACGCCTTCCAGCCGAGCAGTTCCTCCGCCTTGGAGGCGTCACCGATCAGCGCGTCGACCTCGCTGGGGCGCTCGTACTTGGGGTCGTAGCGGACGAACTCGGTCCAGTCCAGGCCCGCGTGGGAGAAGGCGACCTCCAGGAACTGCCGGACGGTAGCGGCCTCGCCGGTGGCGACCACGTAGTCGTCGGGCCGGTCCTGCTGGAGCATCCGCCACATCGCCTCGACGTACTCGGGCGCGTAGCCCCAGTCGCGCACCGCGTCCAGGTTGCCGAGGTAGAGACGGTCCTGCAGGCCGGCCTTGATCCGGGCGACCGCGCGCGTGATCTTGCGGGTCACGAACGTCTCGCCGCGGCGCGGGGACTCGTGGTTGAACAGGATGCCGTTCACCGCGAACATGTCGTACGCCTCGCGGTAGTTGACGGTCGTCCAGTAGCCGAAGACCTTGGCGCAGCCGTACGGGCTGCGGGGGTGGAACGGCGTTCTCTCGTTCTGCGGCGGCGGGGTGGCGCCGAACATCTCCGAGGAGGACGCCTGGTACAGACGGGTGTCGATGCCGCTGGCCCGCACCGCCTCCAGCAGCCGGACCGTGCTCAGGCCGGTGACGTCGCCGGTGTAGAGGGGCGCGTCGAAGGAGACGCGGACGTGGGACTGGGCGCCCAGGTTGTAGACCTCGTCGGGGCGCAGGTCGCGCAGCAGGTTGACCAGCGCCACCCCGTCCGACAGGTCGGCGTGGTGCAGGATGAAGGACCGCTCCGGCTGGTCGGGGCCCTGGTAGATGTGGTCGATCCGCTCGGTGTTGAAGCTCGAGGAGCGGCGGATCAGGCCGTGCACCGTGTAGCCCTTGCCCAGCAGCAGCTCCGCCAGATACGAGCCGTCCTGGCCGGTCACTCCGGTGATCAGCGCCGACTTGCCCATTCAGTACCCCCTCCGACGCGACCAACCGGTCACGTTTTCATGTGAATTGCCCTGATTTTCTGAAGAACGTCCCCCGGTGGCGCCGGACGCTGGCACAATCCGCGCATGAACGCTGACGCTTCGCCCCCGCCCCCGCCCTCGCCCGAGTCCGCCTCCGAGTCCCCGCTGCTCCCGCGCGGGGCCCGGGTGTTCGTCGCCGGCCATCGCGGCCTGGTGGGGTCCGCGGTGGCCCGCCGGCTGACGGCCGACGGACACGAGGTGGTCACCCGCACCCGGGAGCAGCTCGACCTGCGCGACGCCGCGCGGACCGAGGCCTTCCTGCGCGACGCCCGCCCGGACGCCGTCGTGCTGGCCGCCGCCAAGGTGGGCGGCATCATGGCCAACAGCACGTATCCGGTGCAGTTCCTGGAGGACAACCTGCGGATACAGCTGAGCGTGATCGCGGGCGCCCACACCGCGGGTGTCCCGCGCCTGCTCTTCCTCGGCTCCTCCTGCATCTACCCCAAGCTCGCCGAGCAGCCGATCCGCGAGGACTCCCTGCTCACCGGCGCGCTGGAGCCGACCAACGAGGCCTACGCCATCGCCAAGATCGCCGGTATCACCCAGGTCCAGTCCTACCGCCGCCAGTACGGCGCCGCGTACATCAGCGCCATGCCGACCAACCTCTACGGCCCCGGCGACAACTTCGACCTGGCCACCTCGCACGTGCTGCCCGCCCTGATCCGCCGCTTCCACGAGGCCCGCGCCGCCGGGGCCCCGGAAGTGGTCCTGTGGGGCAGCGGCACCCCGCGCCGGGAGTTCCTGCACGTCGACGACGTGGCCGCGGCCTGCGCCCTGCTGCTGGAGCGCTACGACGCGGAGGCGCCCGTCAACATCGGCTGCGGCGAGGACCTGCCGATCAGCGAACTGGCCGAGCTGGTGCGCGAGGTGACGGAGTACCGGGGCGAGATCGTGTGGGACACCGGCAAGCCCGACGGCACCCCGCGCAAGCTCCTGGACGTCTCCCGGCTGACCGCCCTCGGCTTCAAGCCCGCCGTGCCGCTCAGGGACGGCATCGCCGCCACGTACCGGTGGTGGCTGGAGCAGCAGCGGGGCTGAGCCGTCCCCCTCCGGGGCCCGGCAGCGGGGCGGGGCCCCGTGAGGGGCGCGGGGCGTCGCGGTCCCGGCAGGGCGCGGCGGCGTCCCGGGCAGGGGGTGACGCATGGCGGCGGCCACCTCAGTACGCCCCGCGGCCGTCGACGACGGCACGCAGCGTACGGGTCATGATCTCGACGTCGGTGGCCACCGACCAGTTGTCGACGTACCACAGGTCCAGCGACACCGTCTCGTCCCAGGACAGGTCCGAGCGCCCGCTGACCTGCCACAGTCCGGTCATGCCCGGCTTGACCGCCAGCCGCCGCAGCTCGGTGCGGTCGTAGCGGGCCACCTCGTCGGGGAGCGGCGGCCGCGGCCCAATCAGGGACATGTCACCACGAAGGACGTTGAGGAGCTGCGGCAGTTCGTCCAGGGACACCCGCCGCAGCACGGCGCCGAGCGGGGTCACGCGGGGGTCGCGGCGCATCTTGAACATGTGCCCGTCGTGCTGGTTGGCCCCGGAGCGCGTCAGTTCGGCCCGGCGGGCCTCCGCGTCGGCCACCATCGTGCGGAACTTCCACATCGTGAACGGCTTGCCGCCCAGCCCGCAGCGGGTCTGCCGGTGGAACACCGGCCCCGGCGAGGTGCACCGCACGGCCAGCGCCAGCACGGCGAAGAGCGGGGCCAGGGTGACGAGGCCGACCGCCGCGCCGAGCCGGTCCAGCAGGGACTTCAGCCACGGCTGGCCGAACTCCTGGGCGGGCGGCGCCACCTGGAGAACCGTTAATCCGGCGGCGGTGGTGGGCCGTACCCGCGCCTCGGTGACCTCGGCGAGCCCCGGCACCACCGCGAGCTGCAGTCCGGCGCCGTGCAGCGCCCAGGCCACGTGCCGCAGCCGTTCGCCGGTCATCCGCAGTCCGGGCGCCACCAGCACGACGTCCGCCCCGAGGCCGGCCGCGGCCCGCAGGACGGCGTCGGCCTCCCGGGCGCGGTCGGTGGTGGTCGCCGCCAGCCGCTCGGCCACGGGCATGCCGCACTGCACGTCCTGGGGGCCGACCGGGACCACGCCCACGACCACGTAGGCGTGGTCGGTGCGGGAGGCGAGCCGTCCGACGACCTGGTCCACGGCGGCCGGCTCGCCCACCACCAGCGCCCGGCGCACGGCCCGTGCCTCCCGCCGCTGACGGTTCAGGTGCAGCCGGGTCAGGGGCGCGACCGTGGCGGTCAGCGCCAGCCCGGGGACGAGCCCGGCGAGCGCCAGGGTCGGGCGCGGGCCGTTCTCCAGGCCCAGGAGGGTCAGCGCCAGCGCCAGCACGCCGGCCAGCAGCACCCAGTCCCGTACGGCGGCCAGGATCCCCCAGGACTCCCCGAGGCGCTGGGCGGCGTACCGCCGCCGGCTCGCCCGGATGGCCGTCCACACGCCCGCGCCGACCAGTCCGCCGAGCGCCGGCACCTCCTGCCCGTCGGCGGCCAGCGCCGCGGTCAGCGGCACCCCGATTCCGCAACTGTCCGTGACCAGCGCCAGGGGGCGGTACCAGCGGGCCTTGCCGTCACCCGTTCGGCCCCACGGCCGGTCATGGACCGGCGCCGGGCGCGTTTCCGCCACCGCCGTTCGATGCGCCGTTCGACGAATCGTTTTCTCGGAAACTTTCGCGGCCGCAGTGGCCCCATCGGCCTCCGTGGCCCCAACCGCCCCCGTTTTCCCTGCTGTTCCCCCGGACGTCTCCTCGGCCCTCACTCGTCCGGCCGACTTCGACACGTCGACTTCCCGCATGCGCCCCCCAGCCATACGTTGCCGCTACGAGCCCCTCCGCAACACGGTCCCCACCGAACGGACAAGCCCAAGTGATCGTGGACCCTATGACACAACTGTGCGGTTCGGCGGGGGTTTTCGAGAAATTCATAGGAATCCGGTGAAGGAGTTCACAACTGGCCTTCACGCCGCGCCCATCCGATGCTTGGGGGAAACCGCACCGAAACAGGCGGTGCGCTGCGAGTGCCCGTGCGCGAGGGGTGGTGAGCCCACCCGCCATCGGGTACATACGATCCAGTAGCACCGGTCAGTAACGTACCGTCCCCAAGATCCCTATTCGCGGCGAGGTGAGCCTCATGTCCGCACCAGCCACCAACAAACCCACCGTCACCGAGCGTGAAGCGCGCCAGGTGGCGGAAGCCGCCCGGGAGCAGGACTGGCGCAAGCCGAGCTTCGCCAAGGAACTGTTCCTCGGCCGCTTCCGGCTCGACCTCATCCACCCGCACCCCCTGCCGGCCGAGGACGACGTCCAGCGCGGGGAGGAGTTCCTGGCCAAGCTGCGCGACTTCTGCGAGACGAAGATCGACTCGGCCCGGATCGAGCGTGACGCGCGCATCCCCGACGAGGTCATCACCGGGCTCAAGGAACTCGGCGCGCTCGGCATGAAGATCGACACCAAGTACGGCGGCCTCGGCCTGACCCAGGTGTACTACAACAAGGCGCTCGCCATGGCCGGTTCGGCCAGTTCCGCGGTCGGCGCCCTGCTCTCCGCGCACCAGTCGATCGGCGTACCGCAGCCGCTGAAGATCTTCGGCACCCAGGAGCAGAAGGACACCTTCCTGCCGCGCTGCGCCCGCACCGACATCTCGGCGTTCCTGCTGACCGAGCCGGACGTCGGCTCGGACCCGGCGCGCCTGGCCACCACGGCGGTCCCCGACGGCGACGACTACGTCCTCGACGGCGTCAAGCTCTGGACGACCAACGGGGTGGTGGCCGACCTCCTCGTCGTCATGGCGCGCGTGCCGAAGTCCGAGGGGCACCGCGGCGGGATCACCGCCTTCGTCGTCGAGGCCTCCGCCGAGGGCGTCACGGTGGAGAACCGCAACGCCTTCATGGGCCTGCGCGGCATCGAGAACGGCGTCACCCGCTTCCACCGGGTCCGCGTTCCCGCGGCCAACCGCATCGGCGAGGAGGGCCAGGGCCTGAAGATCGCCCTGACCACCCTCAACACCGGCCGGCTGTCCCTGCCGGCGATGTGCGCGGGCGCCGGCAAGTGGTGCCTGAAGATCGCCCGCGAGTGGTCCGCGGCCCGCGAGCAGTGGGGCAAGCCCGTCGCCCTGCACGAGGCGGTCGGCTCCAAGATCTCCTTCATCGCGGCCACCACCTTCGCCCTGGAGGCGGTGCTCGACCTGTCGTCCCAGATGGCCGACGAGAACCGCAACGACATCCGCATCGAGGCCGCCCTCGCCAAGCTCTACGGCTCCGAGATGGCCTGGCGCATGGCCGACGAGCTGGTGCAGATCCGCGGCGGCCGCGGCTTCGAGACCGCGGCCTCGCTCGCCGCCCGCGGCGAGCGCGCCGTCCCGGCCGAGCAGCTGCTGCGCGACCTGCGCATCAACCGCATCTTCGAGGGCTCCACCGAGATCATGCACCTGCTGATCGCACGGGAGGCGGTCGACGCCCACCTCTCGGTCGCCGGCGACCTCATCGACCCCGACAAGTCCCTGTCGGACAAGGCGAGGGCGGGCGCCAACGCGGGCGTGTTCTACGCCAAGTGGCTGCCCAGACTGGTCGCGGGACCGGGCCAGCTGCCCCGCTCGTACGCCGAGTTCCACCCGGCCGGGCACGTCGACCTCTCCGGGCACCTGCGCTACGTCGAACGCCACGCCCGCAAGCTGGCCCGCTCGACGTTCTACGCCATGTCCCGCTGGCAGGGCCGGATGGAGACCAAGCAGGGCTTCCTCGGCCGGATCGTCGACATCGGCGCCGAGCTGTTCGCGATGAGCGCCGCCTGTGTCCGCGCCGAGCTGCTGCGCTCCCAGGGCGACCACGGCCGCGAGGCCTACCAGCTCGCCGACGCGTTCTGCCGCCAGTCGCGCATCCGGGTGGCGGAGCTGTTCGACCGCCTGTGGACCAACACCGACGACCTCGACCGCAAGGTCGTCAAGGGCGTCCTGGGCGGCGCCTACACCTGGCTGGAGCAGGGCGTGATCGACCCCTCGGACGACGGCCCGTGGATCGCGGAGGCGGAACCCGGCCCGTCGAAACGGGAGAACGTGCACCGGCCGATCCGCTGACGGCTACAGGCTGCCGGGCGGTGCCTGCCACTGCGTCGGCTGCCCGGTGACAGAGGCGATGGTCTCGAAGTCCGTGTCGTAGTGCGGGACGGTGAGACCCCGCAGCTCGGCGGTCGCGGCGACCAGCAGACCGACCGCGCCCGCCGAGCGGTGCGGGCCCTTGTCCGTGAGGTCTGGGAGGTCTGGCTCCACACGACGCATGCCCACGTCAGCGCCCGGTCATCCGAGCAGCAGCGGTCATCGACGGTGGCTCGCCTTGCCCGGTCGCGGCGACGCGCCTTCCCCGAGGAGCACGCCCCGTCCCGTCCGCCGGCTGCTTGCCGCCACAATGGAGGGATGAGCGACAGTCCAGCCCCACTCGCCGATCCGCACCTCGTCTTCGACCCCGTCAGCGGGGACGGGCCCAAGGACGTGGTGGTCCTCGGGTCCACCGGGTCCATCGGCACCCAGGCCATCGACCTCGTGCTGCGCAACCCGGACCGGTTCCGGGTGACCGGGCTCTCCGCCAACGGCGGCCGGGTCGGTCTCCTGGCCGAACAGGCCCGCCGGCTGGGGGTGCGGACCGTCGCCGTGGCCCGCGAGGACGTCGTACCGGAACTGCGGGAGGCGCTCCGCGCCCAGTACGGGACCGCCGGGCCGCTGCCCGAGATCCTCGCCGGCCCCGGCGCGGCCACCGAGCTGGCCGCCTCCGACTGCCACACCGTCCTCAACGGCATCACCGGCTCCATCGGCCTCGCCCCGACCCTCGCCGCCCTGGAGGCCGGGCGCACCCTGGCGCTCGCCAACAAGGAGTCGCTCATCGTCGGCGGCCCGCTGGTCAGGGCCCTCGCCAAGCCGGGCCAGATCATCCCCGTGGACTCCGAGCACGCCGCCCTCTTCCAGGCGCTCGCCGCCGGCACCAGGGCCGATGTGCGCAAGCTGGTCGTCACCGCGTCCGGCGGCCCTTTCCGCGGACGTACCCGGCAGGAGCTGGCCCACGTCACCGTCGAGGACGCCCTCGCCCACCCCACCTGGGCCATGGGACCGGTGATCACGGTCAACTCCGCCACCCTGGTCAACAAGGGCCTGGAAGTCATCGAGGCGCACCTGCTGTACGACATTCCCTTCGACCGCATTGAGGTCGTCGTGCATCCGCAGTCGTATGTCCACTCGATGGTTGAGTTCACCGACGGATCCACACTCGCCCAGGCGACGCCCCCCGACATGCGCGGGCCCATCGCCATAGGCCTCGGCTGGCCCGAACGCGTCCCCGACGCCGCGCCCGCCTTCGACTGGAGCAAGGCGTCGACCTGGGAGTTCTTCCCGCTCGACGACGACGCCTTCCCCTCCGTGGGCCTGGCCCGGCACGTGGGCCGGCTGGGCGGCACCGCCCCGGCCGTGTTCAACGCGGCCAACGAGGAGTGCGTCGACGCCTTCCTGCGCGGCGCACTGCCCTTCAACGGGATCATGGACACCGTGACCCGGGTGGTCGAGGAGCACGGCACGCCCGCGCTCCCGGCCTCGCCCGGGCGGGGGAACCCCGGCGGCGCGGGAACTTCGCTCACCGTGCCGGACGTCCTCGAAGCGGAGACCTGGGCCCGCGCCCGGGCCCGGGAACTGACAGCGCAGACGGCGACCGCGGAGGCGCGTGCATGACATCCCTGATGATGATCCTCGGCATAGTCGTCTTCGTGATCGGCCTGCTGGTCTCGATCGCCTGGCACGAGCTGGGGCACCTGTCCACCGCCAAGCTCTTCGGCATCCGGGTGCCGCAGTACATGGTCGGCTTCGGCCCGACCATCTGGTCGCGCCGGAAGGGCGAGACGGAGTACGGCATCAAGGCCATCCCGTTCGGCGGCTACATCCGCATGATCGGCATGTTCCCGCCCGGCGACGACGGCCGCATCGCCGCCCGCTCCACCTCGCCCTGGCGCGGCATGATCGAGGACGCCCGCTCGGCCGCCTTCGAGGAGCTGCGCCCCGGCGACGACAAGCGCCTGTTCTACACGCGCGCCCCGTGGAAGCGGGTCGTCGTGATGTTCGCGGGCCCCTTCATGAACCTGGTGCTCGCCGTCGCGCTGTTCCTCACCGTCCTGATGGGCTTCGGCATCTCCCAGCAGACCACCTCGGTCAGCTCCGTCTCCCAGTGCGTCATCGCGCAGAGCGAGAACCGCGACACCTGCGCCAAGTCGGACCCGGCCTCCCCGGCCGCCGCCGCCGGCCTCAAGGCCGGCGACCGGATCGTCTCCTTCGACGGGGTGCGGACCGACGACTGGAACAAGCTCTCCGACCTCATCCGCGCCACCCCCGGCAAGGACGTGGCGATCGTCGTCGACCGGGACGGCCGGGACGTGACCCTGCACGCGAAGATCGCCACCAACAAGGTCGCCAAGAAGGACTCCCACGGCCAGATCGTCCAGGGGCAGTACGTCACCGCGGGCTTCCTCGGGTTCAGCGCCGCCACCGGCGTCGTCCGCCAGGACTTCGGCCAGTCGGTCACCTGGATGGGCGACCGGCTCGGCGAGGCCGTCGACTCCATCGCGAGCCTGCCCGGCAAGATCCCCGCCCTGTGGGACGCGGCCTTCGACGGCGCCCCCCGGCAGCCCGACTCCCCGATGGGCGTGGTCGGCGCGGCCCGCGTCGGCGGTGAGATCTTCACCCTGGACATCCCGCCCACCCAGCAGCTGGCCATGGCCCTGATGCTGGTCGCCGGCTTCAACCTCTCCCTGTTCCTGTTCAACATGCTCCCCCTCCTGCCGCTCGACGGCGGGCACATCGCCGGCGCCCTGTGGGAGTCGCTGCGCCGCCACCTGGCCAGGGTGCTGCGCCGTCCGGACCCGGGCCCCTTCGACGTGGCCAAGCTGATGCCCGTGGCCTACGTGGTGGCGAGCGTCTTCATCTGCTTCACCCTGCTGGTCCTGGTGGCGGACGTCGTCAACCCGGTCAAGATCTCCTAGCCTGCGTCCGTCCAGAGGGCGGCCGGGCGCGCACCGCGCCCGGCCGCCCTTTCACGGGCGGGCACGGCCGGGTGGGATGTGCCCGCGAGGGCGGCCGTACCGTAATCTCAGAGCCTGGAGCCCGCCGCTCAACGGGGCCGGACCTTGATCCACGACTTGGGGTTGCACAGCAGATGACTGCGATTTCTCTCGGCATGCCGTCCGTTCCTACCCAGCTCGCCGAGCGCCGCAGGAGCCGGCAGATCCAGGTCGGCAGTGTGGCGGTGGGCGGGGACGCGCCGGTGTCGGTGCAGTCGATGACGACGACGCGGACCTCGGACGTGGGTGCGACGCTGCAGCAGATCGCGGAGCTGACGGCGTCGGGGTGCCAGATCGTGCGGGTGGCGTGTCCGACGCAGGACGACGCGGACGCGCTGGCGACGATCGCGCGCAAGTCGCAGATCCCGGTGATCGCGGACATCCACTTCCAGCCGAAGTACGTGTTCGCGGCGATCGAGGCGGGCTGCGCGGCGGTGCGGGTGAACCCGGGCAACATCAAGAAGTTCGACGACCAGGTGCGGGAGATCGCGCGGGCGGCGAAGGACCATGGCACGCCGATCCGGATCGGGGTGAACGCGGGGTCGCTGGACCGGCGGCTGTTGCAGAAGTACGGCAAGGCGACGCCGGAGGCGCTGGTGGAGTCGGCGCTGTGGGAGGCGTCGCTGTTCGAGGAGCACGGGTTCCGGGACATCAAGATCTCGGTGAAGCACAACGACCCGGTGGTGATGATCGAGGCGTACCGGCAGCTGGCGGAGCGGTGTGAGTATCCGCTGCATCTGGGGGTGACGGAGGCGGGTCCGGCGTTCCAGGGGACGATCAAGTCGGCGGTGGCGTTCGGTGCGCTGTTGTCGCGGGGGATCGGGGACACGATCCGGGTGTCGCTGTCGGCGCCGCCGGTGGAGGAGGTCAAGGTCGGTATCCAGATCCTGGAGTCGTTGAATCTGCGGCAGCGGGGTCTGGAGATCGTGTCGTGTCCGTCGTGCGGGCGGGCGCAGGTGGATGTGTACAAGCTGGCGGAGGAGGTCACGGCGGGGCTGACGGGGTTGGAGGTGCCGCTGCGAGTGGCGGTGATGGGGTGTGTGGTGAACGGGCCGGGGGAGGCGCGGGAGGCGGATCTGGGGGTGGCCTCGGGCAACGGCAAGGGGCAGATCTTCGTCAAGGGCGAGGTGATCAAGACCGTGCCGGAGTCGAAGATCGTGGAGACCCTGATCGAGGAGGCCATGAAACTCGCCGCACGCATGGAGGCCGAGGGCGCCGCCTCCGGCGAACCCGAGGTCTCGGTCGCCGGCTGAGCACCCCGGAGCACCACCGCCCGGCCGGTCCCGCCGCCCCCTGCCCGGGGGCGGCGCCGCCCGGATCGGGCGGGTACAGTGCGGAGATCAGCCAAACCCCCAGCGTGAGGCCCCGTACGTGTTGACCCAGACCACCTCACGGGTGCTCGAACCGAGCGACCTGGACGCCGCGCTCGCCGTCCTCGACCGCGAGCCGGTCGCGAACGCCTTCGTGACGTCCCGCGTACGGGTCGCCGGACTCGACCCGTGGCGCCTCGGCGGCGAGATGTGGGGCTGGTACGAGGACGGCATGCTCGCGTCCCTGTGCTACGCGGGCGCCAACCTGGTCCCGATCTGCGCCACCCCGCGCGCCGTACGCGCCTTCGCCGACCGCGCCCGCCGCGCAGGCCGCCGCTGCTCCTCGATCGTCGGCCCCGCCGAGCCCACCGCCCAGCTGTGGCGGCTGCTCGAACCCAGCTGGGGACCCGCCCGCGAGGTCCGCGCCCGCCAGCCGCTCATGATCACCGACCGGCTGCCCTCCGACATCGCCCCGGACCCCTACGTCCGCCGCATCCGCAAGGACGAGATGGAGACGATCATGCCGGCCTGCGTGGCGATGTTCACCGAGGAGGTCGGCGTCTCCCCGATGGCCGGCGACGGCGGCCTGCTCTACCAGGCCCGGGTCGCCGAACTCGTCGGCTCCGGCCGCTCCTTCGCCCGCCTCGACCAGCACGGCAAGGTGATGTTCAAGGCGGAGATCGGCGCGGCCACCGACCGCGCCTGCCAGATACAGGGGGTGTGGGTGGCCCCGGAGTACCGGGGGAGGGGACTCGCGGCCCCCGGCATGGCGGCGGTGCTGCGCTACGCGCTGGCCGACGTCGCCCCGGTCGCGAGCCTGTACGTCAACGACTTCAACACCCCCGCACGGCGGACGTACCGAAGGGTGGGCTTCCAGGAGGTCGGCTCCTTCATGAGCGTGCTGTTCTGACCGGATGAGCGTGCTGTTCCGACCGGTGTTCCGGCCGGTGCCACCAGCACTGTTCTGAGGCCGG
The DNA here is from genome assembly GCF_044903565.1 of Streptomyces sp. NPDC004065. Classification (NCBI taxonomy): domain Bacteria; kingdom Bacillati; phylum Actinomycetota; class Actinomycetes; order Kitasatosporales; family Streptomycetaceae; genus Streptomyces; species Streptomyces sp. NPDC004065. Next base: position 48,667 of record NZ_JBJDQT010000016.1, on the reverse strand, counting down.
TGGGAGCCGGGTAGTCTCCCCGGCATGCCGCACTTTCCCGGTCACGCCCCCGGCCGCCGCCCCGACGACGTCGTGATCGGCCCCCTGGACCTGCCGGCCCGCGTGGACGAGGCCCTCGCCGTACAGGCCGTCGCCTTCGGACTCGGCCCCGACGAGGTCGCCGTACGCCGGCAGATCGTGCTGCGCCACATGACCTTCCCCGGAGCCCGCGCGCTCGGCGCCACCACCGCCGACGGCCGGCTCGCCGGCTTCGTCTACGGGATGCCCAACGACCGCGCCCACTGGTGGTCCACCGTCGTCGAGCCCTATCTGCGCGCCCGCGGGCACGACGACTGGCTCGACGACTCCTTCGTGATCACCGAACTGCACGTCCACCCGCGCCACCAGAACCTCGGCATCGGGCGCGCCCTGATCACCACCATCACCGACGGCGCCGCCGAGCCGCGCTCGATCCTCTCCGCGATCGACACCGACAGCCCGGCCCGCGCCCTGTACCGCTCCCTCGGCTACGAGGACCTGGCCCGTCAGGTCCTCTTCCCCAGCGCCCCGATGCCGTACGCCGTGATGGGCGCCCCGCTGCCGCTGCGGCGGCGCTGAACGCACCCCCGCCGCCGGCAAACCGATTTCCACCGGCCCACCCCGCCCGGCTAACCTCCTAGCCATCACCTTCCCCCCGCTCCCGGCTTCGCCGGAGCCGGGGGACCACCATCGGCAGGAGTACGACAACCATGGCGAACGCACCGGTCCAGCGCATGTCCCAGTTGATGGCCAAGACACTGCGCGACGACCCGGCCGACGCCGAGGTCCTCAGCCACAAGCTGCTGGTCCGCGCCGGTTATGTCCGCCGCACCGCCGCGGGCATCTGGAGCTGGCTGCCGCTCGGCAGGAAGGTCCTCGCGAACGTCGAGCGGATCGTGCGCGAGGAGATGGACGCCATCGGCGCCCAGGAGGTGCTGCTGCCCGCGCTCCTGCCGCGCGAGCCGTACGACGCCACCGGCCGCTGGGACGAGTACGGCGGCGAGCTGTTCCGGCTCAAGGACCGCAAGGGCGGCGACTACCTGCTCGGCCCCACCCACGAGGAGATCTTCACCCTGCTGGTGAAGGACCAGGCGTCCTCCTACAAGGACCTGCCGGTCATCCTCTACCAGATCCAGAACAAGTACCGTGACGAGGCCCGGCCCCGGGCCGGCATCCTGCGCGGCCGCGAGTTCCTGATGAAGGACTCCTACTCCTTCGACGTCTCCGACGAGGGCCTGTCCGAGTCCTACGCCCTGCACCGCGAGGCCTACCAGCGCATCTTCCGGCGCCTCGGCCTGGACTACCGCATCTGCGCGGCGACCGCGGGTGCGATGGGCGGGTCCAAGTCCGAGGAGTTCCTCGCCCCGGCCGCCGCCGGCGAGGACGTCTTCGCCGACTGCCCGAACTGCGACTTCGCCGCCAACACCGAGGCGATCACCTACGAGGTCAGCCCGGTGGACGGCTCCGCCGTGCCCGCGGCCGAGGAGATCCCGACCCCGGACACCCCCACCATCGAGACCCTGGCCGCGTCCCTCGGCGTCCCGGCCTCCGCCACGCTCAAGAACCTGCTGGTCAAGGTGGGCGGCGAGATCATCGCCGTCGGCGTGCCCGGTGACCGCGAGGTGGACATGGACAAGGTCGAGGCGCACTTCGCCCCGGCCGCCGTCGAACTGGTCACCGCCGAGGACTTCGTGGGCCGCCCGGACCTGGTCCGCGGCTACGTCGGCCCGCAGGGCCTGGAGAAGGTGCGCTACATCGCCGACCCGCGGGTCGCGCCCGGCACGGCGTGGATCACCGGCGCCAACAAGGAGCACACCCACGCCAGGAACGTGGTCGCCGGCCGCGACTTCCAGGTCGACGAGTACGTCGACGTCGTGGTGGTGCGGGAGGGCGACCCCTGCCCGAAGTGCGGCACCGGGCTCCGGCTCGACCGCGCCATCGAGATCGGCCACATCTTCCAGCTGGGCCGCAAGTACACCGACGCCCTCAAGCTCGACGTCCTCGGCCAGAACGGCAAGCCGGTCCGCGTCACCATGGGCTCGTACGGCATCGGCGTCTCCCGCGCGGTCGCGGCCCTGGCCGAGCAGCACGCCGACGACAAGGGCCTGATCTGGCCCACCGAGGTCGCGCCGGCCGATGTCCACGTGGTCGCCGCGGGCAAGGCGCTGCAGACCGAGCTGGCCCTGGACGTCTCGCAGAAGCTCGCCGCCGCCGGCGTCCGCGTCCTGGTCGACGACCGGGCCGGCGTCTCCCCGGGCGTGAAGTTCACCGACTCCGAGCTGATCGGCGTCCCCCGGATCCTGGTCGTCGGCCGCCGTGCGGGCGAGGGCGTGGTCGAGCTGAAGGACCGCCGCACGGGCGAGCGCGAGGAAGTGACGGTCGAGGAGGCCGTCACCCGCCTCACGGCCTGACCCGCCCCACACACACCGGCCGGCCCACCGCCCTCGCACCCTGAAGTCCGCGAGGGCGGTGGGCTGTATGGCTGTGGCCGGGGGCTGGTGCGGCGGCGCTGGTGTGTCTGTGGCCGGCGGGGTGGGGCACGTGTGCGCGGGGGCGTGGTCGTGCGGCACCGGCCGGCCCGCCCGGGGTGCGCGCCGCTCCCCGGCGGGACCGTGCACCGGTGGCGCGGGCGGTCCTCGGCCCGCGCGGCCTGAGCTCTGGGGGGGGTGGGCTGTGCGTCCGTGGCCGGGGGATCGGCACGGAGGTGCCGGTGCCGGTGCGGGCGCGGTTGGCCGGGTGAGCCGCGTGTCCGCGGGGTGCGGTCGTGCCGTACCGGCTGGGGAGGCACGCCGGGCCTGCGGTGGACGGCACGTGCGGCCGTGCGGCCGGGTCCGGTGTCCGCGCGCGTGCGGGACGGGGCCGCGCGGCCGTCTGCCCCCGCGCGTGAGCCCTGGGGCCGCGTGGAGACGTGGGGCCGCGCGCGGAGTCGGACGGGGCGCGGGCGGGCGGGGCGCGGGCAGGTGTGCGACCGGGGGCCCCGGCGGAGGCGGTGGTCGTCCGGGCGGGTGCCGCGGGGCGGGACGGCCGGTCAGAGCCAGGCGGCGAATTCCAGGAGGAGCTCCGCGTCCCGGGGGCGGCCCACCCGGCGGGCCCGGACGCCGGACTCCACGGCGCGGAACAGGGTCCACCCGCGCAGACGCTCCTGGTCCACCTCCAGGGACTCCGCGAGCCGTCTGATCCGCCGCCGGGTGGTGGCGGCCCCCGACGGGGAGGCGATCAGGTCCTCCACCCGGTCCCGGACCAGCCGGGCCAGGTCGAAGGCGGTCTCGCCGACGACCGGGTCCGGACCCACGGCCAGCCACGGCAGCCGGTCGGCCGCCAGCACCTTGCTCTGCCGGAACGTGCCGTGCAGCAGCCGCTCCTCCGGCGGCGCGGCCAGCAGCTCCGTACGGGCCGCGAGCGCCGCGTCCACCAGCGGCGCCAGCTCGGCGTCGCGTTCCGCGCCCGCCCGCATCGCCTCCGCCTGGCGCCCGGTCCGCTCGGCGACCGTCTCGAAGGAGTGCCCGGCGGGCGGCTCGACCCACAGCCGCCGCAGCGTCCCCGCGGCCTCCAGCAGCGCCTTCGCCTCGGGCAGCGACCGCACCGACACATCGGGGTGCAGCCGCTCCAGCAGCAGCACGCCCTCGCTCTCCGGCTCGGTCCCCGGCCCGCCCTCCAGCAGCTGCACGGCCCCGCGCCCGGCCCAGTGCGCGAGCGCGGCGCGCTCGCTCTCCGGACGGGCCCGGGGCGGTGCCAGCTTGAGCACGGCCGGTGTGCCGTCCGCCGTCCGCACCAGCAGCACCAGGCTGCTGCGCCCCCCGGGCACCTGCACCCGCTCGACGGTCAGCTCACGCAGCGCCACGGCCTGTCGCGCCAGTCCGGGCAGCCTCTCCAGCCAGTCGTCGTCCGGTGCCGTCTCACCGAGTGCCCGCACCAGTCGCCGCGGCGGTTCGAAAGCCATGCGCGAGTCGTTCCTTCCTCGACTTCCCCGACGCGTTCCGCGCTGTCGTCGTGCGCCGTCGGCGCCTGCCCCGCGGGGTGCGCGCCGTGGGCGCCCCGGCCCCTGCGCGCGCCTCCGCGGTCCCTCCGTGCGTCCTTCCGTGCGTCCCTCCGGGCGTCCTCACGCCCGTGCCGTCCGCCTCACGCGGGCGGTGTCGCCGATCCGGTGGTCGGTGTCGCCGGGCCGGTGGCGCCACCGGCCCGTTCGGCGAGACCAGGGAAGGCTACGCTCTCCCCGCGCCAGCGCACCGCCCGGACCGCCGCCTCGCGCAGCGCACCCGCCGCCTCGCGCCGCCGCGCGCCCCCGGCCGCCCGCACCAGGTCGGAGTAGACCCCGGCCACGCGTTCCTCCAGCTCGGCGGCGAACCGTACGGCCGTGGCGGAGTCCGTCACCGGGAACGGCAGAGCGTACGCCGCCGCGGCGGCCGCCGGACGCTCCCCCAGGTCCCGCACCTCGCGCGTGAGGGCGTCGCGCCGCGCACGGTGGGCGTCGTAGGCCGCCCGGGCCTCCGCGCGCCGCTCCTCGCCGAGACGGCCGCCGACCACGCCGTAGCCGTACACCGCCGCGTGCTCCGCCGCGATCGCCGCCTGGAGGGCCGTGAGCCACCCCTTGGCCGACCCCATGGCCGACCCCTTGGCCGACCCCATGGCAGTGTGTTCCGTCGCCCCGCTCACCTGTCGCCCTCCGTCAGCAGATACGCGTGCGCCGCCCCGGCCGCCGCCACCGAGGCCAGCAGCCGTGCCAGCTCGCCGGGCACCTCCCCCAGGCCGGCCACCCGGCGGTCGGCGAGCCCGCGCTCGGCGGCGGCCAGCGAGGCCAGGGCCTGCCGGGGAGTGGCCGGCACCCCACCGGACGGCGAGGCCTCGGCGCCCGCCGGCGCCCCGGACTCCGCCGCCGCGGTCCCGGCGGACGCCGTGGCCGCCGCCCGCGTCGCGGACGTCCCGGGCGCGTCCGGGGACGGGGTGCCCGAGGCGCCCGCCGAGGCGCCCGCCGACGCGCCGGGCGAGGCCGCCGCCGCGCCGCCGAACGCGTCCCGGTGCGCCACGACCTCGGCCCGCAGCGGCCGCAGCCGCTCGGCCAGCGCCGGATGCGCCGCGATCACCGCGTCGTACCGCTCCGCCAGATCCTGGCTGTCCCGGGCGGCACGCGCGCGCACCCGGTCGGCGAGCGAGGGGCCGCCGCCCGTGGCGGCGCCGGAGTCGTCGGGCCCGCCGGAGCAGCCCGTGAGCAGGGCGGCGCCCGCCGCCGAGGCGAGCAGGCTCCTTCTGCGCGGTCCCGCAAGGGGGCGCGGTGAGGGGGGCAACGGCACGGCAGACGTCCTCGGGGTGCGTACGAACGGAGCGACAGGGGCGGCTCGCCCGTGATCACCGTACCCGCGCCCCCCTCGGGCACCACTCAGCGGCACCGCCCGTGCCCAGGTGGACGGCAACACCCCCCGGGACCGGATACCCTTTGACCAGACACGCGCCCCATCCCACAACAGCACACGCGGCCGAGGAGTCACCCGGATGAGCACCACCCACAGCGAGAGGCTGCGAGAGCTCCTGGAACCGCTCGTCGCCTCCCAGGGACTGGATCTGGAAGAGATCACCGTGGACTCCGTGGGACGCAAGCGTGTGCTGAGCGTCGTCGTCGACTCCGACACCGGAGCGGACCTGGACCGGATCGCCGAAGTGAGCCGCGCGCTCTCGGCGAAGCTCGACGAGACGGACGCGATGGGCGAGGGGGAGTACCTCCTCGAGGTCGGTACCCCGGGCGCGGAGCGCCTTCTCACCGAACACCGGCACTACGTGCGCGCCACCGGCAGGCTGGTGAAGTTCCAGCTGGCCGGCGGCGGCGAGCTGGTGGCCAGGATCCTGCGGGTCGACGACGAGGGAGTCGACCTGGAGGTGCCCGGCGTGAAGGGCCGCCGGCCCACCGCCCGCAGACTCGCCTTCCAGGACGTCGCCAAGGCGCGCGTGCAGGTCGAGTTCAGCCGCAGGGACGGCAAGGACAGCAGCAGCGAGGACGAGAAGGAAGAGGAGGCGTAGCCGTGGACATCGACATGAGTGCCCTGCGGGGCTTGGTTCGGGAGAAGGAGATCTCCTTCGACCTGCTGGTCGAGGCGATCGAGTCGGCCCTCCTCATCGCCTACCACCGCACCGAGGGGAGCCGCCGCCACGCGCGCGTGGAGCTCGACCGGGAGACCGGGCACGTGACCGTGTGGGCGAAGGAGGACCCCGAGGACCTCGAGGAGGGCCAGGAGCCCCGCGAGTTCGACGACACCCCGTCCGGCTTCGGCCGTATCGCCGCCACCACCGCCAAGCAGGTCATCCTGCAGCGGCTGCGCGACGCCGAGGACGACGCGACGCTCGGCGAGTACGCCGGGCGCGAGGGCGACATCGTCACCGGCGTGGTCCAGCAGGGCCGCGACCCGAAGAACGTGCTGGTCGACATCGGCAAGCTGGAGGCCATCCTGCCGGTGCAGGAGCAGGTCCCGGGCGAGACGTACGCGCACGGCACGCGGCTGCGCTGCTACGTCGTCCGGGTGGCCAAGGGCGTGCGGGGACCGTCCGTGACCCTGTCCCGGACGCACCCGAACCTGGTGAAGAAGCTCTTCGCGCTGGAGGTCCCGGAGATCGCGGACGGTTCCGTGGAGATCGCCGCGATCGCCCGTGAGGCCGGCCACCGCACGAAGATCGCCGTCCGTTCCACCCGTTCGGGCCTGAACGCCAAGGGGGCCTGCATCGGCCCCATGGGCGCCCGGGTGCGCAATGTGATGGGCGAGCTGAACGGTGAGAAGATCGACATCGTGGACTGGTCGGACGACCCGGCCGAGATGGTCGCCAACGCGCTCTCGCCGGCCCGTGTCTCCAAGGTCGAGGTCGTGGACATGGCCACCCGGTCGGCCCGGGTGACCGTGCCCGACTACCAGCTCTCCCTGGCCATCGGCAAGGAGGGGCAGAACGCCCGGCTCGCCGCCCGGCTGACCGGATGGCGCATCGACATCCGTCCGGACACCGAGCAGACCGGTGCCCGGAACGGGGAATAGATCCCAGCCGCAGGTCGCTGAGATCACGACAACAACCGTTCGATTCCTGCCCCAAAAGGGTGAGGTCGGCGCGGGGAGGTAGACTTAGCTGTGTCTGGCCGGACGCCCGCCCGAGCATGCCCTGAACGCACCTGTGTGGGGTGCCGGGAGCGAGCGGCCAAGAAGGATCTGCTGCGCACCGTGGCGGTCGAGGGCGCCTGCGTCCCCGATCCTCGCGGTACGCTGCCCGGCCGGGGTGCGTATGTACACCCCGCCCTGGTCTGTCTTGACCAGGCGGTGCGCCGCCGGGCGTTCACGCGGGCACTGCGTGCCGCGGGAGCGCTCGACACAAAGGCGTTGCGCCGATACGTCGAGCGGACAACAGTTGTCGATCAGGCAACACCGTAAGAAGCGTGCCGTACGGAACCCCCCGTGCGGCCTGGTACCTCGCGAGTCGAAAGCAGGTCGAGATTGCGATGAGCACTCGATGAGTACGCGATGAGTACGCCCATGAACTAGCGACGGTCCGGCCGCAACCCGGACCTCAAAGGAGCGAAGTGGCTAAGGTCCGGGTCTACGAACTCGCCAAGGAGTTCGGTGTCGAGAGCAAGGTCGTCATGGCCAAGCTCCAGGAACTCGGTGAATTCGTCCGATCGGCGTCCTCGACGATCGAGGCGCCCGTAGTACGCAAACTGACTGACGCCTTCCAGCAGGGCAACGGCAGCGGCAGGTCCGCCAAGCCGGGTGCCCCGAAGAAGGCCGCCCCCAGGCCCGCCGCGCCTTCACCGGCGCAGTCCGGGGGTCCCTCCCGCGCCGCGAAGCCGGCGGGGGAGCGTCCGGCTGCCCCCAGGCCGCCGGCCGCCCCGAGGCCCGCGGCCCAGCAGCCCGCGGCCCCGTCGGCCCCCGCGCCGGGCCCGCGTCCGGTGCCGGGTCCCAAGCCCGCACCGCGTCCGGCCCCCGCGGCGCCGGCCACGCCGGAGTTCACCGCTCCGCCGTCGGCCCCGGCTCCGTCCCCGGCCGCCGCCCAGGGCCCGCGCCCCGGCGCCCGTCCGGGTGCCCCCAAGCCCGGTGCCGGCCGTCCCGGCGGTCCCGGCCAGGGCCAGGCCCGTCCCGGCCAGTCCGGCCCGCGTTCCGGCGGCCAGGCCCCGCGTCCGGGTGCCCGTCCGGCCGGCCCGCGTCCGGGCAACAACCCCTTCACCTCCGGTGGCTCCACCGGCATGGCGCGCCCGCAGGCGCCCCGTCCGCAGGGCGCGCGTCCCGGCGGCCCCGGTGCCCCCGGCGCCGGTCCCCGTCCGCAGGCGCCCGGCGCCCAGGGCGGCGGTCCGCGTCCGCAGGCTCCGGGCGGCGCCCGGCCGACCCCGGGCTCGATGCCCCGTCCGCAGGGCGGTCCGCGTCCCGGCCCGGCCGGTCCGCGTCCGAACCCCGGCATGATGCCGCAGCGTCCCGCTGCCGGCCCGCGCCCCGGCCCCGGCGGCCGCGGTCCGGGCGGTGCGGGTCGTCCCGGCGGCGCCGGCCGTCCCGGCGGCGGCTTCGCCGGGCGTCCCGGCGGTGGCGGCGGCGGTCGTCCCGGTGGTGGCGGCGGCTTCGCCGGCCGTCCCGGTGGCGGCGGTCCCGGCGGTGGCTTCGGCGGCGGCGGTGGCCGTCCCGGCTTCGGCGGCCGTCCGGGTGGTCCCGGTGGCCGTGGCGGCACGCAGGGTGCCTTCGGGCGTCCGGGCGGTCCCGCGCGGCGCGGCCGCAAGTCGAAGCGGCAGCGCCGTCAGGAGTACGAGGCCATGCAGGCCCCGAGCGTCGGCGGCGTGATGCTGCCGCGCGGCAACGGCGAGACGATCCGTCTCTCCCGCGGCGCGTCGCTCACGGACTTCGCGGAGAAGATCAACGCCAACCCGGCCTCCCTCGTCGCGGTCATGATGAACCTGGGCGAGATGGTCACGGCCACGCAGTCCGTCTCCGACGAGACGCTGCAGCTCCTCGCCGACGAGATGAACTACCAGGTTCAGATCGTCAGCCCCGAGGAGGAGGACCGTGAGCTGCTCGAGTCCTTCGACATCGAGTTCGGTGAGGACGAGGGCTCCGAGGAGGACCTGGTCGTCCGTCCGCCGGTCGTGACCGTCATGGGTCACGTCGACCACGGAAAGACCCGCCTGCTCGACGCCATCCGCAAGACCAACGTCATCGCGGGCGAGGCCGGCGGCATCACCCAGCACATCGGTGCCTACCAGGTCTCGACCGAGGTCAACGGTGAAGAGCGCAAGATCACCTTCATCGACACCCCGGGTCACGAGGCGTTCACCGCCATGCGTGCCCGTGGTGCGAAGTCGACCGACATCGCGATCCTGGTCGTCGCGGCCAACGACGGCGTCATGCCGCAGACGGTCGAGGCGCTGAACCACGCCAAGGCGGCCGACGTGCCGATCGTGGTCGCGGTCAACAAGATCGACGTGGAGGGTGCCGACCCGACCAAGGTGCGCGGTCAGCTGACCGAGTACGGCCTGGTGGCCGAGGAGTACGGCGGCGACACGATGTTCGTCGACATCTCCGCCAAGCAGGGTCTGCACATCGACTCGCTGCTGGAGGCGGTCGTCCTGACCGCCGACGCCTCGCTCGACCTGCGGGCCAACCCCCACCAGGACGCGCAGGGCATCTCGATCGAGTCCCGCCTCGACCGCGGCCGCGGTGCCGTGGCGACGGTCCTCGTCCAGCGAGGCACGCTGCGCGTCGGCGACACGATGGTCGTGGGCGACGCCTACGGCCGCGTCCGCGCCATGCTCGACGACAATGGCAACAACGTCGCCGAGGCCGGCCCCTCGACGCCGGTCCAGGTCCTGGGCCTGACCAACGTCCCGGGTGCGGGTGACAACTTCCTCGTGGTCGACGAGGACCGTACGGCCCGCCAGATCGCGGAGAAGCGCGCCGCCCGCGAGCGCAACGCAGCGTTCGCCAAGCGCACGCGCCGCGTGTCCCTGGAGGACCTGGACAAGGTGCTCAAGGCCGGCGAGGTCCAGCAGCTCAACCTGATCATCAAGGGTGACGCTTCCGGATCCGTCGAGGCGCTCGAGTCGTCCCTGCTCCAGCTGGACGTCGGCGAGGAGGTCGACATCCGCGTCCTGCACCGCGGCGTCGGTGCGGTCACGGAGTCGGACATCGACCTGGCCATGGGCTCGGACGCCATCGTCATCGGCTTCAACGTCCGCGCCGCCGGACGCGCCCAGCAGATGGCGGAGCGCGAGGGCGTGGACGTCCGGTACTACTCGGTCATCTACCAGGCGATCGAGGAGATCGAGGCGGCCCTCAAGGGCATGCTCAAGCCGGAGTACGAAGAGGTCGAGCTCGGCACGGCGGAGATCCGCGAGGTCTTCCGCTCGTCCAAGCTGGGCAACATCGCGGGTGTGCTCATCCGCTCCGGCGAGGTCCGCCGCAACACCAAGGCGCGCCTCATCCGCGACGGCAAGGTCATCGCGGAGAACCTCAACATCGAGGGTCTGCGTCGCTTCAAGGACGACGTCACCGAGATCCGCGAAGGGTTCGAGGGCGGTATCAACCTCGGCAACTTCAACGACATCAAGGTCGGCGACGTCATCGCGACGTACGAGATGCGCGAGAAGCCGCGGGCGTAACGCCCACGCCACCTGCGCACCGGCCGGCGGGATCCGTCCCGCCGGCCGGTGCGCGGTGCGCGGCCCCTGCCGCAGGGTCCGGCCCCGGGGTGGGCCCCCCCCCCCGGGGCCGGGGGGGGGGGGGGGGGGCGGGGGGGGGCCGCGCGGGGGGGGGGGGGGGGGTGTGGGGCGGGGGCCCCCCCCGCGGCGGGGGAGGCGGGGGGC
>NZ_JBJDQT010000016.1:0-37832 GCF_044903565.1 Streptomyces sp. NPDC004065 | reverse complement strand
GCCGCCGGCGCCCGGCGGGGCGAGCCCCGCCGGCGGGGCGGGGCCGGGGCGGCGGCCCCCGCGGCCGGGGCCGGGGGGGGGGGGGCCCCCGGGCCGGGGGCCCGCGGGGGGGGGGCCCCCACTTCCGGGGCCCGGACCTTCCGGGGTCGGGTCTTTCGGGGCCCGGACCTCCCGGAGCTGCGTCTTCCGGGGCCGGACTTTGCGAGGTCGGGTCTTCCGGGGCCGGACCTTCCGGCACGGTCCGTACGTGCCGGGGTTCCGCCGTCACGGGCGGGGGCGGGCGGGCCAAAACCCCGTCGAGCCGCCGGCGGGATCGCGGTACCGTTCTTGATGTCCCTGCCCGCACCGACGGCAGGACCATCGACCCCGTACCGGCGGGCAACCCGGCACACACATGTACGTGGGGACTCTGTCCTTCGACCTCCTCCTCGGCGACGTCCACTCGCTGAAGGAGAAGCGTTCCGTCGTCCGCCCGATCGTCGCCGAGCTCCAGCGCAAGTACGCGGTGAGCGCGGCCGAGGTGGATCACACGAACCTCCACCGGCGAGCCGTGATCGGCCTGGCCGCGGTCTCGGGCGACGCGACACATCTGACCGACGTGCTGGACCGGTGCGAGCGGCTGGTGGCGGCCCGCCCCGAGGTGGAGCTGCTGTCCGTCAGACGCCGCTTCCACGGCGAGGACGACTAGCCGCCCGGAGCGGACGGCCGCACCGGAGCAGACCACACAACGCAGCACCAGAAGAAAGAACGGGAGACGGACCAGTGGCCGACAACGCGCGGGCGAAAAGGCTGGCGGACCTCATCCGAGAGGTGGTGGCCCAGAAGCTGCAGCGCGGGATCAAGGACCCGCGGCTCGGCTCGCACGTCACCATCACGGACACCCGGGTCACGGGCGACCTGCGGGAGGCGACCGTCTTCTACACGGTCTACGGGGACGAGGAGGAGCGGCAGGCCGCGGCCGCCGGCCTGGAGAGCGCCAAGGGCGTCCTGCGGTCCGAGGTCGGCCGTGCAGCGGGGGTGAAGTTCACCCCGACCCTCACCTTCGTCGCGGACGCCCTCCCGGACACCGCCCGGACCATCGAGGACCTCCTGGACAAGGCACGCCAGTCCGACGCCAAGGTGCGCGAGGCGGCCACCGGAGCCTCGTACGCGGGCGGGGCGGACCCCTACCGCAAGCCGGGCGCCGAGGACGAGGCCGACGAGACGGACGACACCGCCGAATGACCAGCAAGCCCACCCCGCCCGACGGCCTCGTCATCGTCGACAAGCCGTCGGGCTTCACCTCGCACGACGTCGTGGCCAAGATGCGGGGGATCGCACGGACCCGCCGCGTCGGCCACGCCGGCACCCTGGACCCCATGGCGACCGGTGTCCTCGTCCTCGGCGTGGAGAAGGCCACCAAGCTCCTCGGCCACCTCGCGCTGACCGAGAAGGAATACCTCGGCACCGTCCGCCTCGGGCAGAACACCCTCACCGACGACGCCGAGGGGGAGATCACCTCCTCCGCCGACGCCTCGAAGATCACCAGGGAGGCCGTGGACGCCGCCGTGGCCAAGCTGACCGGCGACATCATGCAGGTGCCGTCCAAGGTCAGCGCCATCAAGATCAACGGCGTGCGGTCGTACAAGCGCGCCCGGGAGGGCGAGGACTTCGACATCCCCGCCCGTCCGGTGACCGTCTCCTCCTTCCGGGTGTACGACGTCCGGGACGCCGTCGCCGACGACGGCACCCCCGTGCTCGACCTGGTGGTCTCGGTGGTGTGCTCCTCCGGCACCTACATCCGCGCCCTGGCCCGGGACCTGGGCGCCGACCTCGGCGTCGGCGGTCACCTCACCGCGCTGCGCCGCACCCGCGTCGGCCCCTACGGGCTGGACTCCGCGAGGACGCTGGACCAGCTCCAGCAGGAGCTGACCGTGATGCCGATCGCCGAGGCCGCGCAGGCCGCGTTCCCGCGCTGGAACGTGGACGCCCGGCGCGCCCGGCTGCTCACCAACGGCGTACGGCTGGAGATGCCCGACGAGTACGCGGGCGCCGGCCCGGTCGCCGTACTCGACCCCGAGGGCCGCTTCCTCGCGCTCGTCGAGCACCACCACGGCAAGGCCAGGAGCCTGGCCGTCTTCGCCTGACGGGGCGGACCCGGCGGCGGGGCGGGGCCTGCCTGACGGGCGGGCCGGCGTCCGCCGTGGGCTCTGCCCGTGGAGCGGCGAACACGGGGTGTTGCCTCGTTCGCCGCTCCACGGTCCCCCCTCGGTTCCCCCACCCCTAGGGTTATCCAGCGGCCCCCGGCTATTCACCCGACCGTGCAGGCGCTCGGAGTGAAGAGAGGGAGCGCAAGGGGCGCGTTCGCCGCACGATCTGTCCCGCTGATCATCCGGCGCCTACCGTCGACCTCGGAGCACGCAGGCAGGCCGTACGGCGGGAGGTCCGACCATGGCGGGACACGGCCCGCGGGCGACCGGAGCCGAGCGCGAGGCGCGAGCGGCTGGAGCCGGGCGCGACGACGAGCGGACGGCCGGCACCGGGCGCGGCGATGAGCGGGCGGTTGGCGTCGGGCGCGGCGATGAGCGGGCGGCCGGCACTGGGCGCGGCGATGAGCGGGCGGCCGGTACTGGGCGCGGCGATGAGCGGGCGGCCGGTACCGGGTGCGAGGCGGCGGCCGGAGCCGGGCGCGACGCCGAGTGGACGGCGGGAGCCGGGCGCCACGACGCGCGGACGGTCCTCACCGGGCGCGACGACGAGCAGACGGCCGGCACCCGGCACGACATCCGGCACGACGAGCAGGCGGCCGGGACCGGGTGCGAGGCGCAGGCGGCCGGAGCCGGGTGTGGCACGCGGGCGGCCGGCACCGGGCGTGCCATGCAGGCGGCCGGCACGGGCCACGGCGTCCCGGCGACGGGGACGGGGCATGGCGTTCACGGGACCGGCACCGATCCCGTGACCGGGCCACGGGTGGCCGGCATGCCGCCCGGCATGCAGGACGGCGCGGAGGAAGGGGCGCCGGCCCCGGCCGGGACGCGGGCGTGCGGGCCGTCGGCGGCCGCCGCGGGCGAGCCCCGCACCGCCCGGCACGCGCTGCGGACGGCACGGTCCGGGGGGCCGGAGCCGGACGGCGCGGCTCGCCGGCGGGCCGAGGTCCGGGCGCTGGACCGGGCCCTGGACCGCGCGCTGGTGTGCGTGCGCGACCTCGCGGGGCGGCTGCGCGGGACCGGCTTCCTGGCCGACCACGAGGGCACGGTCGTCACCAGCCACGAGGCCGTCGACGGCCTGTCCCGTCTGGTGCTGCACGTGCCCGGCGGCGGCGACCGCTCCTGCCTGGTGACCGCCGACGCGGTGACCGCGCTGCCCGCCCTGGACCTCGCCCTGGTGCGCACCGAGGGCCTCGGCGCGCGACCGCTCCCGGTCAGTGTGCGCGACGGCGTCGCGACCGGCGCCTACGTCCGGATCGCGGCGGGCGGCTGGCGCGAGGCCCGGGTGCTCGGCGCGTGCTCGGTGACGTACACCTCCACGGACCGCTTCCACCTCCTCAAGGACGCGCTGGAGCTCGCCATCGGCACGGCGGGCCGGGACGCGCTCGGGCTGGGTGGCGGGGCGGCCGGCGGGCCCGTCGTCGACGCGGCGACCGGGGCGGTGGTCGCCGTTCTGGGCACGGCCCTGCAGTCCGGCCGCGGTGAGGCCGGACACGCGGTGCCGCTGCGCCGGGAGGGCGCCCTGGCCGGCCTGCTCGGCCGCAACGCGGCCACCGTCCCCGCCTACGGCCCCGATCTCAACCTGGCCGCCGTCCTGGAACTCACGGCCACGGCACTGGCCCAGGACGGCCCCCGCGGCGCCCTTCCGGCCCACGAGACCCGCCCGGGCACCTTCAGCACCCCCACCAACACCTCCACCAGCACCTTCACCGAGCCGCCGCCCCTCACCGCCCCGGCCTTCCCGCACCCGGGCGCCGCGTCCGGCCCCGCGCCGGGCGCCGCGAGACCGCCGCTCGACCGGCGACCGGCCACCGAAACCACCGAAGTCACCGAAGCCGCCGAAGCCGCCGAGGCCGTGGAGGCCGTGGAGGCCGCCGAGGCCGCCGGAGCCGCGCCGGGCGTGCGGCGGGACGCCATCGTGCGGGAGTGGGAGGCCTTCGCCGGGAGCCGGGCCCCGGTGCTCGGCCTCGTCGGGCTGCCCGGGAGCGGCCGGACCACCGAGCTCGCCGCCCTCGCGGCGCGGCGGGCGCGCGGGGACGCGCCCGCGCCCACCCTGTGGCTGCGCGGCGCCGATCTGGAGGCCGCCGACACCTCGGTCGCGGACGCGGCCGGGCGGGCGCTGGACCGGGCGGCCCGGATCGTCGCGGCCTCGCGGGCCCCGCTGCCCACCGAACTCGGCGACCTCACCCCGGAACGCGTCGCCCGCCTCGCCCGGGCGCACGGCCGCCCCCTCCTGCTGCTCCTCGACGGCCCCGAGGAGATGCCCCGCGCGCTGGCGGACCGCCTCGCCGAGTGGACCGAGCGGAGCGCGCACTGGCTGCGCGCGACGGGCGCCCGGCTGGTGGTGGCCTGCCGGGAGGCGTACTGGGAGGGCGCGGGCGCGCACTTCCCGGCCGGCGCGCTGCACACCCCGGCCGCGTGGACGGGCACCGGCGGACAGCTGCCGCCCTGCCTGCCGCTGGACGACCTCACCCCGGAGGAGGCCCGTGAGGTCCGTGCCCGCCTCGGCGTCCCGGACGGCGCGCTCGTGGCGGCCGACGCCCGCCACCCCCTCACCCTCCGCCTGCTCTCCGAGGTCCGGGCCGCCCTCCCCGGTGACGCCGGCCATCCGCCGCTCGACCGGCACGACGTGCTCGCGGCCCACCTGGACCTGATGTGCCTGCGCGTGGCCGTGCGCCTCGCCGCCGAGAACGGCCTGCGCGGCACCGCCGTACGGCGGCTCGCCGCGAAGGTCGCCGGACAGGTCCACGAGGCCGCGCGCCGCAGCCTCGGCCCGGGCAGGGACGACCTGGACCGGGCGGCGTTCGAGGAGGTGTTCCCCTGGGGGCCCGCCCCCGCGCGGCTGGGCGGCGGTACGGGGTGGGCCTCCGCCGTGCTCACCGAGGGCCTGCTCGTGCCCGCGGGCGACGGCTACCGCTTCGCCCACGAGGAACTGGCCGACTGGCTCCAGGGCACCCACCTCGACCTCGACGAGGCCCTGCGCGTCCTGGTCCGCCGGCGGCCCGCCCCCGGCGCGCCGCGGCCCCCGCTGTCCGTCCCGCACCACCGCATCGGCCCGGTCGTCCAGGCGCTCCTGCTGCTGGCCCGCCAGCACGGCACGCGCCGCCTCGCCGCACGGCTGGAGGAGCTGGTGTGCGCACTGGACGCCGACCCGCGCTCCTGGTGGGCGTCCCGGCTGCCGGCCGCCGTGCTGCTGCGCGTGCCCGACGCGACGCCGTACGTCCGTGAACTGCGGCTGCTCGCCGACCGGATCGTGGCGTGGAAGGAGCGCGGGCTGCCCGTGCCGCACGGCTACGGGCCCGGCTTCTGGACCGCGCTGCCGCTGACGCACGCCGACCGCTGCGACCTCCTGCGCCGTCTCCTCCCCGCCGACGAGGCCCCCGCCCCCGGCGGCCCGCACCGGGCAGGGGCGGGCGGCGCGGCCGACGCGGCGGCCGCGCCGAGCGCCCCGGGTACGCCGGGCGCGCCCGTGGGCCCCGCCCGCCCCCCGGCGCGCTACCTCGACGCCGCCGCACAGCTCCTCGCCGCCGACCCCGCCGCCGTACAGCCGCAGCTGACCCGGTGGTTCGACGACGAGCGGCCGCTTCCCGCGGCGCCGCGGGCCACCGTGGCCACGGCCGCGCAGGCGCTGCTCCACACCCACCGCTCCCGCGCCCTGGACGAACTGATCGCGACCCTGGCCGAGTGCGGGCACCGCCGGGCCGGCGAACTGCTGGCCGCGCTCGCCGAGGAGGAACCCTCGGCGCTGTGCCGGGCCGTGGAACGCTGGGCGCACGACGAACGCCCGGCCCGGCGGACCGCGGCGATGGCGCACGGACTGCGCACCGCACCGCACGCCCGCACCGAGGCCGACCGCGAACTGCTGCGGCACGCCGCCGCGACCCTGCTCGCCCGCCCCGCAGACGCCGCCCTGCACGGCGCCGCGCTCGCCCTGCTCGTCGGGGACGACCCCACCCGCGCCCACCGGCTGCGGCCCGCCCCGTGGCCCGGTACCGAGGGCGGCACGCCGCTGACGCCGGGCGCCCCGGCCGCTCCCGCGCCGACGCCCCCTCCCGGGCCGGCCCCGTCGGTCCTCGGCGAGCGGGTGCGCAACGGACCGGGACCCGTCGCATCTGTCGTATCCGTCGAACTCGGCCGCGACCGTGCGGAGCGCCGCAGCGGCGGTGCTGGTGGGCCCGACGGTGCTGATGACCCCGGCCGTCCCGACGGCCCCGGCGGCCCCGACGGCTCCGGTGGTCCTGCCGCCTTCGAGGGCTTCGGCGCGGAGGCCGGCGGGACGCTGCGCGCCCTCGCCGAGGTCGTCACGCCCGCGCTGGCCCGCCGTATCACCCCCGGGGTCCGGGACGCGGTGGCGCGCCGGCCGGAGACCGCCGGTGCGGTCGCGGCGCACGTCCACCACCGCCTGGACCACGGCCCGGCCGCGCGCGACGTACTGTTCCCGCTGGTCACCGGCCTGTTGCAGGGTGGCCCCGAGCCGCTGCGGGCCGCCCTGGCCGGGGTTCTGGCCACCCCCGGGCCGCCCGCCTCGCGCGCCCTGCGCCGGGAACTCCTCGACCTCCTCCTCGCCCACGAGGAGGACCCGGCCGTCCTGGACGCGGTGCTGCACGCCGCCGCCGTCGGCACCGGGGAGGACGTGCGCGACGTCGTCCACCGCGTCGGTCTGCTCCTGGTGCGCACCCCGGAGGGCGCGACCGTGTTCGACCGGGGCCTGGTGGAGCTGGGCCGGCATGTCCCGGGCTTCGCCGCCCGCACGGCGGGCTGGCTGGCCGAGGCCCCGAAGGACTGGGCCGCGGTCGTCGGACCCAGCGCCCGCCGCATGATCGAGAACATGGCGGGCGTACACGTTCCGGCCTGATCCGGGCGGGGACGTGCGCCGGGTCACAGCACCCATGCCGATGCGGGCCGCGGGCGCCGGGCATGGCACCCTTAGACCTGCGGACAAGGCAACCTGGACGACACACACGGACACGGGTTCGACGAGGAGCGGTCACAGTGCAGCGCTGGCGTGGCTTGGAGGACATCCCCCAGGACTGGGGGCGCAGCGTCGTCACCATCGGCTCCTACGACGGAGTCCACCGCGGGCACCAACTGATCATCGAGCACGCCGTGAACCGCGCCCGTGAGCTCGGCGTCCCCGCGGTGGTCGTCACCTTCGACCCGCACCCCAGTGAGGTCGTGCGCCCGGGCAGCCACCCGCCGCTGCTCGCCCCGCACCACCGCCGTGCCGAGCTGATGGCCGAACTGGGCGTGGACGCGGTGCTCGTCCTGCCGTTCACCACCGAGTTCTCGAGGCTGTCCCCGGCCGACTTCGTCGTCAAGGTGCTGGTGGACAAGCTGCACGCCAAGGCGGTCGTCGAGGGCCCCAACTTCCGCTTCGGCCACAAGGCGGCCGGGGACGTGGACTTCCTCACCGAGCAGGGCAAGATCTACGACTTCGAGGTCGAGGTCGTCGACCTGTACCTTACCGGTGAGGCGGGCGGCGGCGAGCCGTTCTCCTCGACCCTGACCCGGCGTCTGGTCGCCGAGGGCGACGTCCGGGGCGCGCGCGAGATCCTGGGCCGCCCGCACCGCGTGGAGGGCGTGGTCGTCCGCGGCGCGCAGCGCGGCCGCGAACTGGGCTTCCCCACCGCCAACGTGGAGACGCTCCCGCACACCGCGATCCCCGCCGACGGCGTCTACGCCGGCTATCTGCACGCGCAGGGCGAGGCCATGCCGGCCGCGATCTCCGTCGGCACCAACCCGCAGTTCGACGGCACCGAGCGCACGGTGGAGGCGTACGCCATCGACCGCGTCGGCCTCGACCTGTACGGCCTGCACGTCGCCGTGGACTTCGTGGCCTACGTCCGCGGCCAGGCGAAGTTCGAGTCGCTGGACGCGCTGCTGGAGACGATGGCCGACGACGTGGAGAAGTGCCGCGAGATCCTCGCGGCGGACCAGAAGACGCGCTAGCCGTCGCCTCCCGGGCGACGGTCCGTGTGCCGGTGACGGTCCTGGTGCCGGTGGTCGCCCGGTGACCGGGTGGGCGGGGGCTGCGACGGCGCCGGCGGTGACCGCCACCGTGCCGGCGGCTGCCGCCGTGGGGCGGTTGCCCACCGTCCGGCGGGCGGGTGACCGCCGCCTCACCGGTGGGCCAGGACTCACCGCTCTCAGAGCCCGCTCTCGACCCTGCCTTGCGCATCGGCCCCGGCCCCGGCCCCGGTAGCCCCATCGGCAGCGGAATCGGTCCCGACCCCGACCCCGGCCCCGGACTTCGTGCCGCCCTCCGCCCCCGTCGCCGTCCCCGACTCCGCCCCGGGCCCGACCCCGCCCCCGGCCTCCTCCCCGGCCCCGGCCGTGGCCCAGTGGCAGGCCACCTGGGCCTCGCCGCTGCCGGACAGGATCCGCGGGTCCTGGTGCCGGCAGGCGTCCGCGACGCCCACGCGTTCGGCCTCGCCGCCGGCCAGGATCTGGCAGCGGGCGTGGAAGCGGCAGCCCGACGGGATGCGGGACGGGTCCGGAGGCTCGCCGCTGAGCACGACCGGGGCGCCGGGGGCGTCGGGCAGGACGGACAGCAGGGCCTGGGTGTACGGGTGCCGGGGAGCCGTGAGGACCTGCTCGACCTCGCCCGTCTCCACGATCCGCCCCAGGTACATGACCGCGACCCGGTCGGCGATGTTCCAGGCCAGTCCCAGATCGTGGGTCACCACGAGCGCGGACAGGCCGAGTTCGTCGCGCAGCCGCAGCAGCAGCGCGAGGATCTCGCCGCGCACCGACGCGTCGAGGGAGGCCACCGGCTCGTCCGCGACGACCAGTTCCGGCTGGAGGACCAGCGCGCCCGCGATGACGACGCGCTGCCGCTGGCCGCCGGACAACTCGTGCGGGTAGCGCAGGAAGAACCGCTCGGGCGGCCTGAGCCCGGCCCGGGCCAGGGCCTCGGCCACGGCCGCCCGCTCGTCACCGCCGTAGCCGTGGACGCGCAGGCCCTCGGCGACGGCGTCGTACACCGTGTGCCGCGGATTGAGCGAGCCGCTCGGGTCCTGCAGCACGAGCTGGACCCGCTTGCGGTACGCCTTGAGCGCGCGGGCGGAGTAGTCGAGCGGCGCGCCGTCGAAGGCGACGCGGCCCGCGGTGGGCGGGACCAGGCCGAGCAGGGAGCGGGCCAGGGTCGTCTTGCCGCAGCCCGACTCGCCGACCAGCGCCACGATCTCGCCCGGCCGGATGTCGAGGTCCACCCCGTCGACGGCCCGGGCGGGCGGGGCGCCCTGCCGCCCGGGGAAGGTGATGTGCAGCCCCTCGACCCTCAGCAGGGGCGACGTGCTCGTCATACGCCATGGCTCCTCACGTCTGCGTCCCGCTCCACGGCCGCCGTGCGGGGCCCGTCCCCGGGCGTGACCCGAACGGCCTGCGCCCCGGCCCCCGTTGCCCCGCCACCCGTTGCCCCGTCACCCGCGCCCGCCGTCCCGTCCGTCCCGTCGGCACCCTCTGCATCGTCTGCACCGTCCGCGCCGTCCACGTGGACGCAGGCCGCGCTCCGGTCCGGTCCCGCCGTGCGCAGCACCTGGTCCTCGGTGGCGCACCGGTCCAGGGCGACCGGGCAGCGCGGATGGAAGGCGCAGCCGGAGGGGACCGCGGCCGGATCGGGCGGGTCGCCGGGCAGCCCGCGCGGCGCGAACCGGGACGCCGGGTCGCCGATCCTCGGGAACGCCGCCGACAGGGCCCTGCCGTAGGGGTGCCGGGCGTCCTCGTGGACCTGCCGGGCGGGACCCTCCTCCACCACCCGCCCCGCGTACATCACCGCGAGCCGGTCGCAGGTGTCGGCGAGCACCGCGAGATCGTGGCTGATCATGACCAGGCCGACGTCCTGCTCGCTCACCAGTTCCTCGATCAGCCGCAGGATCTGGGCCTGGATCATCACATCGAGCGCGGTGGTGGGCTCGTCGGCGATGATCAGACGTGGATCGCAGGCCAGCGCCATGGCGATCATCACCCGCTGGCGCTGGCCGCCGGACAGCTCGTGCGGGTAGGCGGACGCCCGCGCCGCGGGCAGGCCGACCTGCTCCAGCAGTGCGCGGGCCTTGCGCCGCGCGGCGGCCGGAGTCGTCCCGCGGTGCAGCAGGACCGGCTCGGCGATCTGGTCGCCGACGCGGTGCACGGGGTTGAGGGAGTGCATCGCGCCCTGGAACACGATGGACGCCCCCGCCCAGCGCACCGCCCGGACCCGGCCCCACTTCATCGCCAGCACGTCCTCGCCGTCCAGCAGGATCTCCCCGCCGACCCGGGTCCCGGCCGGCAGCAGCCGCAGCAGGGCCAGCGCCAGCGTGGACTTGCCGCAGCCGGACTCCCCGGCGATGCCGAGCTTCTCGCCCGCGGCGAGGGACAGGTCCACCCCGCGCACCGCCGCCGCGCCGCCGGGATACGTCACCTCGAGGTTCCGTACGTCGAGCAGGGTGGTCAACGCGACACCCCCAGCCTGGGGTTGAGCACGGCCTCCACCGCGCGCCCGCACAGCGTGAAGGCGAGCGCGACGACCGCGATGGCGATGCCCGGCGGCACCAGGTACCACCAGTCTCCGGAGCTGACCGCCCCCGCCTCCCGCGCGTCCTGGAGCAGCCCGCCCCAGGACACCACCGTGGGATCGCCGAGCCCGAGGAAGGCCAGGGTGGCCTCGGCCAGGATCGCGGAGGAGATGATCAGTGTGGTCTGGGCGAGGATCAGCGGCATGACGTTCGGCAGCACGTGCCGGGACATGATGTGCCAGTGCCCGCCGCCGAGCGCCTTCGCCCGTTCGATGTACGGCCGTGACTCCACCGCCAGGGTCTGCGCCCGCACCAGCCGGGCGGTCGTCGGCCAGGTCGTCACGCCGATCGCCAGCACGATGGTGCCCAGCGAGCGGGACATCACGGTGGCGAGCGCGATGGCGAGCACCAGGGTCGGCATCACCAGGAACCAGTCCGTGACCCGCATGATCACCGTGGCGTACCAGCCGCGGAAGTGCCCGGCGGTGATGCCGATCAGCGCGCCGATCGCCACCGACAGCACCGCCGCGAGCAGCCCGACCAGCAGCGACACCCGCGAGCCCCAGATCACCAGCCCCAGCAGATTGCGCCCGAACTGGTCGGTGCCCAGCGGGAAGTGGCCGCTCGGGCTCTCCAGCGGCCGGCCCGGCGCGCCGGTCACGCTCGCCACGTCGGAGCCGACGGTCAGCGGCGCGGTCAGCGCGACCAGCCCGCACAGCACGAGCGCGGCCAGCCCGGCCACGCCCGCGCGGTGCGTGCGGTACTCCCGCCAGAAGCGGGCGGCGGAGGCCCGGCGGCGCTGCCACGCCAGCGTGCGCCGGCCGGGCCCCGGAACCGGTGCCGGGCCGGCGGGGGGCCCGGGCGCCGGGCCGTGGGCGGTGCCGGGCGCCGGGTCGCGCCCGGGGTCGGGTGTGGTGGCGGTGTCGGCGGCGGTCATCGGCCCACCCTCGGGTCGAGCAGCGGATACAGGAGGTCGGCGAGGGTGTTCATGACGATCACCGCGGCGGCGAAGACGAAGAACAGCCCCTGCACCAGCGGCAGATCGGGCACGCTCAGCGCCTGGTAGAACAGCCCGCCGAGGCCCGGCCAGGAGAACACCGTCTCGACCAGGATGACGCCCGCGACGGTACGGCCGAGATTCACGAAGATCAGCGTGACCGTGGGCAGCAGCGCGTTCGGCACGGCGTGCCGGCGCCGCACCAGGTCGTCCCTGAGCCCCTTGGCGCGCGCGGTGGTCAGATAGTCGCTGCCCATCTCGTCCAGCAGCGCGGACCGCGTGACGAGCAGGGTCTGCCCGTACTCCACCGCGACCAGCGTCACCACGGGCAGGACCAGATGGTGGGCGACGTCGACGACGTACGCGAAGCCCTCCTCGCCGCCCGACTCCATGCCGCCGGTCGGGAACAGGCCCGGGACCGGGCCCACCCCCACCGACAGCACGATGATGAGCAGCAGCCCCAGCCAGAAGGACGGGATCGAGTAGAGGGTGAGCGCCAGCCCGGTGTTGAGCCGGTCGCCGGGCCCGCCGTGCCGCCACGCGGAACGCGTGCCGAGCAGGACGCCGAGGGCCGTGTAGAGGACGAAGGCCGTGCCGGTCAGCAGCAGCGTGTTGGGCAGCGCCTCGGTGATCTTGTCGACGACGGGGGCGCGGAACTGGTACGACGTCCCGAGGTCGCCCGTGAGCGCCTTGCCGCAGTAGTGCGTGAACTGCTGCCACAGCGGCAGGTCGAGCCCGAACTCGCGCCGGTAGACCGCGATCTGCTCGGCGGAGACCGGGCGGCCGCCGGTCATGAACTTCACCGGGTCGCCCGGGATCAGCCGGAACAGGAAGAAGCTGGTGACGAGGACGGCCAGGAGCGAGACGGCGGCGCCGGCCAGCTTGCCCGCCACATACCGCGGGTAGGCGGTGGCGCCGCGGGCGCGGGCCGCGGCGCCCGCGCCCGCCGGCCCGGACCCCGCCGGCCCGGACCCCGCCGGCCCGGACCCCGCCGGCCCGGACCCCGCCGGCCCGGACCCCGCCGGCCCGGCGGCCGGCTGGGCGGCCGGCGCGGGTGTCGCTTCAGCGGTCATGTGCGTCTGCCTCTATTCACGGTCTTCGGCGGTGGCCCGGCGGCGCATCGCGAGCAGCACCACGAGGCCGCCGACGACGACGACGCCCGCGACGATCCCGATGACCACGCCCGTCGACGTGGAGCCGTCCGAGGAGTCGCCGGAGTCCGCCGGGACCGCGGACCACCAGCTCCAGTAGCCGTCCTGGCCGTAGATGTTGCCCGCCTTCGCGGGCATCGTCGTGATCGACTCGATCTGGTCCGTGCGGTAGGCCTCGACCGCGTTCGGATAGGCCATGACGTTCATGTACCCCAGGTCGTACAGGCGCGACTCCAGCTGCTTGACGATGTCCGCCCGTTTGGCGGGGTCGTATTCGGCGAGCTGCTGGGCGTAGAGCCGGTCGTACGTCCGGTCGCAGATGAAGTTGTCGGTCGCGCCGGTGTCCTTGGGGGTCGCCGGGCGGGCCGCGCAGGTGTGGATGGACAGCACGAAGTCCGGATCGGGGTTGACCGACCAGCCGTCGAAGGCCAGGTCGTACTTGCCCGCGAGCCAGGGGTCGGTCACGTTGTCCAGGCAGTCCAGGGTGACGCCGATGCCGAGCTTGCCCCACCACTCCTGGAGGTACTTGCCGACCGCCTTGTCGTTCGGGTCGGTCGCGTGGCAGAGCACCCGGTAGTTCAGCGGCTTGCCGTCCTTGCCGACCCGCTTGCCGTCGGCGTTCTTCTTGTAGCCCGCCTGGTCGAGGAGCCCGGCCGCCTTCGCCGGGTCGTACGCCAGCTCCTGGCCGGCCGACGGCTTCCAGAAGTAGGAGGAGAAGCGCGGCGGGATGTAGCCCTGGCCCTCGACCGCGTGCCCCTGGAACACCTTGTCGACGATCGTCCTGCGGTCCACCGCCATGAACAGCGCGTGCCGCACCCGTTCGTCCAGCAGGGACGGGTCGCCGTCACCGAACTTCTCGCCGTTCCTGGCCTGCGCGCCCGGGTTGGTGGCCAGGGCGTAGAACCGGCGGCCGGGGGCGTCGTTGACGTGGATGTTCTTCTCGCCCTTGAGGGAGGCGGCCTGAGCGGGCGTCAGCGACGGCGAGCCGGCCACGAAGGAGACCTCGCCCTTGCGCAGGGCGGCCACGGCGGCGTCCTGGTCCTTGTAGTAGCGGAAGACCAGTTCGTCGAACTTGGGCGCCCCGCGCCAGAACCCCTTGTTGGCCTTCAGCCGCACATAGCTGTCCGGCTTGTAGCCGGTCAGCACGAACGGCCCGTTGCCGACGACGGGGAAGCTCTTGTCGTTGTTGAACTTCGAGAAGTCCCGGACCTTCTCCCAGATGTGCTTGGGCACGATCGGCACGTCGAGCGCGGTCATCGTGGCCTGCGGCTTCTTCAGCCGGATCACCAGTTGGGTGGGGCTGGGCGCGGTGACCTTCTCGAAGTTGCCGACGAAGCTGCCGTTGGCGGTGGCGGCGCCCTCGTCGGTCATCATCTTGTTGAACGTCCACGCCGCGTCCTCGGCGGTGGCCTGCTGCCCGTCCGACCACTTGGAGTCGGTGCGGATGGTGTACGTCCAGGTCAGCTTGTCCGGCGACGGCTCCCACTTGGTGGCCAGCGCCGGGATGACGTGGCCGTCCTTGGGGTCGTAGTTGGTCAGGTACTCGTACATCAGCCGGTGGATGCTGGTGCTGAGCAGCCGGACCGCGAGGAACGGGCTGAGGGAGTCCACGCTCTGCGCCACGGCGACGGTGAGCACCTTCCCGCCCTGCGGGGACTCCGCGGCCCGGGCCTGCGGTGCGGCCGGGGCCAGCGGGGTCGCGAGCCCGGCCGTGAGGACGAGGGCGGCCGCGCCCGCGGCGCCGAGAAGGCGTGTTCGCGTCCCCCTCGGGCGCGGTCCGGTACGTCCTCTGCCGTGCTGATCGTGTCTCTTCATGGCTCGGTGACCTCGCGTCAAACGCGCGCGGGACGCTTTGCGCCCCGCGCGGGGCGGGCTTGAACGGGCTTGATCGGGTGACGCCGGCGGAATGCTGTGAGTGTCTATCAGCGGCAGTCTGCGCCCGTCAACGGTGTGTCAAACCCCATGTGGCCTGCGGAAATAACGACTTGACCGCGATGTGATCCACATTGGTCGAGACCGGTGAAGCCTTGCTGGTGAGGGCGTGGCGGCGAATTTCCGCCGGTTCTGCCTGCGAACGCGCGAAGGCCCGCGCCGTCGGAACGGCGCGGGCCTTCGCGCACTGCGGTCGCGGCTTTTGGGGGAGCCGCGCGGCTACTGCGGGGGCGGCGGGGGCGGGGTCTGCCCCTGGTGCGGCTGGTGACCCGGCTGCTGCGGAGGGCCCTGCGGCGGCTGGCCCTGGCCCTGGCCCTGCGGCTGGGGCTGGGGCTGGGGCTGGGGTCCGCCGGGCGGCTGGGGCTGCTGCCCCTGCGGCTGCGGCTGCGCGTACGGCGGCGCGGGCTGCTGCTGCGGGTGCGGGTGCGGGGTGAACGGGGCCGGGGCCGGCTGTCCCGGCCCGCCGGGGGCCGCCGGAGGGTTCGGCTGAGCCGGCCGGCCCGGCCCGCCGGGATACGGCGGGGACGGCTGCCCCGGCTGCCCGGGGAACGCCTGTCCGGGCTGAGCGGGGTGGCCCTGCGCGGGCGGGGCGGGCTGAGCGGGGTACGGCTGCGCTCCGGGCACGCCGGCTTGCCCCGGCTGCCCGGGGTACGGCTGCCCGGGGTACGGCTGGGCGGGCGGCTGAGCGGCGTACGGCTGCCCGGGCTGTCCGGGCTGTCCGGGCTGTCCGGGGTAGGGCTGTCCCGGCTGTCCGGGGAGGGGCTGGCCGGGCAGCGGCGGGGCGGCCACCGGGGGCGGGTTGCCGTCGGAGGTCCACAGCCCGTGGGCCTGCTGGTGCCGTACGAAGTCCTCGGCGACCATGGCCGCCAGGGTGAAGTACGCCTCGCGCACCTTGGGCCGCATCATGTCGAGGTCGACCTCGGCGCCGGCGGCCAGGTGCTCGTCGAAGGGCACGACGACGACCCCGCGGCAACGCGTCTCGAAGTGGGAGACGATGTCCTCCACCTTGATCATCTTGCCGGTCTCGCGCACCCCCGAGATCACCGTGAGGGAGCGGGCGACCAGGTCGGCGTACCCGTGCGCCGACAGCCAGTCCAGGGTCGTGCTGGCGCTGCTGGCTCCGTCCACGGACGGCGTGGAGATGATGATGAGCTGGTCCGCGAGGTCCAGCACACCGCGCATGGCGCTGTAGAGCAGACCCGTGCCGGAGTCGGTGAGGATGATCGGGTACTGCTTGCCCAGGACGTCGATGGCGCGCCGGTAGTCCTCGTCGTTGAACGTCGTGGACACGGCCGGGTCGACGTCGTTGGCGATGATCTCCAGACCGGAGGACGCCTGCGAGGTGAACCGCCGGATGTCCATGTACGAGTTGAGATACGGGATCGCCTGCACCAGGTCACGGATGGTGGCCCCGGTCTCCCGGCGCACCCGGCGGCCCAGCGTGCCGGCGTCCGGGTTGGCGTCGATGGCGAGGATCTTGTCCTGCCGCTCGCTGGCGAGCGTGGAGCCGAGCGCGGTGGTCGTGGTCGTCTTGCCGACACCGCCCTTGAGGCTGATGACCGCGATCCGGTAGCAGGAGAGCACCGGCGTGCGGATCAGGTCCAGCTTGCGCTGCCGCTCGGCCTCCTCCTTCTTCGCGCCGAGCCGGAAACGGGACGGGGCGGCGGCCGGCCGTCCGCTGCGCGCCTTCTGCCGCTTGTTGTTGAGCAGGCGGTCGGAGGACAGCTCCACCGCCGCCGTGTAACCGAGCGGCGCGGCACCGGGGTTGGTGGGGCGGCGCTGGTCGTGCTGTATGGGCTGCGGCCAGGCCGAGCCGGCCCGCGGGTCGGCGGGCTGCTGCGGGGGCTGCGGTGCGGCCTGCGGCGCGGGGGGCTGCTGCGCGTGGGGCTGCGGCTGCTGGGCGGCCTGGGGCGGCTGCGGCAGGTCCGGTCGGTCGGGCGGCTGCGGGAAGCCGTACCCCCCGGGGTGGGCAGGCGGCTGCGGGGCGCCCGGCTGCGGCAGCGGGAAGCCGTATCCGCCCTGGGCGGCGGCGGGGGCGGGCGCACCGGCAGTGGGGTAACCGTAGCCCCCCTGCGCCGGGTCGGGCTGCGCGGGCTGCGGTGCCGCGGGAGCAGGGGCAGGACCAGGGGCAGGGGTCGGCGCAGGGGCGGGCGCGGGTGCGGGTTCCGCGGCGGGCTGCGGGAAGCCGTAACCGGTCGCCGGCGCCGGGGGAACGGGCGGCCCGGCCTGCGGCTGCGGCCCCGGGGGCGGGGCGGCGTTCCAGGCGGCTGGCGCGGGTTGCGGCGGCTGCGGCTGGAAGGGCGGCTGCTGGGGCTGGGGCTGGGGCTGGGGCTGGGGCTCGGACGCGGGCTGGAAGGGCGGCTGCTGGGGTTGCGCCTGCGGCTGGGCGGGCCACTGGTCCGCGGGAGCCGGGGAGGCGGGCGGGAAGGACGGAGGCAGCGGCGGCACCGCGTCCTGCGGCGCGGGCGGGGGACCCCACGCGGGCGGAGCGTCCTGTACGCCGGCCCCGGCCCCGTCGGCCGGCACGGCGTCCTGGGGCACGGCGTCCCGCACCTCGTCGGCGCCGGCGTCCCGCACGGCGGCGGGCACCGCGTCCTGGACGCCCTGGTCGTCCCCGCGGTCCGCGCCCGTGCCCGGAGCGTCGGCCGGGGGCACGGCGTCGCGCACCTCGGCGGGCCCGGCCTCGGGCCCGGGGGCGTCCGGTGCCGGGGCCGCGGCGGGCTCCGCGCCCGCCTCCGCCTGCGCGTCGCCCTCCCCGGCGCCCGAATCGGCGGCACCCTCGACGGCACCGCTCACGCCGGCCCCGGAGGCTTCATCGGCCTTGCCGGCTTCGTCGGCCCCATCGGCCCCATCGGCATGGGTCCCGTCGGTCCCGTCGGCCGCCACGCCCGCGTGCGCCTCCACGTCAGCGGACTCGGCGCCGTCCGGCTCCGCACCGGCGACGGCCTGCGCCCCGGCCGGGTCCTCCGCCCGGCCTTCCGGCGCGGACGGCTCCCCGCCCTCGGAGGCGGACCCGGGCTCCGCTGCGGACCCCTCCGCCCCGAGTTCCGACGCGGGCTCCTCCGCCTCGCCGACCGTGCCGTCGTGCACGGCCGTACCGTCCGCGGCGACCGTGCCGTCCTGCACGGCCGTACCGTCCGCGGCGACCGTGCCCTCCTGAGCGGCGGCGCCGTCACCCGGCTCCTGCCGGCCGGCCGCGGGCGTCGGCGCCGCCTGGGCGGAGTCCTCGGCGCCCGCCGCCCCGTGCACGCCCGGTGCGGCGTCCTCACCGGCCGCGTCGCTCCCCCCGGTTCCGTCGGCCGCCCCCTCCGCCTGCGACCGCTCCGCGAACTCGCGCTTGAGAGCCGCCGCGGAGATCCGCATCGTGGCGCCGCTGACGAGGTCGCCGTTGCCGGCGTCCTCCGCCTGAGGCACCGCCGGCGCGGCGGCCTCCGCGGGCGGGGCGGCGGGCGCGGGCGCCCAGGCGGGCTGGAAACCGCTGCCCGGCGGCGGGCCGGGAAGGTCGACCGGGGGCCCGACGGGCGGGGGCGGCGCGGGGGTGGCGGGCGCGGGCGGGGCGGCCGGGGTCTGCGCCCCGTCGCCCGCCGCACCCGCGGCGTTCTGCGTGTACCAGGCAGGCGGCGCGTAGTCGATGGTGAACTCGCCCGTCGTCTCGACGGCGGACTCCGCGTCGGACTGGTCATCGCCGGGTGTGCCCCAGCCCCCGCGGATCCCGTCCCGATCGCTGTTCACAGTTCCTCCTGGTGTGGTCGAGCACCCTCATGCCGTGCTGGGGCGACCGTTCTTGTCGTACAGGCAGCCTAATCACCACGGGCACGCCCGCGGCAGGCCCGTCCAGCCCTCCGCCGCGGTCCACGGCGCCCCGGCCGCCTCCCGGTTCACGAGCCGGACACGCGCACGGCCGCCGAAGCGGGGCGAAC
Source organism: Streptomyces sp. NPDC004065 (assembly GCF_044903565.1). NCBI lineage: Bacteria > Bacillati > Actinomycetota > Actinomycetes > Kitasatosporales > Streptomycetaceae > Streptomyces > Streptomyces sp. NPDC004065. Next base: position 19,151 of record NZ_JBJDQT010000016.1, on the reverse strand, counting down.
CGCCGGCGCGGAAGCGGGCAAACCGTCGGCAAGCGCTCAACCGCGCGGGGACAGGCGATCGTTCGGGCGCGCTCAGTCCATGCGCCGCGGTGTGCCCAGCAGTCCGATCTCGGCGTCGGTGGGCTGCGTCATCACGTACTGCCGGTCGCGGTCGGCGCACCACAGGGTGACACCGTCGGCGAGGGTGGGCAGCGACTCCACGTCGGCCCGCGGCAGCGCCATCGTGCGGCCCAACTCGGCCGCCTCGTCCGGCGAGATCCGCTGGACGCCGACCAGCCGCGCCTGCCGTATCAGCCGGGGGGCCACCGGACTCATGTACGGCAGCAGGGTCACCACGGCCTGCCAGGGACCCGACACCACCCGGCCGCGCGGGGGCCGCATGCCGCAGTCCCGCACGACCAGCACCGGCGTACCGGCCGACGCGCCCTGCGGGGGCACCCGGCCCACCTCGTACACGGCGAGGCCGTTCTGCCCGCCGCCCATCGCGTGCACCATCTGCATCCAGGACTGGGGGCGGCCCGTCTCCACGGCGACACGCGCCCCGGTGGCCGCCGCCCGCAGGGCGAGGACCTGCGCGGTCCACAGACTGCCGATGAGCACGACGTCGTACGGCGTGGGCCGGTTGAGGCCCAGGACGGCGGGCCGCCCCTCGGCGTCCACGCCGGCCACGACACCGTCGTCGCCGATGGGCAGCGCCAGCGCGTCCAGTTGCTCCGCGGGCAGCGCGTGCCGTCCGTGCCGCGGGCCGAGCAGCCCGAGGCCGCCGCGCAGCCGGGCCGCGGCAAGGGCGCGGCCGGCGCCCGGACGGCTCTCGTCCGGTGGGGTCACGGTGGTCATCGGGCACCTCCCAGCGGCAGTGTGGCGAGCACGCCGGGCACCTGCTCCCGGTCCAGCCGGGTCAGGCCCACGCCCATCTCCCGGGCGGCGTCCTGCACCGCGCGCCGCGCGGCCACCAGTTCGTCGTCACCGCGCCCGGTCACCCGCACATGCCCGCACAGCACCGTCTCCTGCCGCTCCCCGCGGAAGAGGGTGAGGCTGAACGTGGTGGCCAGGGCCGGCACGGCGGTCAGCCGCGCCACCAGCTGCGGCAGGGACGGTCCCCGGCCGCCGAGCTGGGGCCAGCGCCGTATCCAATAGGTCGTGTGGCGGCGGTTGTCGCAGCGCCAGCTGCGCCCGGACTCCTCCGTGCGCCGCTCCCGCGCCCCGGTCCGCCCCGCCTCGGCCGTCACCAGCGGGTTGGCGCACGCCGACGTGGCGAGCGCGGCGGTCAGCTCCTCCTCGTCGAGCACGGTCGTGCGGAACCCCGCCCCGGTGAGCCGGCTCGCGAGGTGGTCGGCGACCCGCGCGAGGCATCTCTGCGCGCCCACGAGACCGCCGCCGCGCGCGGCCACCGCCTCCTGGCACAGCTCCGGATCGAGCTTCAGCGCGATCCAGGTGATGCGCACCGCCGGGGCGCCGGTCAGCTCCTGCAGCGGCGCGTAGTTCGTCACGGCGACCGAGTGCTGCGGCAGGTGCAGCGCCGGCGCCGGCTGGGTGTGCAGCACGATCTGCGCCGACTCCAGCCGGATGCCGTCCACCTCCAGCGCGTCCCGCACCGGCCCGACCGGCAGGGGCCGGCGCCCCCGCTCGGCCCGCAGCGCGGTGACGTCGGCCTCCACCTGGACCACCGCGCTCAGGAAGGTGCCGTCCCCGACCATGCCCACGGGCCGGCGGTCCCGGCCGCCCCAGGAGCAGGTGCGCAGCCGCGGTTCGCACTCCACGGCGGGCGCCAGCGACGGCTCGGTGCCCTCCGGCACCGGGGTGCTCGCGGCCAGCCGCTGCCGTGCCCGCAACGCCCGTACGGTGGCCAGCCATTCGGGCAGCGAGCGGCCCCGGCGGCGGACGAAGGCGAGCAGGACCAGCGCCACGGCCACGGCACCGGCCGGCACCAGGGCGACGGGGCCGACGGCCCAGCCCACCAGCAGCGCGGCGGCCGCGCTCTCGACCAGCACGAGCCGTTGCAGCCGGAACGCGCCGGTCCGCCCCCGGTGCGTGCGAAGGTGGACCGCGCCCGGCGTCGCGGGGCGGGCCGCCGCGGCGGACGGCGGCGCTTCCGGGCCGGGCGCGGGTGCCGCGGAGTCCCGCGCCGGCGCCCCGGCGCCGGGACGTGTCCGTGTCCCGGAAGCCATCACTCCATCCCCCCGATTCGCTCACAACTCGCAGCGTTTTTCCGCATATCACGAGGCCCTTGAGGGCCCAGGTACCCTACCTGCTCCGCGAGCCCCGGCGGACACCAGGCATAGTAGGGGCTCGGTCCGACACCGGGGGGCGGGACGGCCCCGACCCCGCGGCCTCGGGCCTCGCCAACACGGGGAGAGACAGGCACAGATGGCATCTCGGCGGGACCAGCTCAACGCCTACACCTTCGCGAAGCGCCGTATGCTCGCGTCCTTCGTGCGGTCGTCGCCCGACGGCTCGGAGGAGAACGCGCCGCGGCCGGTGCGCGCGGTGCTGCCCGGCGTGATCACCGGTGTGCTCGTCATGGCCGTCTTCGGCGCCTGGGGGATGTTCCGGCCGGCCGCCCCCAAGGGCTGGGACACCCCCAACGAGAAGGTCATCATCGCCAGCGAGTCGACGACGCGTTACGTCGTGCTGAAGACCGGCGGCAAGGTGCAGCTGCACCCGGTGCTGAACATGGCCTCGGCCAAGCTCCTCCTCGACCCCGGCAAGGGCGAGGTCGTCACGGTCGCCGAGTCGGTGCTCGACAGCGGCCGGATCCCGCACGGCGTGACCGTCGGCATCCCCTACGCCCCCGACCGCCTGCCGTCCGCCCAGGAGGCCGGCGCCGCCAAGCGCTGGGCCGTCTGCGAACGCCCGGGCGCCGGCGGCCGCTCCATCCAGAAGGCGGCACTGGTCCTGGCCGGCCGCGACATGGGGCGGACGGAGGGCCGGCAGCGGCTGCGCGGCGGCCAGCTCCTCTACGTCGCCGGCCCCGACGGCAGGCGCTGGATCGTCGACGCGAGCGGCACGGCGTACGCGGTCCCCGCCGGCGACGAGCTGCTGCTGCGCGCCGTCGTCGGCTCGGACCGCGAGCCGCAGCGCGTGTCGCGGCAGTGGCTGGCGACCCTGCACACGGGCGACCCGGTCGCCTTCCCGCGGATCGACGGCGTCCCGGGCGCCCCCGCCGGCGCCCCCGGCGGGCTGGACGCCACGGCCAACAGGGTCGGCATGGTGCTCAAGGCGCTGGACAACAACAGGGTGCAGTACTACGTGGTGCTGCCCCACCGGGTGGCCAAGGTGTCCGCCTTCGTCGCCCAGTTGCTGCTGTTCAGCAAGGACCTGGCCGGACTCGGCCAGGCCGGCCAGGCACGGCAGGTGAGCCCCGGCGCGATCGACCCGGGCGAGGCGGCGTTCGGCACCGAGCACCGCTGGCCCGCCGAGGCGCCCGTGCCGGTGAACGACGCCTCCGGCCGGGCCGGCAGCCGCAGCACCGTCTGCAACGTGCTGCAGGCGGTGGACGGCGACGGCCGCACCACCCTCGGCACGTGGGCGGGCGCGGACTTCCCCGCACCGCTGCCCATCGGCTCCGCCAGCGCCTATGTCACCCCCGGTTCCGGGCAGGTCTACCGCCAGTTCCAGGGCCGGGAGACCAAGGCGGGCCCGGTGTTCCTGGTCACCGACACCGGTCTGCGCTACGTGCTGCAGTCCAACGCCGACAGCGCCACCGACGACGCCGGCATCGGCACGACGGCCGAGCAGCGCCGGCGACTCCAGCAGGAGGCGCGGGAGGCGCAGACCCGGCTCGGGTACGCCGATGTGACCCCGGCGCCGGTCCCCGTCGCCTGGTCGGAGTTCCTGCCCACGGGCCCCCGCCTGTCGACGGCCGCGGCACGCCGGCCGCAGGGCTCGTGAGAAGGGCGGAGACGATGTCGCACCCGGCCCCCCGTCCGTCCCGTCCGTCCCGCCTGTCTCGTCCGCCACGTCTGTCACGTCTGTCGCGCCGCGTGGCGGCGGTGGCGGCCTCGGCCCTGGTCGCCGCGGCCGCCCTCCCCGCCCCGCAGGCGGCGGCGGACGACTCCTTCCCGGACCAGTGCCAGTTCCCCAACAAGGTCTATCCCGGCCGCCCGTGGGCCCTGCAGCGGGTCAACCTGGACCAGCTGTGGGCCCGGTCCAAGGGGCGCGGCGTGCGCGTCGCGGTGATCGACACCGGCGTGGACGTGAAGAACCCGCAGCTCGCCCGGGCCGTGGACACCAAGAGCGGAAAGAACCTCCTGCGCGCCAAGGACGACAAGGGCAAGAAGGTCGAGGGAGCCGGCACCCCCGCGACCACGGACACGGTCGGCCACGGCACCAAGGTCGCCGGCATCATCGCCGCCCGCCCGCTGAAGGGCAGCGGCTTCGTCGGACTGGCGCCCGAGTCCGTGATCATCCCCGTCAAGCAGAACGACGCGGAGGGCCACGGCACCGCCCGGACCCTGGCCGACGCGATCCGGTACGCCGTCCGCGCCCGCGCCGACGTCATCAACATCTCCCAGGACACCTCCAACGCGGTCGAACCGGCCCCATCCCTCAAGCAGGCGATCGACGCGGCGCTCGCCCGGAACATCGTCGTGGTGGCCTCCGCCGGCAACGACGGCCTGGGCGGCAACGTCAAACGGACCTACCCCGCCTCCTACGACGGAGTGCTCGCGGTGGCCGCCTCCGACCGCAACAACGAACGCGCCTCCTTCTCCCAGTCGGGCTCCTTCGTCGGAGTCGCCGCCCCCGGCGTCGACATGATCTCCACCGTCCCCAGGGGCGGCCACTGCCTCGACAACGGCACGAGCTTCTCCGCGCCGTACGTCGCCGGCGTCGCCGCGCTCATCAGGGCCCGGCACCGCGACTGGACCGCACGCGAGGTGGTCGCCCAGATCGAGCAGACCGCGGAGCGCACCATCGCCGGTCACGACCGCCTCGTCGGCTGGGGCGTGGTCGACCCGGTCCGCGCCCTGACCGAGGACGAACACCCGGTGGCCTCGCCCGCACCCCGCGACGGACTCACCCGGGCCCAGGCGCCCACGCCCGCCCGGCTCCGGCTCGGCGAGAGCCCCGATGAACGCAACGCCCGCCTCGCGACGTACACGATCGTGACCGCGGCCGTCCTGGTCGCCGCCCTCGGGGGCGCCGCGGTCGCCGTCCGCGACGCACGGCGCAAGAAGGGCGCGGCCACCGGCGCCCGGTGACGGTGACTCATTGCCGTCGTTCGCATTGGCCACGCGGCAACGGCAGTTGGGACTGTCGGCGGAGGTGGCTAGAGTGATCGCGTTGCAGACATGAGGACTTGAGCGACCAGGTCGCCCGGGGCGGGCGACGAAAAACGGGGAGAGAAGACGACGTGCTTCCTCTTCTTCTCGGGAAAGGAAGAGTACTGACATGGCCGACGGCCGTAAGTTCGCGGACGACCGGGTCCAGAAACTCCAGACGAACGTCATCGACCGCTACGAGTCGATCCGCAAGCAGCTCGCCCACCTCCAGGGGACGATCGACATGATCGAGTCCAACTGGACGGGCCAGGGCGCCAAGGCGTTCAACGACAAGCAGCACCAGATCAACACGGAGATGGCGCAGATCGGGCGCATGCTCGAGGAGTTCCTCGAGAAGATCCACATGACCAAGTCGGACAAGAACGCCCTCGAGGACGAGATCCACGCGCAGATCACCAAGATCAACGTCGACCTCGGCGGCAGCACCTCGGCGCTCAACAGCTACTGACCCGTGCGGCGGCCCGGCCACCGGGACCGCCCGACAGCGCTGTTCCGCGGACCGTACGAAGGTCCGCCCCACACCACTAGGGAGACGAGGCAACCATGTCCGGCGTCCACTACGACGACCTCGCCGTCAAGTACGGCACCCTCGACGCGCTCACCACGGAACTCGGCAACCAGGCCAAGGCCCTCGAGGAGAACCTCGAGGCACTGAAGAAGGCCGTGCTCGAGGCGGCCGAGGGCTGGGGCGGCGAGGCCTACAACGCCTTCCAGAGCAAGTCCGGCGAATGGGACCGGCACGCCCGGGCCATCCACCAGGCGCTGGTCGACATCACGCACCGCGTGCACCTCGCCGGCGGTGACTACCGCGCCGGGGACAAGAAGGCCGCGAGCTACTTCCTGTGACGCGGGCGGCGGCCGGCGCGTGAGGCCGGGCTGGGCATGCGCGGGAGGTGCCCACCCCGGCCGCCGAGGCCGGCGCCGTCCGCCCACGGGGCCGAACCGGCCGTACGACGACGAAGGGGGCCCACTCCAGAAGTGGGCCCCCTTCGTCATGCGGGTCGGGCCACCACGCCGGCCGGCGACCCCGCCGGGGCACCGGCCAGGGGCACCCGGGCGGCCCGGCGGGGGTCTTCGGCACCCGGTCCGTCAGGCCGTGTCCTGCGGGAGGAGACCCGTCTGCACCAGCGGCCTGCCGCGCCGCCGGGAGACGAAGACGCCCCGGCCCGCCGGCATCGGCCGCGGGCGTACGCCGCCCAGGATCTCGCCCTCCGCGGGGTCGCCCGCCAGCACGACGCCCTGCGCGCCCAGCTCCTGCATCCGCTGCATGAACGGCTCGTAAGAGGTGCGGCCCGCACCCGCCGTCGACCGCGCGATGATGAACCGCACACCGACGTCCCGGGCGAAGGGCAGCAGCTCCGTCAGCCCGCTCAGCGGGTTGCCGCTGGAGGTGGACACCAGGTCGTAGTCGTCGATGACCACGTACACCGTCGGCCCCTGCCACCAGCTCCGCTCGCGCAGCTGACGTGCCGTCACATCGGCGGTGGGCGTGCGGCGCTGCATCAGGTTCGCCAGGGCCACCATGTGGTGCTCCATGGCGTTGGACATCGGGATGTACTCCGCCAGGTGCGAGTCGGGTGTCACGCCCAGCAGCGACCGCCGGTTGTCCACGACGAACAGCTTGCACTCGTCAGCCGTGTAACGCTCCGTCAACTGCTTGATCAGCAGCCGCAGCAGATTCGACTTGCCCGACTCGCTCTCACCGAAGACCAGGAAGAACGGGTCCTGCTCGAAGTCGACGAAGACCGGCTCCAGGTCGTTCTCGTCCAGCCCGAAGGCGATCCCGCGCCGCGGGAAGCGGTCGCCCGCCGGCAGCTCGGCGGCCGGCAGCTCGCGCGGCAGCAGCCGCACCCCGGGCGCGCCCGGTGCCTGCCAGTGCCGGGACACCTCCGCGGCCAGCGCCTGCGTGGCCTCGGCCAGCTCGGTGTCGGACGTCAGGCCGTCGATGCGCGGCACCGCCGCCATGAAGTGCAGCTTCTGCGGTGAGACACCCCGGCCGGGCACCCCCGCGGGCACGTTCGCCGCCACCTTCCGGTCGATCTCGGAGTCCATGGTGTCGCCCAGCCTCAGCTCCAGGCGGTTCATCAGGTGGTCCTTCATGTTCGCCCGGACCTCCATCGACCGCGAGGCCGTCAGGATCACGTGGACGCCGTAGCCCAGACCCCGCGCCGCCATGTCCAGCACCACGGGCTCCAGCGCCTCGTAGTCCGCGCGGAAGTTGCCCCAGCCGTCGATGACCAGGAACACGTCGCCCCACGGCTGGTCGGTCACCGTGATGTCGCCGCGGGCCCGGCGGGCGCGGAAGTCCGCGATCGACGGGATGCCCGCGGAGCGGAAGTACTCCTCGCGCCGGGTCAGCACGCCGTACACCTCGGCGACCGTGCGCCGCACCCGCTCCGGGTCCAGCCGCGAGGCCACCCCGCCCACATGCGGCAGCCCGGCCACCGCCGCCATGCCGCCGCCACCGAAGTCCAGCCCGTAGAACTGGACCTCGTGCGGGGTGTGGGTGAGCGCGAACGCGCAGATCAGCGACCTGATCAGAGTGGACTTGCCCGACTGCGGGCCGCCCACTACCTGCATATGGCCGGCCGCCCCGGAGAAGTCCACCCACAGCGGGTCGCGGCGCTGTTCGTACGGCTTGTCGACCAGGCCGACCGGCACCACCAGCCGCCCCGCGCCCTCGTAACCGGGCTGGGTCAGCCCGCGGCCCGGCACCGCGCTCAGCCCCGGCAGCAGCCCGTCCAGCGACGGCGGGCTGTCCAGCGGCGGCAGCCACACCTGGTGGGCCGCCGGGCCCTGCGCCTCCAGCCGGCGCACGATCACGTCCAGCACCGTGTCCGCGAGCGCGTCGTCGGCCGCGGGACCGCTCCCGGTGCGCTGCCGCGGCACCGGCGCGTACCGCACCGGCACCTCCGCGGCCGTGAACAGCACCGGACGCCGGTCCACCGGCAGCGCCCCGCCCCCGGCCGCCGGGCGCTGCGCCCCCGAGCGGTACACCCCGGACACGTACGCCGCCTTGAACCGCACCATCTCGTCGGTGCCGTACTTCAGGAACCCGGAACCGGGCACGTTGGGCAGCTCGTAGGCGTCCGGGACGCCCAGCGCCGCGCGCGACTCCGCCGCGGAGAAGGTGCGCAGACCGATCCGGTACGACAGATAGGTCTCCAGGCCGCGCAGCCGGCCCTCCTCCAGACGCTGCGAGGCCAGCAGCAGATGCACGCCGAGCGACCGGCCGATGCGGCCGATCTGGACGAACATGTCGATGAAGTCCGGCTTGGCGGTGAGCAGTTCGCTGAACTCGTCGATGACCAGCACCAGCGAGGGGATCGGCTGCAGCGGGGCGCCCGCCGCGCGCGCCTTCTCGTAGTCGTGGATGTTCGCGTAGTTGCCCGCGTCCCTCAGCAGCTCCTGACGGCGGTTCAGCTCGCCGCGGATGGAGTCGCCCATGCGGTCCACCAGGGTCAGGTCGTCCGCCAGGTTGGTGATCACCGCGGCGACGTGCGGCATCTGCGCCATGCCGGCGAAGGTGGCGCCGCCCTTGAAGTCGGCGAGGACGAAGTTCAGCGTCTCGGAGGAGTGGGTGACCGCCAGGCCGAGGACCAGCGTGCGCAGCAGCTCCGACTTGCCGGAGCCGGTGGCGCCCACGCACAGGCCGTGCGGCCCCATGCCCTCCTGCGCGGCCTCCTTCAGGTCCAGCATCACCGGCCGGCCGTCCTCACCCACACCGATCGGCACCCGCAGCCGTTCGGCCAGCGCGCGCGGCCGCCAGGTGCGCCGGGTGTCCACCGACGCGGCGTCCCCGAGACCCAGCAGGTCCGTGAACTCCAGGTTGGCCAGCAGCGGTTCGCCGTCGTCCCCGCCGGAGGCCACCCGCAGCGGCGCCAGCTGCCGGGCGAGCGCCTCCGCGGACTCCCGCGACAGCGCGTCCGGCACACCCTCGTACACGGCCCCGTGACCGGACTCCAGGCGCAGCACCCCGGGCCGTACGACGACGGAGAGGTCCCCGGCCGGAGCGCCCACCTCGCCCGGGACCACCTCGACGAGGGTCACGCCCTGCAGGCCCTCCGGGCCGGCCAGCACCGAGTCGGGCGGCAGCGACAGGCTGTCCAGGAAGACCACGATGTGCGGCTCCTCCGCGAGCGGCGCCGCGTCCGGGTGGAACCGGGGCCGGCCGGTGAGCCGGGCGGAGATCAGGTCCTCCAGCTCCCGGCCGTCGGCGCCGATCAGCCGGCGGGTGCCCGCTCCGTCGACCGCGTCCGCCGCCTGGGTGTGCGGCAGCCACTTCGCCCACTCCCAGTGCTCGAGCGCCTCCCGGCCCGCCGCCACGACCAGCACCAGGTCCTCCGGCGAGTGCAGCGCGGCCAGCGAACCGGCCAGCGCCCGCGCCGAGGACCGCACGCAGTCGGCGTCGCCGCTGACGGTGACATGGTGGAAGGCGCGCAGCGAGATCGCCATCGGCAGCGCGTCCAGGGTGCCGTGCACGGCGAGGAAGCGCTCCAGGGCGCCCGCCGTCAGCGGCTCCAGCTGCTCCACCGGAGCGGTCTGCGGGGCGACCAGCGCAGTGGCCAGCGCCTGCGGGCCCAGACCGATGCGGACCTGGCCGAAGTCCTCGTCGCCCGGCCGCCGTTCCCACACCCGGCTGCCCTCGGCGACCAGCGCCCACAGCTGGTCGGGCGAGGGGTGCAGGTAGTACTGCGCGTCGCGCTGCGCCCGCGCGGTGTCCAGGGCGGCCCGCCGCGTCTGCGCCAGATGGCTCAGATAGTCGCGGCGCAGATCCGCCAACTGCCCCTGGGAGCCGCGCCGGAAGCGGACCACCATCGCGACGGACATGGCCACCGTCGAGGCGATCATCACCATGCCCATGATCTTCATGAACGGCTGTCCGCTGGTGAAGAAGAACACCACCGAACCGCCCATGCCGAGCGTGGGCAGCAGCTGCATCAGGACGCTCTCCTGATGCCCCCGCGGCAGCTCGGGCGGAGGCTGCAGGACGACTTCGTCCGTGGGCACCTCGGACGGCAGCACCCTGGGCGGACGCTTGACGACGATGTGGCTCACTGCTCACCAATTCCCTTGCCGGGCCCCGAGAAGTAACCGTCCGCCACCCCGTGTCAGGCGGACGCCGCCGCCCCGTGCCGGGGGACGCAGGCCGCCGCGTGATCCTACTGACTTCGGCAGCGGCCAAGGGGCGGTAGGGTGCCGGATGTTCGCGTGAGCACACGCGGAACAGGCCGGGAAATCGGGGCAATCCGCACGACGGGCGGCCCGACGGCGTCCCGGATGCGGCCGGTCGGCACCCTTCGCACCGCCGCGCCGCACCACCGGCGCACGGTCCCGGCCGAAGGGCGCAGGACCTTCACATCGCAGTCGCAGAACCATCACTGAGGGGGAGCAGCAGGTGAGCATCACGGCCTCCGCGACGGCCACCGGAACGGGCGGCACCGGCCCCGGAGTGCCCTCCGGAACCGGCCCGGGGCTCGGCTTCTGCCGGGTCACCATCGTCGCGCCCGACAGCCGGATCGACGTGGCACTGCCCGACGACATCCCGGTCGCCGACATCTACCCGGAGATCCTCCGGCTCTCCCGGCAGAGCCCCGCCGAGGGCGCGCCGGTCGGCTACCACCTCGTACGCCGCGACGGCACCGTCCTGGACAGCTCCCGCTCGTTCGCCGCGCAGCGCATCCTCGACGGCGAACTGCTCACCCTGCGGCCCTTCTCCGAGTCGCTGCCCCCGGCCGTCTTCGACGACGTCTCCGACGCGGTCGCCTCCGCCGTGACCCGCGAACACACCCTGTGGCACGGCGGCCTGACCCGGGCCGCCGGACTCGTCGGCGGCGCGGTCCTGCCCGCCCTGCTGGCCTTCGTCGCCTGGACCGCGGACCCGCGGCACGACATGCACGGCCTGCCCGGCGTCCTGGCCGGGGTCACCGGTCTGCTCCTGGTCGTCCTGGCCTGTGTACGGGCCCGGGTCTACGACGACCGCGCCTCCGCCGTCGCCCTCGGCCTCGGCGCCCTGCCGGGCGTAGCGGTGGCCGGGTCGGGGATCCTCCCGCTCACGGACGGGCAGGGCCCCGGAAAGCTCCAGTTCCTCCTCGCCTGCGCGGCCGTACTGGTGGCCTCGGTCGTCCTGACCCTGTGCTCACCGAGCGGCGACGGCCCGTTCGTCGCCTTCGTGTTCGCGTCCGCCGTCAGCCTGATCGCCGTGTTCACCGCGATCCTCGCGCACTGGACGCCGTCCCGGACCGCCGCGCTGTGCGCCCCGGTCGCCGTCGGCGCGCTCGCCTTCCTGCCCGGCCTGTCGCTGCGCTTCGCCCGCCTGCCGATCGGCTTCGACCCGCCCCGCGGCGCCGCGGGCCCCGGCCGCGGCGACCGGTCCGCGGCGGCCCACGAACCGGTCGACGCCGAGCGGATCGCGGCCCAGGCGCGCCGCGGCCACGAACTGCTGGTGGGCCTGGTCGGCGGCTGCGCGCTCACCGCGGTCGGCGCCTCGGCCGTCCTCGGCTTCTCCGACGGCGTCTGGGCCCAGCTGCTCGCCCTGGCCACCGGACTCGCCCTGCTGGCACGCGCCCAGCTCTTCCGCTACACCGCCCAGGTCGCCCCCGTCCTGGCGGCCGGCCTGGCCTCGCTCGTCCTGCTCGGCCTGGGCCTGGCCCTCAACCCGCCGCCGTCGTACGTGGCCGCGGCCCTGCGGGGCGACCGCGGCGACCTCGACCTGCGGACCGTCTGGCTGGTCGCGGCGATCGCGGCGGCGGCCGCGCTCGTCACCGCCATCGGCCTCATCGTGCCGCGCACCGGACTGAGCCCCTTCTGGGGCCGCTTCCTGGAGATCGCCGAGGGCTTCGTCCTGCTGACCCTCGTACCGCTGGCCCTGGCGGTCTTCGACGTGTACGCCACCGTCCGGTCGCTGACCAGCTGACCAGCCGGCCTCTCGCCGGCCTCGCACGACAGGACCGGCACGTACGACCGGCACGTACGTCCGGGACGCACGACCGGGACGCACGACCGGCACGTACGTCCGGCCCGCTCGACCGGGACGCACGACCGGCACGTACGTCCGGCCCGCTCGACCGGGCCACACGACCGGCACGTACGTCCGGCCCGCCCGACCGGCCCACACCACCAGCACACACGATCAGAAACGGCCAGGCACGCACCGCGCGACCTCGCGGTGGGGTGCGACCGTGCGACGAAGGGACCCTGCCGCGTGAGCTTCGGCCCGCCCCCCTCCATGTTCACCGAGTCCAGCGTGGCGGCCGACCGGGCCGCCGCCCGCGGACGCCGCCGAAGACTCCTCGGCGGCGCGCTGGCCGCCGTCCTGGCCGCCGCCGTGGGCGTCGCCGCCCTGCTGTCGTCCGCGGGGGACGACAGCAGGCCGGCCGGCGGCAGCAGGGCGGCCGCCCCGGCGCCGGACGACATCCGGGAGCCCGTCGAGAAGCGGCCCGCGAGCACCGCGGGACGCATGGCGTTCCGGTTCTCCGTCGACGACCTCGGCCCGGGGGAGTCGTACGACATGCCCGGCATGTGGGCGACGGACAAACTGTTCGTCAAGGGGATCAACAGCTCGCTCGCCGCCTTCCCGGTCGGCAAGGACGCCAAGCCGGGCCAAGAGACCTGGAAGCTGAAGTTCCGCGGCCTGATATGCGGGACGACACGCCACGTCACGGCCGACGACCGCACCGCCGTGCTGTTCCGGTCGAGCACCGACCGGCACGCCGTGTGCGACCACGTGGCCCTCGTCGACCTGGACAACGGCACCAAGCTGTGGGAGGCGCGGTACAAGACGCGCAGCACGGGCGCCGACGGCGACCCGATGGGCCTGACCCTCACCCGTTCCACGGTGATCGTGTCCTGGGCGCAGGGTTCCGGCGCCTGGGACATGGACACCGGCAAGCAGCTGTGGAACCGGGAACAGACCGGCGACTGCTTCGACGCCGGCAACGCCGGCGGGGACGCCCTGCTGATCCGGGTCGACTGCTGGACCAAGGGCACCGAGGGGCTGTCCTACCGCGTCCTCAAGGTGGACCCGCGCTCGGGCAGGGTGCTGTGGACGTACAAGGTCGCGGACGGCGTCAAGGACGTCGGCCTGCTGTCGGCCGAGCCGCCCGTCCTCGCCACGGCGGCCGGGGACATCGGCTTCACGGACCTCGTCTCCCTCGGCCGCGACGGCCGCTACCGGGCGACGATCCGGCTCGAGGGCGGCCACTACCTGGCCAAGTGCGCGGACCTCGGGACGTACAACGGGATCGACGACTGCCCCGGGGCCGTCGTCGGCGACGGCCAGGTCTTCCTGGTGAGCCGGGAGGACCCGGACGCCACGATCGAGGACAACTCGAACTGGATCATCGGGTTCGACCTGGCGACCGGGCACACCACGAAGAAGTTCGAGTCGGGCCGCAGCCAGCTGCTGTACCCCCTGCGGATGAGCGGCGACCGGCTCCTCGCGTTCCGCTCCAGCGCCGACGGCATCCGGCCGAACGGACTGGTCTCCCTGGACCCGGCGACGGGCCGGGAGACCCCGTACTTCTACTTCGGCCTGCCCGCCGAGGCCCAGCTGCTGACCGACCTCAACCTCGCGGACGCGGTGGTCCGGGACGGGCGGCTGTTCTTCGGGCTGAAGCGGGCCACCGGCCCGGAGGGCAAGGACAAGCGCTGGATCTGGCTCGCGCTGGGCGTGGAGGCCGTCAAGCCGGGCACCTGAGGCCGGCCCCCCGGGGCGCCCGCCGGCGCGGCGAGAGTCCCGGGGCACCGCCCCGCCGGCGCGGCCCGAGCGGGTGCCCCGGGCCCGGAGCCGGTGCCGCCGTCGGGTGCCCGGAGCCTGCAGCCGGTGCCGCCGTGCGGGACCGGTCGGTCACCCTCCCGCGGCCCAGGGGCGCGTCACCCGGGGGACGCGCCCCCCGCGCACCCGCGCCGCCGCTCCCCGCCCGGTCACTGCGCCGGAGTGCCCTCGCCGCCCGGCGCCGGCTCCAGGTCGAACTCCCCGTCCCGGGCGCCCAGCACGAACGCCCGCCACTCCGCCTCCGTGTAGCGCAGCACCGTGTCCGGATCGAGCGAGGAGCGCATCGCCACGGCGCCGCCGGGCAGGTGGGCGATCTCCACGCGTTCCTCGTGCTCCTCCGTGCCCGGTGCGCACAGCCACTCCACGCCCGAGATGTCGAGGGCGTACAGCTCGTCGCGCTCCCGCTCCTTGCGTGCCCTGATCTCCGCTTCCGACTCCGCCATGCCGCGGCGCCCCCTGTTCGACGTGTTGCCTGCCGGTGACAGCGCTCACCCTAGTGGGCCCAGGGGCCCCTCCGGGCGGCTCACGGGGAGCGGGGGAAACCGGACCGCCACCGCCTGGTACGCTGTGTGACGGCCGTTTGTGTACGCACCCCCGGAGTCCCCCCGCAGCACGTTCGCGGGTTCTGGGGGCAGCGCCCAGCGGATCCCCGCCTCCCGAGTCGTGGAAGCTCCCCCGAGACGTAGACCGGGGGCACTCGGTGGCCCTTCACAGACCATGAGGAGTACGCGTGTCGCTCGACGCCGCCACGAAGAAGCAGATCATTTCCGAGTTCGGTACCAAGGAGGGTGACACCGGCTCCCCCGAGGTCCAGGTCGCTCTGCTGTCCCGTCGGATCTCCGACCTGACCGAGCACCTCAAGACCCACAAGCACGACCACCACTCCCGCCGGGGTCTGCTGATCCTGGTCGGTCAGCGCCGTCGCCTGCTGCAGTACCTCGCCAAGAAGGACATCCAGCGCTTCCGCGCGCTGGTCGACCGCCTCGGCATCCGCCGCGGTGCGGCGGGCGCCAAGTAAGACGCCGTGAAGGGAGCGGTTCCCGCGGGACAGGGGGCCGCTCCCTTTGCCGTACGCACTCCGGACGTGCGGACCGTGACTGCCGCTTTGTAGTGTGGTAGCACAACGCAATACGCATGACACAGCGTGATACGTCCTACCCGTAGTGGGTAGAGCATCCATCGCGCACCAGAACGAGGAGAAGCGCACCTCCCCGCCGCCGGTCCTCGGTAGTGGCCCCCGGGCACGAGTCCCGGGTGCTTCGATCGAAGACCGGCCCGCACCAGACGGAGCGCTTCTCCGCCACCGTCCCCCCGCCACACGGGCGAGGAGGGACGAGGACGAGGAGAAAACGCTAGTGGAGAACGAGACCCACTACGCCGAAGCCGTCATCGACAACGGTTCCTTCGGCACCCGCACCATCCGCTTCGAGACGGGCCGCCTGGCCAAGCAGGCCGCCGGCTCCGCCGTGGCGTACCTGGACGACGACACCATGGTGCTGTCGGCCACCACCGCGTCCAAGCAGCCCAAGGACCAGCTCGACTTCTTCCCGCTGACGGTCGACGTCGAGGAGCGGATGTACGCGGCCGGGAAGATCCCCGGTTCCTTCTTCCGCCGCGAGGGCCGCCCCTCCGAGGACGCCATCCTCACCTGCCGCCTCATCGACCGCCCGCTGCGCCCGTCCTTCAAGAAGGGCCTGCGCAACGAGATCCAGGTCGTCTGCACGATCATGGCGCTCAACCCCGACCACCTGTACGACGTCGTGGCGATCAACGCCGCGTCCGCGTCCACGCAGCTGGCCGGCCTGCCCTTCTCCGGCCCGATCGGCGGCGTCCGCGTCGCGCTGATCAACGGCCAGTGGGTCGCGTTCCCGACGCACACCGAACTCGAGGACGCCGTCTTCGACATGGTGGTCGCCGGCCGCGTCCTGGAGGACGGCGACGTCGCGATCATGATGGTCGAGGCCGAGGCCACCGACAGGACCATCCAGCTGGTCGCCGGTGGCGCCGAGGCCCCCACCGAGGAGGTCGTCGCCGCCGGCCTGGAGGCCGCCAAGCCCTTCATCAGGGTGCTCTGCAAGGCGCAGTCGGACCTCGCCGCCAAGGCCGCCAAGCCGACCGGCGAGTTCCCGATCTTCCTGGACTACCAGAACGACGTCCTGGAGGCGCTGACCGCCGCCGTCCGCCCCGAGCTCGCCCAGGCGCTCACCATCGCCGGCAAGCAGGAGCGCGAGGCCGAGCTGGACCGCGTCAAGGGCCTGGCCGCGGAGAAGCTGCTGCCCGAGTTCGAGGGCCGCGAGAAGGAGATCTCCGCCGCGTACCGGGCGCTGACCAAGACCCTGGTCCGCGAGCGCGTCATCAAGGAGAAGAAGCGCATCGACGGCCGCGGTGTCACCGACATCCGCACCCTGGCCGCCGAGGTCGAGGCCATCCCGCGGGTGCACGGCTCGGCGCTGTTCGAGCGTGGCGAGACCCAGATCCTGGGCGTCACCACCCTCAACATGCTGCGCATGGAGCAGCAGCTGGACACCCTCTCCCCGGTGACCCGCAAGCGCTACATGCACAACTACAACTTCCCGCCGTACTCCACCGGTGAGACCGGCCGCGTCGGCTCGCCCAAGCGCCGCGAGATCGGCCACGGCGCGCTGGCCGAGCGCGCCCTGCTCCCGGTGCTGCCCTCGCGCGAGGAGTTCCCGTACGCCATCCGCCAGGTCTCCGAGGCCCTCGGGTCCAACGGCTCGACCTCGATGGGTTCGGTCTGCGCCTCCACCATGTCCCTGCTGAACGCCGGTGTGCCGCTGAAGGCCCCGGTCGCCGGCATCGCCATGGGCCTGATCTCCCAGGAGATCGACGGCGAGACGCACTACGTCACCCTCACCGACATCCTCGGTGCGGAGGACGCCTTCGGCGACATGGACTTCAAGGTCGCCGGCACCAAGGAGTTCGTCACCGCCCTCCAGCTCGACACCAAGCTGGACGGCATCCCCGCCTCCGTCCTGGCCGCCGCCCTCAAGCAGGCCCGTGACGCCCGCCTCCACATCCTCGACGTGATGATGGAAGCGATCGACACGCCGGACGAGATGTCCCCCAACGCGCCGCGGATCATCACCGTGAAGATCCCGGTCGACAAGATCGGCGAGGTCATCGGCCCCAAGGGCAAGATGATCAACCAGATCCAGGAGGACACCGGCGCCGAGATCACCATCGAGGACGACGGCACCATCTACATCGGTGCCGCCGACGGCCCGGCCGCCGAGGCCGCCCGCGCCACGATCAACGGCATCGCCAACCCGACGATGCCCGAGGTCGGCGAGCGCTACCTCGGCACGGTCGTGAAGACGACCACCTTCGGCGCGTTCGTCTCCCTGCTCCCCGGCAAGGACGGTCTGCTGCACATCTCGCAGATCCGCAAGCTCGCCGGCGGCAAGCGCGTGGAGAACGTCGAGGACGTGCTCGGCGTGGGCCACAAGGTCCAGGTCGAGATCGCCGAGATCGACTCCCGCGGCAAGCTCTCCCTCGTCCCCGTGATCGAGGGCGAGGACGAGGCGGACGGCAACGACAAGAAGGACGACGCCGACAAGTGACGTCCCGTGGCTTCAGGGCGACGGCCCGCACCTCTTCGGAGGCGCGGGCCGTCGCCCGTACCCAAACCCTCATCAAGGGCGCGGGCGGCATCGGCACGGTCCGCAGGACCACCCTCCCGGGCGGCCTGCGCATCGTCACCGAGACCCTGCCCTCCGTGCGCTCGGCCACCTTCGGCATCTGGGCGCACGTCGGCTCCCGCGACGAGACCCCCTCGCTCAACGGCGCCACCCACTACCTGGAGCACCTGCTCTTCAAGGGCACGGCCCGCCGCTCCGCCCTGGACATCTCCGCCGCGCTGGACGCGGTCGGCGGCGAGATGAACGCCTTCACCGCCAAGGAGTACACGTGCTACTACGCACGCGTGCTCGACACCGACCTCCCGCTGGCCATCGACGTCGTCTGCGACATGCTCACCGGCTCGCTGATCCGGGAGGAGGACGTCGACGTGGAGCGCGGCGCGATCCTCGAGGAGATCGCGATGACCGAGGACGACCCGGGCGACTGCGTGCACGACCTGTTCGCGCACACCATGTTCGGCGACAACCCCCTCGGCCGCCCCGTCCTCGGCACCGTCGACACGGTCAACGCCCTCACCGCGGACCGCATCCGCCGCTTCTACAAGAAGCACTACGACCCCACGCACCTCGTCGTGGCCTGCGCCGGCAACATCGACCACGCCAGGGTCGTACGCCAGGTCCGCACCGCCTTCGAGAAGGCCGGCGCCCTCAACAGCGACCTGGCCGAGCCGATCCCCCCGCGCGACGGCCGCCGCAGACTGCGCACCGCCGGCCGGGTCGAACTGCAGAACCGCAGGACCGAGCAGGCCCACGTGGTCCTCGGCATGCCCGGTCTCGCCCGCACCGACGACCGCCGCTGGGCGCTCGGCGTGCTCAACACCGCCCTCGGCGGCGGCATGTCCTCACGGCTGTTCCAGGAGGTGCGCGAGAAGCGCGGCCTGGCCTACAGCGTGTACTCCTACACCTCCGGCTTCGCCGACTGCGGCCTGTTCGGCGTGTACGCCGGCTGCCGCCCCAGCCAGGTGCACGACGTGCTGAAGATCTGCCGCGACGAACTCGACCACGTCGCCGAGCACGGCCTGTCCGACGACGAGATCGGCCGCGCCATCGGCCAGCTCCAGGGCTCCACGGTCCTCGGCCTGGAGGACACGGGTGCGCTGATGAACCGTATCGGCAAGAGTGAGCTGTGCTGGGGCGAGCAGATCTCCGTCGACGACATGCTGGCCAGGATGGCGGCGGTGACCCCGGACCAGGTCCGCGAGGTCGCCCGGGACGTCCTGGGACACCGCCCGTCGCTGTCGGTCATCGGCCCGCTCAAGGACAAGCAGGCCGCGCGCCTGCACGACGCCGTCGCCTGACCCGTGGGTGGGCGGCCGCGCCCGCCCCGCCCCCCCCGCCCCCCCCCCCCCCCCTTCCCCCCCCTTTGGTGGTAGGGAGCCAGGGATGGGCAACCTGCGCGGAGCGGGGCGCGGGGCCCCGGGGCGGGGGGGGTAC